>JAJFUD010000012.1 GCA_021372585.1 bacterium
TCTTATATTATGCAGTTATATGGAGCTATAGAAAGGGAAAAGGCTGCAATGGGCTATTTTATTACATTGTATCCACCAACAAAACCAATGATAGAAGAATGTAATAAGATTGGTTTATACCATAATCGGTTAATCGAAAAAGATTACCCAAAAATTCAGATTATTACAGCAGAAGAGCTTTTAAATGGTTCCAGAATCACTATTCCCGTAAGCCATAAAATAGATGTTGTTAAATCAGCAAAATTAAAAGAATCAGATGATACGTTAGAATTTGGAGCAGATTCATAAATGGAGTTTTTTTATATATTTCCGGCAGAGAGGTTAGCCTCCCGAAAATTCTTTGTATTACCTGCCCATAGGAAAAATATTTTTTCGAAATATTATTATTAAACTTTTTAGTATTAATATCTAAAAAATAGGAGGGTTTATGAATTGTACATGTCCAACTTGTAGAAGTTACCTTGAATTTCCTGATTTGCGACCTGGTGAATTGGAAAATTTAAAAGAAGCAACTTCGAGCACAAAGGGATGTTTAACTTTTGTTGGAATAGTAACAATGCCATTAGGCATTGGTATTTTTATTTTAATTGCCTTGCTATTTGTTGGACCAGTCAGAGATGTTACCTGCCCAGTTTGTGGAAAATATTTTCAAGTAAGGGCTAAATAAAAAAGCATATCCATTAACTGAACATAGCGGAAATACAAATTAAAACATGTAAAGCTTTTGGTAATGAAGAAAAATAGGGTATTAATTAAAACTGTTTTAAACCATAAAAAATTATGTTCTAATTGTTTTAAAACAAAAGGAGATAAAGCATGAAAAAATGGGAGTATCGGACCGTGATTCTTGAAATAAAAAAAACAGAGTTAGAACTAAACTGTTATTTAAATGAATTAGGAAAAGAAGGTTGGGAACTTATCACAGTTTATGGAATGATGAGGTATCGAGTATATTATTTCAAGCGTGAAATAGTATAATGTTTTAAACTGTTTATAAGGAGCGTAATATGGCTATACAAGGAAAGTTAATCGACTATCAAACATTAAAGAAAATAAAACAATTGAGAGAAGCAGGAAAAACAATCCGGGATATAGTCGCTACAACGGGTGTATCGAGTGCAACGGTGATTAAATATATAAAACAAAGCACAAATAACCAAGTTGATTGCAATATTAATGCCCAGGCGCAATTAAACGATATAAAGAGGGATTTAGAATACTTAAAAAAAACAATTGAAACACTAAAGAATTTAATACCAAAAGATGTTACACAAAATAAGAACAATATAGAGATGAAACATAATATTGAAACAAGCGAAACAAGAAATATACCATTACCAGAAGGTGAAGAAAGTTTAAAAAGTGAAACAAAATTAAAACAAGAAACAACCTTATTTAAAACAAAAAGATTACATGCAGAAGAAATAGCAAAAAGGATATATCGCAACGGAATACAATGCAAAAAAGTGTTGACGACCCAGCTGACGATTAATGAACAGGATAGGACCAACAGGTAACACATGGATATCAAACAAGTTGTTTAACTAATTCGTCAAGGAGAAGGCATTCAGATTGGACTTTCAAGCGTTTCGCTTTCTTATGAATCTCTATCAGAGAACTGTGAAGATTTGCTATTACATTTGGTACCAAGCTGAGACCAAAAAGGTGCCAAGTTACTTTCAAAACGTTCCTTGATTTTAATAACCATTTTAACTTTAACCTTAGAACCAATAAAGCTTCAGACTTCGAGACCGCCACGACATGGTCTCGCGGTGACAGGGATTGGCAAATATTGAAAAAGAATAAACAGATAGTTCCACAAAACACCTCTACGGATTTTTTGCTCTATACCACACCAAAGGGTCAAGTTAAGGTTGAGAAAAACAAATTTGAAGGTTATGAATTGGAGGAAAATTCCGTATGTGCAAATTTTGCACATACTGCCAGTGACGAAGCTTTATTGTTCCACGATCTCCCAATAACCACCTTTATCTGGACCAACTCTCCTGATTCTATTTTCTTGTTTCAATTTATTTAAATGGTATTTTACTCCCTTGTCAGTGATATTGCCTAACAAATGAGTTAGTTCGACCCTACTAATTTTAGGATTATCTTTTAGTATTGCCAGTATTTTCTGGGTAGTTTTCTGGGTAGTTTGACCTGAATTTGTATCAGGTACCCTAGCTCTAAAAGTTACCATCAAACCACCAAAATCGTAAGCTATATGAGGTTCAAGAGTTTTAGCTTTTTTACATTCTTGTCTAATTTTTTCGATTCCCCGACCCCATGCTTCGATATAACCAGCTCTAAAAAAAGCAGTAGCAATTAGTGGATTATAGGGAATGGATGGGTGTTTCTCAAGAAGTCGTTCAATAGGTAGAATATCAGGTAGCCGTCCGGCATTCCAAATAATTATTTTATCTTCATAGACGCTAATCTGTATTGGAATCCCGCTGCTGTAATCCTTGTGAACTATTGCGTTAGTCACAGCTTCTCGCATGGCTTCTGGCGGGAACAAAAATCGCTCAATACGCTGAAATCTTTTTGGTGTAGGTATACCAGCTATCGCCAAACATCTTAAAACATCTTTGAAAGTGGTGAACTGGTCGAAGATTCAGTTATTTCCAAAATGGAAACAACTATAGAAGTTCAAAAAGAAGATAGGAGAGAGGTAATAAACAAGGTTCAAGAGGCTATGGAACATACTATGAGCTTATTGGCTCAAAGGGCTCACGAACGGAGCAGATTCTGGTACAAATCGACGTGCGTTCTGAAGTATGTAGACCACGAATCTGGAAAATCCAGATTGGTAGCTTCAACAATATATGAAGAGGATTAATCAATTTCATCCTTCCAATTAAAATCTACCCAAAATTTAACAATAAGTTTATTATTTTTATTTATTCTTTTTACTTTTGTTAAAATTTCACAAAGAGTATTTACATATGCTGAAAATAGAATACAATAAGACGACCGGAGGTAAACATGTTATTACAAGCTAGTTTTAAGAATTTCTACTCGTATCAGGATGAGGCTATCCTCACCATGGTTGCAACTTCTGATAAGACTCTCCTTGATCAAAATACGATCCCTTTGAATGGTAGCGAGAAAAGAGTGTTGCGAAATATTAATATATATGGAGCGAATGGCAGCGGGAAGAGCAATCTCTTTAAGGTGTTTTATTATGCCAAGATCTTTTTGCTAAATGCCATCAAGAATATTGGATCCGACTACAAGATACCGACCAAACCTTTCTTATTGTCTACTGAATCAGAAAACCAATCTTCTGAGTTTGAGTTTATCTTTATACAAGATAGTACGCAGTATCGCTATGGCTTTGAAGTCAGCACCGAGAAAATCTTTCATGAGTGGTTATATGCTGCTTATTCCAAAAAAGAAACCATGCTCTTTGAACGGAATTATCAGGAATTCAAACTAGGGGCTAAATTCAAAGAGGGAGATAACTTAACAGATAAGGTGACAGAAAAAGTTCCTTTTATAAGCGTAGTGGCTCAGTTTAATGGGGAAATCGCTAAGTCGGTTATTAAATGGTTCTCCAGTATTCGGATTATGGGTGAAAGATGCGAAAAATTTAACACCTCCATCATCATCAATGAAAGTAAAAAAAGGAATCATTTAAAGGAGGATCTGATTAAACAGCTGGTTAAAAAATCTGATTTTGGGATAGTGGATATCCAAGTAAAAGACGATCTAGTGTCCGGTAAAGAACTGCTAAAAACAAAACAAGAAGAACTACCTCCTAGATTAGTTGAAGACCTGATGAAGCAGGAAAACATTCATTTATTAGTAGAGAAGACGGGGCATTATAAATACAACAAAGACAGAACCAGTAAGGAGGTAGTCTATTTTTTGTTAGAGGATGAATCGACCGGCACCAGGAAGTTTTATAATCTTGCTGGTCCTCTTATCGAGACATTGATCGAAGGCGGTATCATTTTTATCGACGAGATAGACAGAAGTTTCCATACTGAGCTCGTTTTGGAGCTGATCAATCTATTTAATAATCCGGCTATCAATAAGAACAATGCCCAGTTTATCACTACGACGCAAAACCAGGCTTTGTTAAAGGAGAAAAGCATTTTGCGACGAGATCAATTTTGGTTCGTGGAAAAAGATAAATATGGCAGGAGCAGTTTATTTAGTTTAGGAAGTTTCCCTGCGGTTCGGAAAGATGATTCCTGGGATAAAGAATATAGCCATGGACGGTATGGTGGAGTTCCCATTATTCATAATTTAAGCCAGGAAATGGAATATATCATTACCAACCAGAATGAAAGTAAATAAAACAAGGGAGCTTAATCCTTACATCCTGATCGTTTGTGAGGGTACTCAAACTGAGAAGAATTACTTTAAGAGTTTTCATGTTCCTGCTTTGCATATTGAAGTTTATGGAAAAGGTCAAAGCACTTGTAATTTGGTTGAATATACCCAAACCCTAAAAAACCAAAGAGAAAATGAGTTGGATATTGAATTTGACTATGTATGGTGTGTATTTGACAGGGATCGGTGCTGTCGTATGAATTATGATTTAGCCTATAGAAAAGCAAGAGAATATAAATTCAAGATCGCTTTCTCTGTGGAAGCTTTTGAAGTTTGGTTGCTTCTTCATTTTATGTACTTTTTAAATCAGTATTCAGTTCAAGATTTGGAAGAAAAACTATCTATTGAATTGAAAAAAGAGAGAGGGATTGATTACGACAAAGCGGATCCGAATATTTATGAATATCTTGAGGATAGAATGAAAACGGCATTGAATAATGCCAAGAGACTTCACCGGTACCATTCTCCTGGTCCCCAGAAATCTCATTATGATTGCAACCCATTCTCAACCGTATTCGAATTAGTTGAATTTCTGATAAGCAAGGAGCAGTGATTAAGCGACTTAATTGGAATACAAATTATCCGGATTAGTTGTTTACTTCGAAACCCAATTTCTTATTATAGATTGTGGATGAATGAATTATACAACATCCTGTTGCGCTATTTGAACCATTACCTCTCCCTTGCAGAAATATGGATTGAAACTCTTAACTGGTTACACTTTGTAACCAGTTGGATTGTCACTTCCCTTTGCTGGAGGTGTTGCTCCCCCTGCCTAAAAGAGTTTGAAGAACTGGTGACAAAACGTCACCAGTTCGAAAGGTGTCGGTTCTTTTTGGTAAATTAGAAATCAGAAACAGCAGAACTTAGAAAAACCAACACTAACATAATTGGCTCATGATAATTGGATAGTAGCATAGGGAGAGGGTAATTGAGAAATTATTTTCGAGAATTAAAAAACAAGGGAAAATAGAACGAATAGGTACATCACGAAGTGGTTATTGTATTGGAGAATTGTTAAATAGGGGAGGAAGTAGCTAACCTAAACAAGATAGATATGCAGGCGATGTCGGAGAATTTGGCAAACAATGAAACAAGCTGTTTCACAATTGGGCAACAGCTTGTTGCGCAAATACTAAGGAGAGAAAAATCCGTTAATATTGAGATTATATTTGCAGAAAATAGTTCAGTTTCCAGGGAAGCTTTATTGTTCCACGATCTCCCAATAACCACCTTTATCTGGACCAACTCTCCTGATTCTATTTTCTTGTTTCAATTTATTTAAATGGTATTTTACTCCATTGTCAGTGATATTGCCTAACAAATGAGTTAGTTCGACTGGCGTTGTACAGTTGAACATTAGCAAGACTAAGGTTTAATTCCGCACAGGTATCCGATGTCTATAAACTCTCATTGCAGAAATTCACTTACGCTTCATTACCCGTAAACCCTGAATTAGTGGCTTTTTATTAAGCTAAGCTTTTTGCAGCTTGGTAAAAATCTTTCTGGATTTTTTCCATAAAGGTTTTGACTTGAATCCAATTCACCTTGCACCCCTTGGGATCGATTTGTTGTTCTGTTTCAGAAAAGTAAGCAAGAGCAATTATAAAAGGATAGAGGTCCAGTTGATTCCCATACTATTTTTGTATGTTTTCCAGAATATCCCGAGGTGATCGCCGAGGAAACAAACAGAGGGTTCGAACTGTTTTGATTCAATCGACAGACACCTAGGGTTTTAGCGTTTCTGGATTCAGATTCATCTTTTGATAAGCTTTTCCAGTAGCACTAAAAATACTTTTTTGGAGATTTTGTCGTAGTTTTGTGTTATTTAGCTTCATACGCTCTGCCGGAGTAAGATTCTTTGCCTCATTGAAGGTCAGGTAGCTAAAGAAAAAGCTGCTCCAAAAAGGGGATACATATTCAACATTTTTCCAGTGGGTCATCTTTCCAACCAGTTGCAGATAGGAGATATCCAAGGGGATAAAAGTATCAAAATAATCACGTCCATAAAGCTTTTCGATATTTTTGGTGTCGTTTTCCATGACCTTATATAGCCAACATTCCCCCATCACAACAGATTTTCCTGATAAATGAATTTTATCAACCGTCTCGGCGAGCTTCGGGATCAGGTTGTCCTCATAATTTTTACTAAAATTATCAAGACCATACATGTGAATATTCATGAATTGGATAGGTAATTTTGACCAAGTATCCACCCAATAATCTGAATTTTTATCCCAGATGCCAAATCCGCAACCCAGTTTAGTTTTACCTGCCAGAGGTTGGAGACCATCGATAAAATAGGCAACCATGCTGGCATAGTTTTCATTTTTCTTTAGTAATTCAATGCTGGTCAGCCAAACTTCGGTATCTGGTTCGTTACATACGGTCAAATAATCCGGAGCCAGTTCTGTGACTATGGTTTTTAGCATTTCCAGCCGATAGCTTTTATATAGTTCAAGCCCCAGCTCTCCCTGGTCATTAAAATATTGATAATATTCTTTCACAGGCAGTTGGGAATAGGTTTTTTGGGTGAATACAACCTGACTTTCTACCGTAAAAGTAAGTCCTTGATTACGAATTAGCTTGGCCACATTTTTATAGAATTTTAAGTAATCCGAAGCACCTGGATCCGTTGTTGGTATAAGGTGATTATCCTTGGCATAGGCAAAAAAATGTTCATCAAAAATTGGAAATTGAAGGTCCAGCTGGACTGATTTACATCCAAGATCTTTTAAGCTTTTGATAAAAGTGTTCACTAAACTTAAGTGAGAAGGGGTTAAATAACCAGCATTGGCTGTATTCGAATTAGCAAGGATCAAAGAAGCATTGGGCATATAGCCTGAGTTGATCTTACCATCCCACTGTTTATCTACCCAACGATGATTGGTGGCTAAAGTAGTTTCCAAGTATGTATAAAGAGGTTTAAGGCTCTTTGGTACAAAAACAGAATAAGACGCTCTAGCCGGTTCAATAAGCAAAAGTACACCAAGTAACAATATTATTATTTTCTTCATAGTTAGAATACAATAAAATATCAAACAAGTTACAGCATTTTGCAAAACTTTTCAATTATTTTACTCATCGAACTGGAAGGGCATTATATTGCAGGATAGGGAGATTACAAAAATTCGATATCGGAGATGACTTCTTTCATTGCCTGAATCGCATCGGCAGGTAATCTATCGAATCCACCCTTAAAAGTATCACGACTTTCCAGGAAGCGCAACCGGTCTTTCATTCTCTCTTTCAACTGTTCAACATAAACTCTGTCCTGCATATCCGGGACAAAGCCTTCAATGGGAAGTATGGAAAGGTGTTGGAAGGGCCGCCAGGCAGTAAAGTTGGCTTTATTTTCCACAATATCTTCCAGTATCTTCAGCGTGACCTCTTTGTTGATTTTCTTGTCCATGAAAGAGCCCGTATTGAAGATGTAGCAATCTACATTCCGATAGGCAAATAAGTATTTGAATTTTTCAAAATCTTCTGCTAACGGGTAGGTTCGAAACGGATTGGCATATGGTTCGATGACGAGGGCGTTTGGATCGATCCCAGGCGCCAGTCTCTCGGCTGAAGTTCTCTTGGTGGCGAGTGTGGCGCCAAAAGCGGATGCGAGAGCTGAACCGTTAATCTTGACCACAGGGGGAAGAGTAGGGTCTTTCATCAGCCAAATAATCGCATTGATCGGCTCATTGAGCTTATCTACCCGATTGGGACTCCATAATTTTGATTTAATCGCTCTGCCATTTCCGTTACGAAGATCCTCAGTGACTAATACTATCTGTTCATCTTCATCAATGGTTGCCCCGCAGTTTTGTAAGGTGATCAAAAATTTATTATCCGGACTGCTGCAAGGATAATCAGATGTTTTGTCAAAATACGACGGTTCCAGTGCGACGGAAGAACCGTTTTCAGAAGAGATGACAAAGGCATCGTCATGCAAGACAGTGACATCGTACTTATTGTCATGTTTTGCATGAGTGAGTGTCGACTTTCCTGATCCTGAAAGACCGAATACCCCGATTACTTTTTTACTGCCATCCGGTAATTGGTAGCGTTTTTGACCGCCATGGCAGGAAGCATATCCGTTGCGATTGGCAATACCCCAGGCTAAAGTCAGCGTGCCTTTCTTAAATTCTCCAAAATAGCGCATACCCAGAATCGCTGCGCAATTATGTTGAGGATCAAAGAAAGACAACCCTAATGGAAATTTTTCATGTTTCCAGTCCGGGTCAGAGAAGACATAGATGTCGGTTTCCGGTAATGGACGGGAGTTGGCATACAGCTTGAAATATTCCGGGGTTATCACCTGGAAATTTAACATCCAGTTGTAGAGGATATTTTCGTGATCTTCCGGAATTAACAGGTGGTTGCGAACCATAAAATCTTCATGTAAGCCGGTGATGGTTTGTGCATGATACATGGTTTTGTATCTGGTTTCATAGACAGCTTCTCTGATAATGGCAGCGTATTCAGCTACATTCACCTCCGGTTCTCCCACAATACGTCTTGCTGCTGCGCATCTTCCTGTCACTTCCCCGTCATTAAACAGGAGCACACGAGTCCCAATTTCCAAACCAATCGCTTCAGGCTTGAAAACAGGTAAATCGGTTACCACAGTACCAGGCGATTGCATGGCTAATTGATAGGCTTCCGGGAGCGAAGTGATCGATTCGACATTGTTACCGTAAAAGGCTGTTTCGATAGTGGTTTTAATAATGTTCATCTGAGGATTTTTTGGTCCAATCGCTGACCTAGCAAAAGATCGAACAGTTGCCATAATGGTTACCCCTATTCTGAGTTTATTTGATTTCCATTATAAAAGATGTTTTGTTTTTAATAAAGAAATTTTACCCTGAATTGTGGTCTATTGGTTTTCATAATGCTCTACGTCATGATGCAGATATACCAATTCAATTCCGGCATGTTTGAACATCTCTTCGGATTCTTTACCGGCATGATATTGTTTTTCACAATATACCCGAACGATTCCGCAATTGATGATCAGCATGGCACACACCCGGCAAGGTGTCATTTTACAGTATAGGGTGGCTCCGTCTATGGAAACGCCTAATTTGGCTGCCTGGCAGATCGCATTCTGTTCAGCGTGAACGGTCCTGACACAATGCTGGGAGATCGAGTCATCCTCGTGAATCATCTTTTTCATCTGGTGCCCTACTTCATCGCAATGGGGAAAACCAATAGGCGAACCCACATACCCGGTGACCAGGATGTGATTATTTTTCGCAATCACACAACCGCTTCGACCTCTGCTGCAGGTAGCTCTTTTGGAAATCGCATTAACTACTTCCATGAAATACTCATCCCAAGTCGGACGCTGATACTTTTGCTCTTCCTGGTTACTCATGTAATATTTCCTCCAATTGTGAATATAAATAAGGTAAGTCCCTGGTATTCAGGACGGTATAATCAGCCATCGCGATCGGTCCGCCTTTGTCGGATTTTTCAATCTCCCGGTAATCTCTGGATTTCGATTCTTCCGGTGACAAAGGTCGGTTTCTCCCTGCTGTGTCGTCCGGATCCAGTTTTCTTTCCGCCAACCTGGCATAACGGATGGTGGGTGGCGCATACACTGCGATTACTTTACATAAACTCCCCATCTTCTCTTTCAGGATCTTATATTCAGCAAAACTGTATAGGCCATCTGCCACCACGTGGCTGTTTTTTAAAAGAAGCTCAATTTTCTCGATGTTCAGCAATGCAAAAGCGCCCATACCATAATGGGCACGCAATTCTTCCCGTACCAATCGCTCATTTTCTTCATTGATGGGCAGGTTTCGCTTTTGTAGTTCATCTATAGTGATTTGGCCAAACCGAAGATACTCAAAACCGTGCCGGATAAAGTAATCGGAGACTACACTCTTTCCAGCCCCGCACATACCGGCAATACAAAATAACTGATTCATCTGTCACCTCCCGGAATGGTTTCAATAATCATCATAAAAAAAGAGGGAAATGTCAAATGAATCAAGATAAAAGCAAAGAATTACACTTAGACAAAATTAGGAAAATCTCAAAAACAAAATACAATACTATCCATAAAAACAGGACGTTTAAATGAAAAAATGAGTTGATACAAATTTTGAAACAGTAATGAGGAAAATATGCTGAAGATGAAAAAATGTAAGATAAGTTTTAGGCTGGTTTGCTTGTTAGCTATCGCAATATTCATGCTGGGGCAGAGCACATTTGCAGATTCGAAATCACCTGATTTTCAATTGATTTCCTCTATGGAGGACGGTTGGCAGAATATGTATCAGATTGGTGATTTTCAATACGACTTTCGTGATGCCGCGGAAGGTAGGGGTTCTCTTGTTTTAATTCCAGATAATAGGGATGGTTTTGCCGGAATACAAGCCATGTGTCAACCGACAAATCTCTTGTACAATGGCATCCGGTTTTATGTGAAATCAGATCACTGGGAGAGCGTGTCTACTCTTGGAGTTGCATTCCATACCTATAATGATTGGCAAGATTATTATATAGTGGATGCAGTGGGAAACTTATTTAACAAACCAAACAATGAATGGATCGAAGTAATATTGTCACCAAGTGCATTTACTAAAACAGGCAATCCAACCTGGCAAAGCATCTCAAAAATTACTTTCCGATTGGATGTGTCTCCCGGTCAGTCCTGTCAGGTTAAAATTGATGGATTAGAGAGCTTTTTTTCCGTGAATCCTTCTGCGGTATCCATTGTATTTGATGATGGCCAGTTAGAATCTTATAGAGCTAAAAGCATTATGGATGAAGCAGGAGTGGCTGGTACATTATTTGTCATCCCGGAATTATTGGGAGAGCCAGGGTTCCTGAATCAATACTGGATTGATTTTTTTCACGCCAGTGGTTGGGATATCGGAGGGCATAATTGGCAAGTGTTGCCAGATCTTTCTCCGGAAGAGCTTCATCAAGTATTCAAAGCTACAAAAGATTATTTAACCACTCACCAGTATAAAGGAAGGGATTTATACGCCATTCCATACGGACTTTATAATAAACAGGTAATCGAAATCGGCAGTCAGTATTTTACCTGGTTACGACCTAATGATAATATGAATCAACCATCGGGATATATTTCACCATGCAGAATTAATTCGAGAATCGTTTCCCAGTTTACTCCTGTTGAAGAGGTTTTACATTGGATCGACTTAGCAAAAGAAAACAATGATTGGTTGATACTGGTTTTTCACCGAATTGTGGATCGGTGTGAATATGACACAGATTATACCGAGAAGGATTTTCAGGAGATCATACAATATTCTCAGAAAAAGGATATTGATATCCTTCCCATGTCAGACTATTTGAAACAATACAACCAGCACTGATAGAAAAACTTACGGATATTGTATATTGGTAAATGATGGCAATTAAAACGAGCAATGCTCTTGGTGTCAGGGATTTTTTAACTTTTCTCCACCCGCAAGGTGATTTTATTTCAGGTTTTATTGATCAAGACAGAGCATTAGCCGGGATACGATACCATCGGGAATGGCAGAAAACACTGACAGGGGCGTGTGAGGTGCCAATACGCTTTGAATGTGATTCTCCCCGATGCAGTCTGGTTCTCATTGGAAGAATCGACCATCTGCTGGAATCAGGAACCGAAACACTGATTCAGGAATATAAAACAACTGAAATCCCTGAGGATCAATTCGGACTCATGCCGGTAGAGATCGATTTGGAACAGGTAAAATTGTATGCTTATATACTGGCGAAACAGAATCAATTGTCAGATATCAGGGTGGAACTTTTATACCGACATATACCCAAAAAAGCGGTGACTACTTTTTCGTACTCTTTTTCGATGGGGGAGCTTGAAGACTTCTTCCATCCTTTATGGGAAAAGTATTTACGGTGGTACCACACTTGGTTGGATTGGATGGAAGAGCGGAATGAAAGTATACATCACTTGGCCTTTCCGTTTGCATCACTACGCCATGGACAATCTGAGCTGATCAACCAGGTAGGGCTTCACCTGTCTCAGTCAGCAACCTTATGGGTAGAGGCGCCAACCGGTATCGGTAAAACAATGGGAGTACTTTACCCTGCAATACAGCAACTTATCCAGAAACCGTTTGCCAAAATATTTTACCTGACTGCTAAAACCACTCAGCAGGAGAATGCGTTACAAGCTCTGCAGAGGCTGAAGGACCATGGTGCCAGATTACGTTCGATTCACTTGGTGGCTAAAGAGAAATGTTGTCCGAAAGCTCAAAAAATCTGTCATCCGGACTGGTGTGAGTATGCAAAAGGGTATTTCGACAGAATTCAAAGGGCTTTAGAAGATTTAGTGGCCTGCCCGTCTTTTTCAAGTCACGAAGTCAGGGAATTGGCTGAAAAACACCGGGTATGTCCTTTCGAGTTTTCGTTGGACGCTTCTTTATGGGCGGATATCGTCGTAGGGGACTATAATTACGTCTTTGACCCCCGTGTCGCTTTAAAACGATATTGGGAAAATGTGGAATTCCAGGGAATCCTGTTGGTGGACGAAGCGCATAATCTCTTAGACAGAGCCAGAGAGATGTATTCAGTCGAATTTTCAAAGAGAGATGTATATGATCTGTACAAAACATATAAACAAACTGATCCTAAGGTTGCCAAAGCCTTTCGCTCATTACATAAAGTCTTTACTCAAGCGGAGAACAAAGAAGAGATCCTGGAAAACCAGTATTTGGTTCAGGTAGAATCTCATGAGCCGTTACTGGAAGCGCTGGAATTACTGACCCAGACTTTCAATCAGGCGATTCAGAAAAAAAAGATCACCGACCCCTCCTCCCCAATGCTGGAATTTCTCTGGAATGCGTGGTACGCGTTAAAAGTGTTCTCCTGGTATCAGGAAGAGACTTATTGTACGTACTTTACCAAGGAAAAAAGCGACTTGCGGATCAAGATATTTTGCATCAATCCAGCCCAATTGCTGAAGAAAGTCCTTGAAAAGACCATCGGGTCGGTATTTTTTTCAGCAACGCTGACTCCTCTTGAATTTTACCGGGATAGCCTGGGAGGTACTCAACAAGATACGCTTCTTCGCATTGAATCCCCTTTTCCAAAAAGCCGTCAGCTGGTATTGATGGACACTTCACTCTCCACACGATGGAAGGATCGGGATAAGAGCTATTCTGTGATTCAATCGATGATTCATAGGGCGGTATCCGCTAAAAAAGGAAATTATATCGTCTATTTTCCCTCTTACCATTATCTGAAACAAGTACTTCAGATTTGGGAAAATCCTGCTGATTTGGATCTGATAATCCAGAAAGAGGGGATGAAAGACTTGGAAAAGACAGAATTCCTGCAGTGTTTCCAGGCCGGTAGGGAAAAAACTCTCGTTGCCTTTGCTGTGCTGGGGGGGTTTTTTAGCGAGGGGATTGATTTAGTGGGCGAGAGGCTTTCAGGTGTGATCATCGTTGGAATTGGTCTTCCCCAGGTTTGTCTGGAGAGAGAAATCATCCGTGAATATTATCAGCAGGTATTAGAAAAAGGGTATGCCTTTGCCTACCTTTACCCCGGCTTAAACAGGGTTTCCCAGGCCGGTGGGCGATTAATCCGATCTGAAACGGATTCAGGCTTTATTTTGCTGATTGACGACAGATACCATCAGCCTTCCACGCAAGCATTACTGCCTACACACTGGAAACCAATGGCGCAAGTTTCTCAATACCAAGCCTTGCCGATGATATTGTCGAATTTCTGGAAAAGCCAGTAGTTGGATTTATCAGGGATTACTGGTACGATTATGGCGAATTGTGCTGATAAAAGGAGGAATAGCGTGAAGAACACTATCGGAAGACGGTTGATGTGCATTTTATTGGTCAGTAGTATTCTTTTTGGGATGGGAACGGTTCATGGCGCATTGGCTGCCGAGAAGAAAATTCGGGTCATGACTGATCCGAGAATTGAGCTGTTAACCGTTGTACAATGGATGGTCGGGTATTGGCCTTTGTCAGAATATGACTTTGCCTATCGAAATGAGATCTCCGAACATTTTGGTGAGTATTATATGCATCCGGTGCTGAGGCACTATGTAATGATGTGGTTTATGTTTGGTTTTCAATATGAAATTCCTTATGCGCTTATGCTGCATTTATCTGAACCGCCGGAATTACAGGTCAGAATCCCCGTTCCGAAGTATATTTTAGAACGAATGGGGGGAGAAAAAAACCTGAACGATTTTTTGGAACTCTTACGGGATTATGCCCAAGAGACCAAATTCATGGATTTTTACGAAGACCACCGGTTATTCTACAAAAATCATACCGATGCGGTATCGGTACTGATAGCTGAAAAAGACTATATCGAGAATCTGGAGAAATTTTTCGGTCCGAACCAGAATTCCTACACAATCATCCTATCCCCCTTAGTGCATGAGGACGGGTATGGGGTGAAAGTGGGGAATACCATGTACAGTATCATAGGACCAAGCCGAAGCGAAGAAAGCGAACCGGTTTTTACCGACCCGGAAATGCTGGCAGCACAAGTCTACCACGAATTCAGCCAATCCTTTATCGGACCCTTAACCTCACAAAACCGTGAAGAGGTGTTGCGGTTGGATAAATTATTCAATCCCATTATGGAGGAGATGATGTATACCGGGTATTATACCTGGGAGTTGTGCTATACGGAGCACCTTATTCGCTCAGTGATGAATCATATCCTGGTGAGTGATTTATTGGAAGAGGAGATTGAAGAGAGGAAACAAGCAGACTATTCTTTTGGGTTCATTTATTCGGAATACCTGTATGATTTATTCCGGGAATACTTGGATAACCGGGATATCTACCCGAATTTCTCCGATTTTTACCCTCGGGTACTGGATCTGATGCAAACTCTTTGCGAGTTGCCCTATGCGCCGGCGTATTTAAAAGCCTTATACACTTCTTCGAACGGAGTCCAATTAGCTTGGAAAGATAACGCGAAGGATGAAACCGGATACCGGGTATATCGGTTCAATGCTGAAAAAGCTTCCTATGAATTGATTTCGGGAACATTGGATCCGGATATTACCTATTTTCGAGACACAAAGGTTGTCAGTGGAGAGATATACCGGTACAGAGTCTCTGCTGTAGGCTCTTATGGAGAGATATTTACGAATGCCATCCAAACCAAAATCCCTAAAGGGAAGCCAGTCTTAATCAAACAACTCAACGCTGAGTACGATAAGACAGAAGATCAGATTATCTTCCAGTGGCAGTATTGGTTTCCGGTCGACGGTTTTAACCTGTATGAAGTGACTGGGGAACGTAAGCTGATTGAAACCATTCAGGGGGATCGATTCTCTTTGATGCTCGAACATCCGGAGATAGGCTCTCACCTGTATGTGATGACGGCTTTCTACAAAGAGGGGGAAGGGATTGTGGAGAGTCTTGATTCTGTCAGGATAAAAGTTGAAGTAATACCGGAGGAATAGACCTTGAAAAGATGGCTTCACGCGGATGCTGATATGTTTTTTGCCGCGGTTGAGATGGTTAAGGATCCCTCTTTACGTGGAAAAGCGGTTGTCGTAGGAGGGGTGAATTCCAGGCATGGTGTTGTCTCCACTGCTTCCTATGAAGCCAGGAAGTTCGGTATTCACTCCGCTATGCCGGTTGCAGTAGCCCGAAGGTTAAAACCGGATGCCATTTTTCTTGAGGGGGATTATGCTGCCTACCAGACTTATTCGGACAAGATGTTTTCCCTGTTCCGTCAGTACACTTCTGAACTGCATGTATTGTCCATTGATGAAGCCGACTTGGATATAACCGATACGATTCAACTTTTTGGTGGAGAGGAGGTACTCGCTTTACGTTTAAAGTCGGATGTACAGTCTCAACTTGGCTTTAGTATCTCAATTGGCGTGGCCGGTACCAGAACGGTTGCAAAAATAGCGGCTGCTCAGTCAAAGCCGGATGGGTTAACCATTATAACGCAGGGGTTTGAAAAAGCCTTTCTATCCGATCTCCCCATTAATGTCCTGCCGGGTATCGGGAAAAAGAGCGAGCCATTTTTTATCAGCAAAGGGTTTACGAAGGTAAAAGACCTGTATGGGTTTGATATGGCAGCATTAACCGGATTGTTTGGAAAATATGGCGCCAGTTTATGGTGTATGGTGCAGGGAATCGAAGAAGATCAAACCTCACCCTCCCGTCCTTCTATCAGCAAAGAGATTACCTTCGAAGAGGATATCACCGATCAAAACCAATTGATTTCCGTATTAGATCATCTTTCAGCAGACCTGGGTCACCGTTTACGACACGAAAAACAGGAAGCATCCTGCCTGTCCATCAAACTTCGGTACGCTAATTTCAAGACTATTACCCGGCAAATTACTTTAAACGAACCAATATTCTCTGATGAACAGATATTTTATTACGCAAAATGGCTTCTCAGGAAAGAAAGCCGTGAACCGGTCAGATTGTTGGGGATATCCGTAACCAATCTGTCTGCCGGAGAAAGTCTTTTTCTGGAGAACCAAAAAGAGAGGGCTTTTTCAAAAATATTGGACACGATCCGAGACAAATACGGCTCAAAAACGATTCATCGTTATCATGATTACAAAGATAAGGTATAATCAAAGTATGATGGAACAGAATTCTTTTATCTCGCCTGAATTATTGGAGTTGATTTACCGGTCAGCCTCGATTGAGAGATGGAATGATCATTTACGGGTTCAAGGTTTTACAGAGTTGGACAAACAAGCTCATAAGATGATCATCGCTTACACATTAGGAAAACTGGAAGAACAGCAGAGCGGATCTTCTTTACACTGGGAATTGATCATTCAGGCCGGAGTGATTGAATTTTTTGAGCGAGTCCTACTTACGGACATTAAACCGCCTATTTATTATGAATTGATGAATAAAAGCGGTCCCGCCTTACATGATTGGGTTGTACGGGGTCTTCAAACGGCTTTTCAACCCGGCCAATTTACGCTCATTCCTCTGATGCAGACCTATTTCAATACAACGACGGGATTCAGTCGTGAGAGAAGAATCGTTCGGGCTTCACACTTCCTGGCTACTTTATGGGAATTTCGCATTATCTACCACTTGAACCAGGAGATGTACGGTATTGAAGAAACCAAGAAAAAGATTGAAGAAGAGCTCTCGAAACATGAAGATTTGTCTTGTTTTCGAATTTACCAAACGCAGGAAAAGATCCAGCATTTTATAGATTTGGTTGGACAGCTGAGGTACCAGAAAAGATGGGCTTCCTCTCCTCGGATTCCTGAGACTTCTGTTCTAGGGCATATGCTGGTGGTAGCCATCCTTTCCTATTTCACTTCCAAAGCGATCCAGGCTTGTCCAAAAAGAATATATCTGAATTTCTTTGGCGGTTTGTTCCATGATCTTCCCGAAGTGTTGACCAGGGATATTATTTCTCCGATAAAGCGTTCTGTGGAGGGATTGGATGATTTGATTAAGCAGATTGAGTGTCAACAGATGGAGAACAGGATCTATCCATTACTTCCTCTTGAATGGCATGAAGACATGCATTATTTTACCAACCAGGAATTTCATAGTAAAATTCTGCTCGACCATCAGGTAAAAATCATTGATTCTTTTGAAGAGATGAAACGATACAATCAGGATATCTATTTTCCTATGGATGGCGTCTTGATTAAAGCCAATGACAACCTGGCCGCATTCATGGAAGCGTATTTGTCCCTGGAAACCGGTATTCGGTCCAAGGCCCTAACGGAAGGATATGAAAATCTTTATCAAATAGGAATTCATAAAGACTACCCCGGTTATGAGATCGATTATAAGCCACTGTATCAAAATTACCGCTTACCGAAGGAAGGATAAGGTCTTAACAGAATCCCTCTTTTGGGTTGATGATGATTTCTCGCATATCAAAATCCGGACTGACTTTCTTTTGTAGTTTGCTGTTTCTCTTTCTGACAGGGGGGGTAGGCTCTGCTTCAAACACCTCTTCTTTTCTGCATTCTAGTTCCTGTTGAATATCCTGTAACAACTCAATAAAATCAAAATCAACTTTATATTTTTGGTTAAGTAAACTATATAGCTGTTCAATCAGATTATTGGCTGCTGATTCGAATTTCTCACGGCTTATGTCAACCTTCTTGATATCTTTCAGTAAATGGGAGACATCTTCCGGCAGTAAACCTTCGTTGGCCATCTTGAATAGGGTATTGATCGCTTCATCCCGGCGATTAGAAAAGTTTCTCTTCACGATGCCCTCAATAATGATATCGAACTTTTTGACCGATTGGATTTGTTTTAAAAATTCCTTTTCCTTCTCTTTGTTATTGCTTATCTTCATCTTTCCTCCTGATTAATCTACTACTATAATACCCATTTTTTCAAGAAAAGGTACAGCTTGTTTACAAAATATCTGAACTTGCCTATTCCGCTACCATTCGGCCAAAAGTTCTGGCAACATTCGCATGCCTTATCGTTTTAACAAAATACTTAGTATCCTTTTATCAGATAAGTGTGTAAATAATGTTGTGTGAACTCCATTCTTTCAACCGTTATACTGGGATCGTAAGGAATATGGCATCTTACCATCTTGCCATTACAAGCTTATTTAGAAGAGGTGATTGTTGAGTCAGACCCTTAGGTATTACTATCAAGAAACGAACCTATCTTCTAGGAATATTAACCTAGAGTCGTTCACTACCTCCTGCATTTTCTTGGCGGAATCTGGATGACAGGTAAAATACAGCACCTGATGAGTTTTTGAAAGCATCCTAATAGCTTCGCAACAAGCATCAAAACGCTTTGGATCAAAGTTGACCAATATGTCATCCATCATAATCGGCAATGGTTCTGTGTTTTTACTAAATTCGATAATGAAGCCGAATCGTAAGGATAAATACAATTGTTCTGCAGTGCCTTTGCTTAAATCATGGATCTCTTTTCTGTTATGATGGTCATCTTCGATATAAATCACTTTTTCATTTAACGGTGAAAAAATATAGGGATATTTGTTTAAAGTCATCAAGGAAAAAAACCGTTGAGATTCTTTGATCACATCTGGTTGTTTTTCTCGCTCGTAAGCTTCAATTGCTTTTTTCATAATGCTTTTCGCCAACACCAATTTAGCCCATTCAAGTGCCTTAATATTCACTTTTTCAATATTGACTGACTTTTCAAGTCTCAAGGCAGAGCTCTCTTCTTTCTTCTCGATCTGTTCAATTTCCTGAATGAATTTTCCTTGATTCACCTTTAAACTATTCAGGGATTCCTCGATTCTATCGATAGCTTCTTCCAAATCATCCTTATTCGAAATCAAGGCTTCATAGGAGGTATCTCTGAGTTCCTCAAGAAAATTTTCAAACTGAATACCCTCTCCAATAATACGTTTTATATTATTGTCACAGGTTTGTATAGTGCTGTTCAATTCTTTTCTTTGCAGAAATGCTTTTCCATTAGCATAGAATTCTTCCAGAGTAACAGCTCCTCCTGCTTCAAGAAGTTTTTGAATGGTTAAATTTACCTTTTCTAAATCTTGCTGAGTATTTTTTAAGTCATCGTAAATTGCTTTTTCTTCGACTTTTTTAGCCTTCAATTCGCTTAAGTTATTCATTGATACGGCCAATTCTTCAATTATTCTTTCTAATGTGCTTATTAAGTCAGTTTGAGATTCTTTATATTTGAGAGTTCGTAGTAAAGGTTTCATTTTTTCTTTAAATTTAACGATCGAATCTTTCATAGCCTTTATTCGATCCAATGAAATCATGATTGCTTTCTTTTTTTCGAGTGCAGTATCAATAATACTAAAGGTTTCTAGCAAAGCAGTTGGAGATAGTCCAGGACCAAACTTATTCTTTTCCAGGAATGTTCTCCAAACTAATTGAGCTTCGTTTAGTCTTATTTCTAGTTCCTTTTTTTCCTGCAGTATTTTCTCTAATTCACTATTCTTTGATTCTAAAAGACGTTCTAATTTTTTTTGTTGATCATCAAGATCTTTTTTTCTGTCAAATTGGGTGAATTCGGAACGAAATTTGTACTTTAAGTTCTCCAAATCAGTTTTTGAAGGAACATTGCGAAAGGAGAAAACAATAAGTTGTTTTCTTATTTCTTCTTTTAGGGTTTCGATTTCTGAGGCGATGGAAGCTTTTCTTTGAGATAAATACGATGTTTCTTGAGGCTCTTTGGTGTTGTCCTCCATATTTTCATCGTTTTCTCTCTTTTTAAAAAAGAAAAGGAATGATACGGAAAGGATATAGAATAAACCAATAAAAATAGCCATAGATGGAACTTTAGTAATGATTGAAAAGAGCGATCCAAAGAAAGATAAAAAGGTAATGGCATAAAAGAATATATGGATGAAAAGCTTTGTGTTTTCCGGTTTCGATGATTTTTCATCAAATAGGTTTTTTAGGGCTTCTTTTTCTTCGATTGTTTTAATTTCAGCTCTTTTATCATTCCAATTGACCAAATTTTCTTCTAACTGAAACAACAAGGTTTGCTTTTTACTAAGTTCTTCCTTATCCTTAAAATCCAACTTTATCTCATTAAATGATGCTTTCTTGTCTTCTAATTCTTCTTGATAGCGGTTCTGTTCTTTTTTTAAGCTAGTTAATTCGTTCTCTTTTTTTTGAATAAAAGTCGATATTTCCTCAATTGATTTTTGTATAGTACGTATTTTTTCTTTGTTAGAAATTGAAGTATCAATTTCTTCAAAATTCTCAGAATTCCACCCCTCACCCACTACTTTTAATAATGTGTTCAATTCTTCGATTTCCCGATTATTCTGTTGTTGAATAAGGGGTAAATCCTTTAATGCACTCACATATTGATCTTGCCCTTTTTGTAACTCAAGAATAAGGGCTCGATTGTTGATTAAATCTTCATTAATGATAAGCTCAGATATCTTTTGTTGTGTTTTATTCAGAAGATCTGTTTTTACTCGTATTGATTGAGTATATTTTGATTGTTTTTCTAACGCAGAATCTAATAAAACAACACCATTATCAGGAAAATTTTCTATAGAAGGAATAGATTCTAACTGATGATATAGCTCTTGGCGTGTTCTAAAGTCTTGCCAGGCATCTTTTAAGCTGGTCGCATGTTGTACTTTTTTTCTTAGTTCTGTCTTTTCCGATTCCTCTTTTTGGATTTTTTCGATAATATCTTCTAATTGGGTTTGAAGCTCTTTGTATTTTGTGCTTTCAGCTTCTATTTCGTGAATTTGCCGACTGTTTTCTTTTAAATTCGAGAATAATATGTTTATTTCTGGTTTATTTCCTGTTGTCTTGAACAAATTACCAATATTATCATCAATCGTTCGCTGGAATTCTTTCAAAGAGAAATGCCCTATCCCTTTTCCTGCACTGTAAAGCTGGTCTTTAATTGACTCACTATTCAGCGTTTCAAAACTCTGTAACTCATCCAAACCAAACGCATAGATATTGTTGAATACTTCAGGAGTAATGGTGCTCACTAGATAAGAAATGTTGTTAAGAGTATTAAGAGAGCCATTTGGCAGGACAACTTTCACATTATTTTTATCTTCAGCATAACGTTCAATGATATATTGCCCATCATTTCTGGTTATGATTACTTTTCCGCCCTGCTTTCCACCATCCAGGGGAGGGTAAAGATTTAAATTACTTCGTTTATCAGGATAGCCAAATAGCACTCTTTTAATAAAGTTCATCAGCGTCGATTTTCCAATTTCATTCGGACCTAGTAAAATTGTTAAATGGGGGTGAATATTCTCAATCTTATAATTATGGAATTTCCCAAAACCATTGATATAGAATTCATCGAGTTTCATATTAATGATAACTCCTCGTTCGGTTCAGCAGGGTTGAGTTGGAGTTGGTTTAAGCAATAGTTTTCTGCCTGATTGAGTAATTCAATATATTCCTCAGAATCCGGGTTGATTGGTGTTAAGTATTTTTTACCACCTGGAGATTGGAAAAGTGCATCAAGCTCTTGAATCAGTTGACTCTTTAAAGCAGGATCTGAAGTATATTTTTCAAACATGCTAATAAGGTCACCAATAAAGCTTTTCTGTTGCTTGATAGCTTCTTTGTTCATTTCTAATTTGGTTTTATTGTAGATATTCTCTACCCATACAAAATTGGTTTCATCACTTTCCATGATCCGAATATCTTCCAGTAAGTCTGCCACATAACCATCTCTTTGTAAATATTCCGCAATCACTCCTCTGTCTTGTAAGATAATACGGCAAATAGACGGCCTATAATCAGCTTCTTGTCGATTTTTGTTTATCACTTCGCTCAGTTTCTTTTTTAATGCTTGTAAAGTTGAGATCGATTGGATAGACACCTCATTGATAAACCACCGTATGCTATCAGATGGAAAAAAAACAGGTTCGATTCTCTTATCCTTATCAACAGAAACATACATAAATCCCTTTGCCCCGGTCTCTTTTGGATTTAACCCCTGAGGATTACCAGGATATACTATCATTGGATCTTTGTTAACAATAGTTTGTGCATGTATATGACCTAAAGCCCAATAATCAAACCCATGACTCTTCAAATCTGCCACTGAACAGGGGGAGTAAGATTCATGTTCTTTATTGTTACCCACATTGCAATGCAATACTCCAATTGAGAAAAAATCCTCATTATTCTTAATTTTAGGATAACAAATAGATAAATTTTCCTGAGTGTCTTTTTTTAAAAAACTTATGCCAAAAATCTTGGCTAAAATTATGTCGTCTTTCACAAAAGTAAATGATTCAACTTGCTTTCCACCAAAGAAGTGTGTGTTGGAAGGAAAATCTAAATCAGCAGACCATCCCTTAAGAGAATCATGATTTCCACGAGCAATATACGCTTGTATATGATGCTTATCCAGCAATTGCATGCAAGATAAGAATTTCAGCTGTGCCCGTAAACTTTGATCTTCAGAATCGTATAAATCTCCGGAAATAATTATAAAATCTACTTTTTTATCAATACAGAATTGAATGATATTATTGAAAGAAGAAAAGGTTGCATTCTTCAAATAATTCCCAACTCTTTCGTCAATGGTGGATATTCCTTTGAACTCACAATCCAGATGTATATCTCCTGTGTGGACAAAGCTGAATAAACTCATATATTTACCTCAAGGTTTTGTATGTTCTTCGATATAAGGGTTGTACTAGCAATACAATTCATGCTAGGACTTACTTTTACGCTTTGTAACGCATTCAAAGTAAGTTTTGAACATGTATGAGAAAATTTTTTTATCATATCAAATCATATCCTATTGGTTTGATTCAGATTAGTCAACTGTAAAACAGTATTTTTTAAAAGGTTCTTGCTTTAGTTTCTTTGTTAAGGCCACCAGAAAAATTGGGTATACAAATCACAGATCATTTCATACAGCGTAAAGGAAGTAACCTGTACTCCAAGAGCTGGATAAAACCACCACCTCGTATATTAATGTTAGATATTATGCCCGAAATAGTAGAGGTGACCCGTTTTTTGTTTTTATTGTATAATCTTTACAGAAATTGATCTGAGGTGAAATATTGACTCGGTGGCAAACAAGTATTAGATGGTTGTTGGGATTTGTATTATTTCTCACATGAACGGGACCGTCAGCTGTCCTCCCATATCCAGACCTGTTTTGTCTCTCTTGATTCTTCTCTGGCTCCGTCAGGCACTAGTTCGGCTACTATTCAGATTGAGACCGATCATGGTTCAAAAAGTGTCCTGGCAGAGGCTGAAGTCATCATGTCGATTCCACTTCCGCTGGCAATATCACCTCCCGGTTGGTTCATATCTGAAACGGGAAAAGCACCTATTACTTATTTTGGGAATAATGAGGGAGACCTGACAAAACGATGGGTCAGCTAAACAATGATTGGCTTCATCTCACCATCCCGGTGTTTTTGTTTACCAGGACAGGTCACTGGGTCGATAGCAACCAAGCCGGCAAAAACCTGATTTCGCAATTCCGGTCGACTGCTGATTGGGAAACATGGGTGTTTCAAGAATTTTTTCAGGATCAGGAAAGAGTTGACTCCGGTTTTTTCTTTACCTACCTCCCACTGCTGAGTGGTGAACAAAAGTATAGTGTTCAATTATTTGTTCAAAAAGGAGATGATGACACCTATATCCGCATCCAAATGATTCCTATGCTGGAAAAAATCTCCACCAAGAAAAGAAAAAAAATCGATTGGTCACAATTTTTTGATTCCATCCAAGATTTAGTCTATGTAATGGATCAAAAACGTTGTTTTCTTTATGCAAACCAGTCTTTTCTGAATTTTTTACATAAAAAAGCAGCAGAAGTGATTGATAACCCAACCTTTTCAGTGTTTCCCCAAGCTAAGGGTACTTTGATTGAAGAAAAACAATTGGAGGTGCTGGATTCCGGCAAACCTGAACATTTTCAGTATTTTTTCCCGATCCCTCCTTTTGAGAATTGGTTTGACATTCAGATGATACCCATGTATCAATCTGTGTTCGTTTGGATTCGGATATGTCCGGAAGAACCCATTGAATCAGGGTCAAAGCATTCTTTTCTTGATAGATTACTGCCGTTTTACCATTTTTTTAACGATCCGATCATTCTTTTTGATCAACAGCATCAATTGATTGAGGCAAATCCG
The DNA here is from genome assembly GCA_021372585.1 of bacterium. Classification (GTDB taxonomy): domain Bacteria; phylum Caldisericota; class Caldisericia; order UBA6126; family UBA6126; genus UBA6126. Next base: position 24,892 of record JAJFUD010000012.1, read on the forward strand.
GCTTTCTTTGAAGTTTTTTTATTACCTCCCAAAGGAAAGCTACCTCAAAAAAAATTATGGTCATGGTTTTTCCCTGAGGAGGCGAAAACCATACAAACAGCTATAGACAGGGCTTTTCTGGAAGAAAAAACATCTACCTTACAATTGAGAACCCCTATATCGCGGTTAATTAAAAAAACCTTCAACATACACATTTTTCCGGTACTGGATGAGACAGCCTTTCCACAGGCTGTCATCATGCACTGCCATGATTTAACTGAAGAGGTCCAGCTGATCAAATCAGCGAATGAACAAATCGAATCCTATAAAAATTGGATGGATTCCCTCCTGTTCCTATTAATGGTTATCTCTGATGATTGGAAAATCGAATATGCCAATCAATCCTGTAAGAATTTCTTTGGCCTGCAGGATCAGGATTTTCATCAAAACCACTTGCTGAATGTGATTCCTGAGATCAAGGATATGGAGCTTGGAGAGAAGATTCGTTTAGCTCTCTCAGAAAAACAAACTATTCTTCTCGACGGGGTAGTCTTGCGAAATCGCTTGTTTCATATCGCTTTGTTCTCCTCATCTTCCGGGATTATTTGTTTGTTCCGGGATGAAACGGATAAAAAAATCCAACATCAGCAAAAATCTCTTCAGGAAAAGTACACATATTTTCTGATGGAGAATTCGCCTGATGCTGTTTTAATTCAGAATAAAACCGGAGAGGCAGTCTATACTAATCCTTCTTACAGGCAGAAAGCAGCCGAGCTTCAATTATCTAGTCTGCTTGCATCCCGCCAACAAGTTGGGGATGACAATACTCATTGGCGTGATTTTACTCGTACATTGGCGCAAGAAACTCATTTTTTACAATTATTGCAATTTCCGATCAAGCATGCTGAGTCTTCTTTTGATGGTATTTGCAATGTTGTCCGGGATATTACAGAAGCTTTACAAAAAAATACTATTTCAGTTGAACAATTCGGCTTGTGGTTAAGCTTTATACAAACCATTCGCAACCTATTAAACGAGCCAGTACCTTTTCATGATTGGATAAAACAGTTTCTTATACAATTTGCAGAACAAGCGCAGGCAAAGCACGTTTGGATATGCATTATGTCTGATGAAGGCGAATGGCTAATGCTGGATTGGAAGAGCGATAGTTCTTTTCGACAGACAGTGTTGAGTGAGGCTGAAGCGAAATACTTTAGCGATCAGAACCATTGTTCTGATTTAGACCATGAGAATAATTATGCACTATCCACGGAAGATTCTCTTTCCAGTATCACTTTGCTCATCGAAAAAGAGGGAGAAAAAATAGGTTGGATCGGACTTTCACGGGAAACACCGATAAACTATGTTTTTGTGCGGGTCATTCAAGAAGCTACCTATTTGATCAGTGATTATCAGAAAAAATGTGTGATAAGTGGAAAGCAGCGCAAGCATCAGGAACAGTACTCACTTATCTTTCAGCAGATACCTCTCGGATTAGTGATTTTCGATTCGCAGGGTAATTGTGAAACCGGAAACGAACAGTTTCAACATTTTTTTCCACAACCTGTCGATTTCAAAAAACTGAATCTTCGGGATTTGCATTTTCTTAATGAAGATCAACTTTCCTTGATAAAAATGGGATTAATGATTCAAACAACGTCTGAAAGTTTCATGAAAAATATTGAAAAAAAACTGGGAATGAAACCTGCTTGCAAAGAATTATATAAATTATACGTTTTACCTATATTGGAAAAGGAGAGCAAAGTTTCCTCTGATCATTACCTGTTGATTATTCAACCTTCTTTATCCACACCGACGGAGCAACAGAAGTTTCTGGATCATTGGGAGCAAACCAGTGAAGATCTACAGCATCAATTACATATCATACGAGAAGTTTTGTCGATACTGACAAAAACATCCGTCAACAAGAATGAGGCAGAAATGGCAAAGCGAATGAACCGAAGCTTGCTTCGGTTCATGAGAACATTTCGGATGTTTCTAGACAGCACACGCCAAAAAATCAACCAATAACCACATAAGGGGATGGTTCTTTTGTCCCTGTGGTTAGACGATGATGTAGGATTTTAGTTCTTTTTTGAGAGAGGGTAAGGTTGGTTGCCATTGCAGCAGTAATTTCCAAAAATCTTTGTTATGAGCGTGCACTTTGATATGGGCTAACTCGTGGAGAATGATATAGTCGATTAATGTAGGCGGAAGCATCATAATGCGCCAGGTGTATCGAATGTCTTTTTTCCGACTACAGGAACCTAACCGTTTTTTCGCAGTCGTAATCTTGATCGAATTCACCGGAACTTGTACATCAGCAGACCATTCAGCAGTTCTCTTGGTGAGATATGTCAGGGCTTCTTTCTTCAACCATCGGATGAGTTTTCTCTGGGTAAGTTCTCCCTGCCATGTTTGGGGTAAATAGAAAAAACCATCAATTAGAGGAGTTTTCTGCTCATACCAGGTTACAGGATACCAACGGCCAAGATAAGGAATTTTCTCTCCTTCCTCTATCTTTTCCGGTATCTGTAATAGTGTTCGTTGAGTCTGTTGGTTGATGACTTTTTGGATCCATAGTTCTTTTGATAGAATGAATTTCTGAATCTCACTCATGGAACAACGAAACGGAGCTCGGACAATCATAGAACCTCCCGCAGTAATTTCTATAGAAACAGTCTTCCTGCGAGAGCGTATTAGTTTATAGTTCGTCGAGGCTGGCAAAAGTATATCCTTGTTCTGTGAGAGACTGAACGATTCGTGGTAGTGCCAAAATGTTGTCATCTGAAACGGCATGCATCAACACGATAGCACCAGGATGGATATGGTCCATAACGTTTTTGTAGCACCCGTCCGGACCTTCGGGTACTTTCTCCCAATCTTTATACGCGATACTCCAGAAGAAGGTTTTGTATCCTAATCTTTGGATGACCGACATGGCATATTCACTGAATTCACCTTTAGGGAATCGATAAAATCTCATGGTGCGGTTGGTGAGTTGGTGAAATAATGTTTGACATTTTTGGGTATCTTGGATAATATCCTGGACGTTAAAATCGTAAATATTCTCATGATAGTATGAATGGTTTCCAACTGAATATCCATCCTGAACAATTCTTTTCACGATGTCAGGATTTTTCTCCATATATTGTCCCAAGAGAAAGAAGGTGGCCGGAATATTGAGTTCATCCAGAGTATCCAGTAAAGAACCGGTAAAACCAGCTTCATAACCAAGATCAAACGTTAGGAATACTTTTTTCTCCTGGGTAGGAATGACAAAGTAGCCGTTATACTGGTTGAATATTCTCTGCCATTCGATAGGGACTCCGGGTTGGGTTCTATCAGTTGTCATCAGAACACCGAACGCGTACTTTTTTTTCGATCCGGTCCCTTGAATGCTGTTTTCGTCGATAACAGGCATAGCTTCTATTTCTTCTACTTTCTCCGGGGGATTCATCTCTTTTGGATCCGGGCTTGGTGATTCCTCTGTCGGAAGGGAAGAAACCGGTGGATTAGCAGAGGGAGGTGACGGAACAGGTTTGAATAGCGAACAAGCGTTTAAGAATAAAAGTGACCCCGTCAAACAGGAAGCGATTATCATTCTTACGTTCTTCATTGACTCTTTATAACTGTTATTTCGGAAACTGTCAATGAATGTAAGAGGATATTGTTATTCCGATTGATGGGATCAGCTGAATCTGTTGTTTTTCATAGTAAGCTTTGTCTTCTGCCGTGTCAAAGTAAAGACTCCTGATAAATTCCCTTTTGTCCGGTCCAGCATGGGGGTCGATATGCAGAACAGGCTGAATGCTTGATCTGATCAATTGAGCATCCATTAGAGTGATAATGTGTTTCAGCTCTGTCTGGTATTCAGTTTTCTTCATGTTTCCACCTTTTTTCAAGTTTCTGTATCGCATTGTAGGCGTTATTCCAATCATCTTTCCCGCAATAAAGTTGTAAAAATGAGGAAAAAGTCACGCAAATTAGCAAGAATGTTACGGAAAATAAAAAAAATCCAGGTATTTAAAATCAGGCGGAGAGAATGATCGCGAGCAACTGAACAAATAAAATCTTAAAGATCAGGGCAGTCGGATAGACGCTGGCATATCCTAAAGCAGGGAGGCTGGTTTTCGTTTTTCCGCTGGAAGCGGAAAGGGCGGGAGGATTTGTGGTGGCAGCACTTAAGGCTCCCATCAGGAAAAGCATATTCTTGCGATACCAGATCAGTAAAACACTCAGAGTGCAAATCGAGGTAAATACAGTGATACAAAGACCTGCGAGAAGAAGCGCGATCCCATTCTGCTGAAATGCTGAGACTAACTTGGATCCGGCTGAAGTACCGACTCCAGCCAAGAATAACAAAATACCAAAATCCTTCCCAAAATTGTTGGCTGCTTTCGGCACATACCAATAAAAAGTGCCAATTTTCCGATAATGTCCCAGAATGAGGCTTAACAGGAATACTCCTCCGGCAGAGCCGAGGTTAATCGTGGTGTCTCCGGATATCGGGATAGGAATCTGGCCCAGTGCAATGCCCATGAATAAACCTGTTAAAAATGGGAGCATATTTGTTTCGTCACGGTATCTGGTTTCACCTTGAATAGTCTCAACTGCTTTTTTCATCTCTTTTTCCGGACCGACAAGGTGTAAGCCGTCACCCATATCCAGCATCAGGTTGCCAAAGGGGGTAATTTCAAAATCTCCTTTTCGGACCCGGGTGATGATGACTCCAAAACGCCTTGGAATATCCAGTTCTTTTAATGTTTTTCCGGCCAGGGAGGGTTGGTTCATCTCTATATCGCTGGTGGTGATTTGACTGGAGAAATCGATGGCATCGTAAATAAACACCCCGATTTTACTCGATAACTGCTCCAAGGAGGCTTGTGTACCTACCGCCAGAATGATATCCTCTAATTTGAAATGTGTGGATGCATCCATTAACAGAACGGATTCTCCTCGTTTGATCCTGGTGATGGTCGCTTGGATCTCCCGTCCCGGATTAATGTCGGTAATGGTTTTGTCGTTAAATTGCGGGTTCTTCAGCTGGATTGTCCGAACGACTAAATCCGGATATATTTTTTCTTCTTCTGCCAGGTAGCTTTTTTCCTCTCTGGAAAGCTGGCTGTGAAAGATGATGGGTAAGCTTTGTACTAATAACACCGTCCAAATCATCGCGAAGGGATAGGCAATACCATATCCGGTGGATACTTTTTCCGCTGATCCCTGCGCAAATCTCGCAATTGAATCCATTGCAGCCGCTAAAGCGGGAGTGTTTGTCAACGCGCCGGTGTATAAACCGCAGGCAATATCTACGGGAAAATGCCAGATTTTGGTGACAAATATAGTGGCGATTCCCCCGGCAATCGTGGCGACCAAACCTATCAGAATAAAACGGATGCCTTGTTTACGAAAACTGGAAAAAAATTTCGGTCCCACCTGCAAACCCACAGAGTAGACAAAGAGGACAAGGCCGATGTCCATGATGCTCTTTGGAAGGATAAAACCGGCATAACCAAAGATGAGGGCAATAAACAGAACTCCGGCTGAACCAAATGCGATACCCTTGATCTTGATTTGACCAATCCAATACCCCAGCGGAAGGATAAGGAATAAGAGCAGCATTTCCTGGCTAAGCCATTCTCTCATATGTTTACGCCTTGTTTGAATACAATCCGGTTACGAGCATGATTTTGAATAAATCAAACAGCAAAAAAGGCAAAGTGCCTTTGGTTAATAAGTACGTCATCGAACTCCCTGTTTGGTGGGTGAAATGCATCCATGAGCTCAGGTATAACAAGCCAAAACCATGTGTAAAAAGTACGGAGATCAGGAATAAACCGACAAAAGTGGAAAAGTGAAAACGGGAAAAGTATTTTTCAACAAACCAACCGCCAACATAACCTGTAAACACAAAACCAATCAAATAACCAGCTGTAGGAAGAAATAGAATATTCATTCCGCCGGTATAATTCGCAAACCAGGGAACCCCTAAGCAACCCAGAATAAGATAGAACAGTTGGCTGAGACCTGCCCATTTTTTTAGCCATAAAGCAGAAAGTATCACCGCTGCTGTCTGCATTGTAAAAGGGACCGGATTCCCGGGGATATACCATTTCATTTGAGCAGAAAGGCCGGTGATGACTGCCAAACCAAGGCACATCAGGATTTTTTTGGTCAGTTCAGAATGCAGCAGAACGTCTCTTTGCGAAGTAATTGTGGCCGATTGTTTAAATATATTCATCATTTGCCTCCTCTAATTTGTATGTTTCATTATACTCATCCTGGGAACAGTTATCATCCTCTGTCATCTCTATTTCCTGTGGTTGTCGAACGGCATTTATTTTTTGAAGAGGTCTTTCCAGCTGATTTTTCGGAGTTGTAATCAGCATATGGTACTCTTTTTGTGTTTCCTCGATTTTTGTATCCATTTTTTCAAGATCCGATCAGGAAGGTGGAAAAAAGGATTCATAAGGATTGGGTGGTTTTAAGGAATGCCAAGTTGTAACAGATGATCAGAGAAGAGTGCTTTGAGATAAATATGCAGTTTATCCGCTTCTTTGGCTAAAGCTAATGGTTCCGGGTCATGTGTAATGCTCTCTTCCTCCTGCGACACAACGTTAATCACAAAATCTTCCTCCATTACTTGGAAATGATCCAGTAGGGGCTTATTCTCCAGTAATTCACTGTTAATAGACTTATAGATGATTTTTCCCTGTTTCGCTTCTTCGTTGAATGTATTTTGAAGAAGATACAGCACCATCTCTCCCACCATTCTGCAATCTTCGCACTCTACCGTATGATGAAATCGTAATAACTCAATCCGCTTTTCCGGTAGTTCCCGAGTTTCCCATTCAGGCATATACCAGACAATGGGAATCATCTTTGGTTTATCCGGTAATTTCTCTGTAATTTTCCGGCATCCGGGTAGGAGCAACAACAGGATGAATATGACCATGCATTTATTTTTCATGCAACTTATTATAATGAAATGTGTGGTGTTTGCGAAGTAAGGTTAAGAATAACCTGATAGAGAGAAGAGGGATTATATGCCGGAAATAGTGGACATTCTGGATATTGTTCAAATGGGTCAAAAATCATTTGTGTTGTTGTCGCCAAATTCCTTGTATACAGGCGGGGGAGGGCAACCATCCGACAGAGGCAGGCTTTTACAAGGTAACACAGAAGGGTTGATTAGCTCAGTGCAGTTGTTTGACCGAGAATTCGGATGGGAAATACCGCAGGATACAGGTTTTCAGATTGGTCAGGCAACCTTATACCGTGATGAGTTGTATCATTGGGAGATCAGTCAACAGCACACGGCACAGCATGTTTTTTCCGGATGGGCAGAAAAGCTGTTCGGATGGAAGAGTGACGGTTTCGCTATACAGGACAACATGAGCAAAATCGAGTTGTTGGAAGCTTCTGATAACTTTTCCTGCTATCAGGAGATCGAAAGACACACCCTGGAAACGATACTAAAAGATATTCCTGTCGTCATTACAGAATCAAAAGGTGATCCTTCCTTACGAAAACCAACCCAAAAAGAAACTGTAAGAGTAGTTGAGATTCCCGGTGTAGATAAATGCGGATGCGGGGGAACTCATGTCTGTGCTACAGGTCAATTGGGCGGCTTCTCCATCCTGCAGATCGAGCGGAAAAATAAAAATGCGGTACGGGTTTGGTTTGCGGCTGGATTTCGGTTGGGAAACATCGCCAAAGGCTATATGGAGTGGGAGCAGAAATTGAAGAAGTGGTTGTCGGGTGATGTTGAAGAGCGATTGCAATCCTTGTTGAACGAATCTGAGCATCACCAAAAACTCGAACGTTGGTTCTGGAAGCAATTGGCTGATCTGATCCCCCTCGGTGAAAAAACCATTGAGTGGGACAACCTTCCGGTAACTCTTCCCTCCATGAAAATACTTGCCTCCCTGTTATCCAAGAAGGGATTATCTTGCACCCTGGTAAATGAAGAGCAATATTTTGTATTAGCCGGAGAAAATGCCGACGAACGATTGGAAACATTAAAAAAACAGGGAGCTTCAGGTGGGGGTAGAGGCATAATTACCGGTAAGTTACATTGAAACCAACCTTTTTTTGCGTAAACTGAAAGCATAAGAAAAGCAGATAATTGATTTCAAGGTATTCTTTTACCTGGAGGTGATATGAAATCAGCGGGTCCTTATCTTGTGTTGTGGTTTTTTATCCTCTCTGCTGTTAGCTTTTCCTTTGCTTATTCCACCTTAAAAAAGAAATCTAATCCAGGCTGGCGATATTTAGTTTACCTGCTCTTTTTCTCAGGATTAATCTATCTATTAAGCGGTATCAACTTGTTCGTTCGGTCTTCAGAGATGTTGATCACTCTTGATTACACTATCGATACGTTGGTCACGATGTTGCCAATGTTTTGGTTATTCTATGCCATCTCGTATGCTAGGAATAAACAAGTACTCGATAACCCTGATTTAGCTTTGTTTTTTACGATTCCCATGATCACCATGCTCAATATATGGACAAATGAGTACAATGCGTTCTGGTATGCCAACAGAATCATTTCAAAAACACCTTATGGGCTGCTTCTTTGGGTGCAATACCAGGGTTGGTTCTGGATTTATTTTATCTATTCAATTGTTTTGTTTACCATCGGAACATTCTATTTCTTATCTGTATTTTCGAAAGAAAAATCCATTAAAAGGTACATCCTGATATTCATATCCATTGGTTTTATCGCATTGGCTTTGTTTGAATGCCTCCTGGGAACCGGATTGATTGGTCAGATCAATAAATCGATGATTGTGTTTGCTTATTCGGTGGCAGGTATCATTTTTTTAGTTTTTTTCAGTAGAATAGATTGGCTGGATATCACTCCTTTTTCCCGAAGCAATATTTTTGACCAGATAGAAGATTATATTGTTGTGCTAGATAGCCATAACCGAATTATTGATGCTAATATGGCTTTCGCTACTTGGAGAGGAATCCCAAAAGCAGACCTTTTTGGCGAAAACGTATTAAAGGCGTTTCCGCAATGGACAGAAGAGCATCCTCTGTTAACTGAGAACAAACAAATCAAATACAATGAAGATTTTACATCATCCTTTGGATCACAATTTATAGAAGTGGATTCGTTGCCTCTTATTTTTACCGGGCAGAAAATGTACGGCAGATTATTAGTTTTTCATGACATTACATCCTTAAAACAAAATGCTTCCATGAAGATTGATTTTATCAACACTATCTCTCATGAGCTCAGAACTCCTTTAACAGTGATCAAGCAAGCAGTTTCTTATCTGAATTCCGAATGCAACGAGAGTATTGATTCTGAACAGAAAAAGGTACTAAATATCGCTCATCGCAACGCAGACAAACTGAATCATATGGTTAATAATTTGCTAGAGTTCCAGAATCTTCGTCAAAATAAAGATACGATGCATTTTGAGAGTTATTCGTATAATTGCCTGATCCAGGAAAGCTTATCTATGTTGAAACCATGGATTAACCAGAGCCATGTTCGGATTATTGAGGAATTGGAACCTTTGCTGCCGAATGCAGAAATGGATGTCAATAAAATGCGTCAGGTGATCACTAACCTGATCGACAATGCGATTCGATACACTGAAAAAGGCTATATCATTATCCGGACGAACGATTTTACTACCTTTGCCAGAATTATCATTGAAGACTCCGGAATCGGATTACCGGAAGCAGAAAAAGCCCGGCTGGATTGTTCATTGGATGAATTTGAACTCTTGATACTGAGGAACAGCAGCCATATAGGGCTTGGATTGATCATATCCAAAGAGATTATCAATCGGCATCATGGATCCATAGAAGCCAAAACAAAAGCGGAATCGGGAACCATTATCACGGTAAACATGCCCTTTGTACAAGCCAAAGGTTTATGAGTTCGTTCGTTGCTTTAATGATGAGTGGAGGGGTAGATAGTTCCACTTCTGCCAGAATACTTCAAGACCAAGGATATAGCCTTATAGGCGTCCATTTTTTACTACCCGGAAAAGACAACACCCTCCAGGAATCCGGATGGAAAAAAGTACAGGCAGTTTGCGATGATTTAAAGATTCCCTGTCAACTTTTGGATGTTCAATCCATATTTGAACAATCTGTGATCCGCTATTTCGTTGATTCGTATAAAGAGGGCTTTACCCCTAATCCTTGTGTGATGTGCAACAAAACCATAAAATTCGGTATGTTCTTTGATTATGCGATTCAAGAGTTGAAAGCTGATTTTATTGCTTCAGGGCATTATGCAAGAATCAAATCTTATAGAGACAGGTTATATATTCAGGAGGCGTTTGATAAAACCAAGGATCAATCCTATTTTTTATTCACATTGTCTCAAAGAGTACTCGAAAAAGTACTGTTTCCGCTTGGGGAGCTGACGAAAAAACAGGTGATGCAAAGTGCAAAACAACATCATTTTATTCAGGAAACGTATCAAGAATCGGAGGATCTATGTTTTGTAGCTGGGCATTATGTAGAGTACCTTTCGTCTCATCTGCCCCACCAATCCGGAAATATTGTAGACCTTCAGGGGAAGATATTGGGGGAGCATACCGGCGTTCATCAGTTTACCATTGGACAACGCCAGGGATTACAGATCTCTCATCCTGAGCCTTTATATGTGCTTGCTCTCCGTCCGCAGCAAAACGAAGTGATAGTGGGCAGAAAAGTTGACTGTTTTTCGAAAAAGCTGATCATTCATCCAATATATAATATTCAAGAGGTTTCCAAGACTAAGAAAAGGCGTTGTACAGGCAGAGTTCGGTATCGATCAGAGAAAAAACCTTGTTCCGTCACCATTCACGAAAATTCTGCTGAAGTGCTGTTTGATGAACCGATTTTTGCAGTGACTCCCGGGCAGATGCTGGTTTTGTATAAGGATGATAGGGTGATGGGTGGTGGTGTGATCCAATCCGGAGCCTGAACTGTGCTATACTATAATGAATCAGACGATAAGGGGGAGACATGCAACCTACTTATGTTATTTTGGTGATCAACACGGGTTCTTCTTCAACAAAAGTGGCTTTATTTCATGAACAGGAATTGCTTTGGAAAGAGGAGATCGCTCATCCTTCTGACCAGCTGAGATCTCTTTCACTTATCGAACAAGAAATCACTTATCGTCAAGAGGCAATACAGTCAACTTTACAAAAACACCAGATCAGTGTAGAGCAAATAACAGCTATTGGCGCTATCGGAGGAATTTTAAAACCGATGGAGGGCGGGGTATACTCCGTAAACAAGCTGATGGTGGAGGATATCCTGAATGGAAAAACGCAAGCCAGGCATGCCTCCAACCTTGCTGCTGTCATTGGATACCGCTTATCTCAACCTGTTGGTAAGACTTGCTATATTATAGACCCGATCTCCACGGATGAGTTGCCTGATATGGCAAAAATCACCGGACTGCCAACCGTTCCCCGGAAAAGCCGGACACATGCTTTAAATGTAAAAGCTTGTTACCGAAGAGCTGTCCGAGAGAATATCATCGAACCACAGCAAACGCTTATTGTAGCCCATATGGGAGGCGGTTTGACCGTGAATCTGGTTCAGAATGGCAGAATCACCGATATTGAGGATGGTCGGCAAAATGGACCATTTTCTACAGAAGCTGCCGGAGGGGTTCCGCTCCCTGATTTTATTGAAACGTATTGGGAAAAGGGTCTGACTGCAAAAGAGATGAAGAAATTTTGGTATGGGAATGGCGGTGTGATGGCGCATTTAGGAACGAATTCCGTGAAAAATGCGGTAGAAATGGCAAAAAACGGTGATACTCACGCTGAGATCATTTTGCAAGCGATGTGTTATCAGATCAGCAAATCAGCTGGTGCCATGTATGCCGCAGCAAGAGGTGCTGTGGATGCCCTCATCCTGACAGGAGGTATTGCCCAGAGTGAGTACATCAACCAAATTCTGAAAAAATATTTATGCTGGATCAGACCCATCGTGGTTTATCCCGGCGAAGAGGAGCTTTTAGCGATTGCAGAAAGCGTAGAGCTGGTTTTAGACAAAAAACTTCCAGAGAAGGTTTATCATGAATGAAATTGAAACCCCTTCTTCCAAAGAAAAATGCCTGGTTTTATTAAAACCGGATTGTGTCGAAAGAAAACTGACGGGACGATTTTTGGAATTGATCGAGACAACCGGGCTAAAAATTATTGGACTAAAAATGATCTGCCCCTCTGAAGATCTGATTTCAACTCATTACGCTGCTGATCATACCTGGTTAGTCAATGCCGGGCGAAAACGTTGGCAACGAAATCATCCGGATAAGGAATTGTCTGAAACGGAAGCCCTGGCGATCGGTCAGGATATTCGCAGGTTCCTAATTGAGGGTTTGAGTCATCATCGTATCATCGCTGCTGTGATAGAAGGACCCAATGCGATTCAGTATCTTCGAAAACTAGCCGGGTCTACAGAACCGTTGTCTGCAGAGACTGGTACTCTGAGAGGATTATACTCAACCGATTCTTATGAAATAGCGAACATTGAACATCGATCTATCCAAAACCTGATTCACGTTTCAGATTGCGATGAGACAGCAGAGAGAGAAATTAAAATCTGGTTTAAACAGGATGAAATATATGAATAATAAGAACAATGAGAAAAAACCGCTTTTAATCGTAACCGGTCTATCCGGAGCTGGAAAAACAAAAACCATCAAAATTCTGGAGGATCTGGGCTACTTTTGTGTTGATAATTTACCGGTTGCCTTATTGTCCGGGTTTGCCTATCTAACCCAGGACCAGCAAAAGATACAGAGGATGTCAGCTGTCGTGATTGATATTCGTGAGGGGGAGCAGTTCCTGGACAATTTGTGGAAAGCGCTGGAGGAATTAGATCATCACCAGATATCCTACTCCATCCTGTTCATGGAAGCAGCTGATTCTGTGTTGGTCAGAAGATTTTCCGAAACACGCCGAACCCACCCCTTATCCGAAGAAGGCAGTATATTAATGTCTATCCAAAAAGAAAAAGAGTATTTTACGAAACTGAAGGACCGATCTGATTTTATTATTGATACGACGGATATTTCCGTAAAAGAGCTCAGGGATCAGCTGTTGAGAATTGTTACCAGGATAGGCGATATTGAGAATGACCTTCCTATGACGATCAAGATTATCACCTTCGGGTATAAATTCGGACTTCCTATCGATGCAGATATAGTAATGGATGTCAGGTTTCTGCCTAATCCATTTTATGATGAAGCTCTGCGACCTTTAACCGGCTTATCGGATCTGATATCGAAGTATGTTGTTGATAATCCTTTGGGCAAGGAATTTATGGAATGTTTCACCGAATTGCTGGAATTAATTCTGCCTCCCTTACAGAAAGAGGGAAAAAATCAGATTACCATAGCATTTGGCTGTACCGGCGGAAAGCACCGATCGGTCTCGATTTCGAAGATGTTCAGTTTTTTAATGCAGGAGAAAGGGTATATTACCAGAGTGTATCATCGGGATATCGACAAAGATGACAATATGGCAGATCCGATATGACCCATAACCGCTGGAAAAACTTTCAAAAATGGTTAGCTCCCGGGATGAATGTCAAACGATGGATACTGCTGATCATTTTTGGTGTCACCTTATTGGGCGTTTCCATTCTGACATTAGTTGACAATACTTATCTCGGCGCCATCAAGCGATTCATCATCAACTTCATGATCGATGTGTTCGGGAAGAACAGACTATACACCCCGACTTGGCAATCGATTTTATTGGGTATGGTGGTACTGGCGATCGCCATATTCTCGATTATCTATGGTATCAAGAAATTGCTTGATTCTGTCATTACTTCACTGATTCCTGAACGGGATAAGGAAATCGCCGATTTGGTAAAAGCTTATCGGTTCCGTAATAAAATGTTAAACCTGGTTGTTATTGGTGGTGGATCGGGCATTTTTCCTTTTTTGCAGGGATTACGCGATCTTCCGTTTTCTATCACGGCTATTGTCACCGTTGCTGACAATGGCGGCAGTTCGGGAAGGTTACGGGAAGAATACGATATACCGGCTCCCGGCGATATTCGTCGTGCTTTATTGGCGTTGTCCTCCAAATATACCACAGAGCTGGAGAATTTGCTGAATCATCGGTTCCAGGAGGGTTCCCTGAAAGGGCACACCATCGGCAATGTGATGATTGCTGGCTTAACCGAGTACACCCATGATTTCGCAGAATCTATCTATCAGTTGAGTAAATTACTCTCTGTGAAGGGAAAAGTCATACCTTTCACGTTAAACAATCTGACTCTTTGCGCAGAATTTGAGGACGGCACCTATATCATGGGAGAGGACCAGATCCGCAAAGAGCGGAAGCGAATCAAGCGTATTTTCTTCGATCCTCCTTACTACAAACCTTTGATTCGTGTCATTGAAGAGCTCGATAACGCCGACATTATCATGATGGGTCCCGGAAGCTTGTTTACCAGTATTATGCCATGCCTGATCATCACCCCCATCTCCGATATTATTTATAAGAGCGATGCGCTCAAGATATACAATGCCAACTTAATGACGGAAGTAGGGGAGACGGATGATTTTACAGTAGCAGAGCACCTGAAATCTATTTTTTCCAATGTCGGAAACCGGATCGTCGATTATGTATTAGTGAATAACGGTCCTATTCATCCTGATGCCATATCATTCTATGAAAAATATGGCTCAAGACCGGTTCAATATAAGATGGATGAGATCCAGGAGTTAGGCGTGACTCCTATTTTAGCTGACCTGGCTGAGTCCAATGAACAGTTGATCCGCCACTCCCCGGAGAAAGTGAAACAGGCCGTGATAGACTTAGTGAATCGAGCGAAACTCATACGCGGAAAGAAGATTAAACTATAGTTTTGTCCTCAACAGTGAATCCGACCGCTTCGGTGTATCTTTTTGTGCTGGACCAAGTTGATCCTGACTCACTTGCCCCTTTTCTCACAGTATGGCGGGAAAGGTATCGCACTTTGTTTACTTCTGCTATGCAAAGTGCTTCCGACTGGTGGATACAACGAAAACTTATCGGGTGGGCTTTATTGGATATGGCTCTTCAGCAAGAAACCGGTATTTTACTGACTGATTGCAGGATTGAGCTTCTGGAACATGGCAAACCGGTGATCACTAATTACCCGGATGTTCATTTCAACTTGTCTCATTCCAAGCGGTACTTCCTGGTAGGACTCAGCCCTGAACCAATTGGGGTAGATATCGAAACGGAGAGGAAAATTACCCCTAATCTGGCAGAAAAGGTATTTACGGAAAGGGAGCAAAAAAGCCTTCCTTCTATAGAGGATCCGACCTATACACAAGCCTTTCTGCACATATGGACGAAAAAAGAGAGTTATACCAAAGCACTTGGTATAGGGTATCAGGGATTGTGGAACCGGATAGAGACAGCGGATCTCATCGATTCGTTTATCTGGAAGACCTTTTCTCAAGAAAATTTTGTTTTCAGTGTTTGCTACCATTCTCCTCAAATTCTCGTTCTCCATCCCTTAATGAAATGGCAGGAGTTAGCAGACTTTTATCAGGGTAAAGTATAAACCTGAGTGAGTTTCGATTATACTAGAACAAAAAAAGGAGCTGGCACTTTGAAGAAGTGTACTTGGATTGGAAAAGCTTTATTCACCATTCTGTTTCTATTGGTTAGCATGATACCGATGATGTCGACAGAGGCTGTTGGAACGAAGATTTCTCCTTCACTGCGAAGCTTGATGCGATCCGTTCAGCCTGTTACCATCCTGGTGGAGTTCCAGACACCGACCTTTTCCGACTGGTCTGTGATCAGTGAAAATTCTTCTGTCAGCCGGAGTTTATCGTATTATCAACAAACCAACCAAGCCGTTCAACAGCAATTCTGTGAATGGCTTCATCAGTTTGGCTTTGCAACTATCGAGGTTGCTTCCGTTCACTCACTTCTGAATGTGCTTCAGATGACGGTACCTGGTTACGCTCTACCGCTGATCAGCCAATATAAAACTGTACGATCCATCACTTCGGCGCCTCTTCCGTGGAACCCTTCCAGGACTTTTGTCAGAAGCGCTTGGTTCGACGAGAACACCATTCCACCTGAGCAACACTATCCTTATACCGGTAAAGGGGTATTGGTGGGCATCATTGACACGGGATTGGATATCGGGGATGAATTTCTCGGAAGGGATATCCAGGGAACCAATTTCGCAAAACCCGAGGAAGGTTGGTTTGATGTCAGTTACCATGGCACGGCCATCGCCGGTATCATTGGGGGAAACGGTCCAGCCTGGTACCAAAAAGGCATGGCGCCGGATGTCACTTTGCGCATCTATAAGGTATTTACCGAGGGTGATTACCGACCGTTAGGCTTGTTACAAGCGATTGAAAAAGCAGTTAAAGACAAATGCCAGATCTTGAATATTTCCCTGAATGGGGTTGACAACCCCCTGTTCGAAGGGGAAACGCAGTTGGTTCAAAAGGCGATCTCAGAAGCCAAACGGGCAGGCGTGCTGGTGGTGGTATCCTCAGGCAACCTCTCCGGGATCACCGAGCCGGGAACATTTTCAGAAGCTCTCACGGTCGGTTCTGCAGACGATCGGTCTCTGATGGTGATTCAAGCAGAAATACCAAGTCTTTCCTATCCTGTGAAAGCCTGCACCGGTCTTTTGAGCTTGCCGTTTCGAAGTGATCTGAACCAACTTCCGCTGGTATATGCAGGGTATGGTACCATTCAAGATTTTGATGAAAAAGACGTGAAAGATAAGATCGTCTTGATTGACAGAGGACCTGCAAAAGAGCCCCTAACCTTTTACGAAAAAATCAATCGGGCTATGGAGCAAGGAGCCAAAGCAGTCATCCTGGTGAATAACGGATCTATCTTCAATCCCAGTGTGAATCTGGAAACGAAATTCAGAGAATCGGGGGAGCCGAATTTTGTACTGGAAAATCCTTACGACGAACCTTCAGAACGGTATCGGTACAAACCTTATTATCAGATGATACCTTCTGCCATGATATCGAATGAGGACGGCAGGTGGATGAAAGCCCATCTTTCCGAGGTGAAGCTATCCTTTCAAAATGAGCCTTTACTTACTTTCGGGCACCAACTCTCGAAAGGCAATGCAGACGGAAACTCGATCAAGCCGGATTTCCTGGCTCCGGCAGAGATGATCATCGCTCCTTACCAAAAAAAGAACGAAGACAACCGTTCCTATTTTGTTGCTATGCAAGGCAGTTCTGCCTCGACCGCTTTTGTCTCCGGTGCCCTTGCTTTGGTCAAAGAAGCTCATCCCGAGTGGAATAATGATCAGATTGTCCTGGCGCTCCAAAATACTGCCACTTTACTCCGGAATCCAACTTCACAACTACCCTATGAGCTGGTATATCAGGGGGCCGGATATGTACAGCCGGATAAAGCGATCCGTGCACAAGCTAGGATGGAGCCTGCCTTTTCTACCTACCGAATTGGCACCTCCTCTCCTGTTCAGATTCAGCTTAGCAACCTGACCGAAGAGGCGATTCAAATACCTGTCACGGTGGAGTGTTCCGGTCAAGTCACAGAGTGGATTCAGCTAGTTCAACAACAACTTCCGGACACTCTTACCCTCCCGCCTGGTGAAAAGAAACAGCTCACTCTCACTTTTCCAAAGACCATCACCCGGTCTCTCGATTTCTGGATACATGCCGGAGAGGTGCATGCCGGGATTCAAGTTCGGGCAGAGAGGGAAGACCCTTCTCCCAGACCGATTACCAGCTTCTCGGTCAGCACAACCAAGTTGGCCAGTCCTCTGCAAGAACCGATGACTTTTCAGTTTTCTCTGGCAGAATGTACACTGGTTGGAAACAGTACTAAGACAGTCCATTTGTCAGAAGGTGAAATAGCTATACGCTTATTGAATCAGTATAAACGGTTTGTCGCTGATATTCCTACGCCATATAATGCCTGGCTGGGACAGAATGTCCTATTATGGGATGGCACCATCTCGGGATTTCCATTGCATGTGAGCGAGGGCACGTATTTCTTTGAACTTACCCTCTATCGCTATCAGGTGACTCCCCAGCAAACCAACCAGAAAGTGATTGCCGACCAAGCCTGGGCAGAAGTACAGGTCACTCAATCCGAAGGGGCGTCCCAATATCTTTGTTTGGCGGTAAATCAGAAAGCAAATATAAACGATCCGTTTGATTTGTCTATCAATTTTACAAGACCGGTCGGATTTAAACAATTGGACATAGAAATCACGTTTAATCCTATGACAATGCTGTACCAGGAGGTAAAGTTTCTCTCTCCGTGGGTAGAGAATCCCAAAATTGTGATGGAGATGCAAGGCAGTAACGCAAAAGGGTGGGTACTCATCCGGATAATGGCAAAAGAGGGAGAGAATATCTCTGTTTCCGCTTTTCAACCATTGATCACCGTCAAGATGATTCCAAATCAGGTTGGCGTAGGCCTATTTCATGTAAGTCAGCTACATCTCAATGATGCCAAAGACGATCCGATTTCGGTTTTTGCATTGGTTTCTACGGTAGAAATTATGGATAAGCCCTATTTATTGACGGATTTTAACAGGGATAACCGTGTGGACAAACAAGATATGGACATGATCTGGAATACTTTTGGGATGAGTATCGGGCAAGCAGAGTATGATCGAAAAATGGATGTGAATCAAAACGGCAGAATTAGTACTGAAGATATCATATGGATGGCAAAAGAGTGGGAATTGGAAATCCTTCCATAAAAATCGCTGAAATGGAACTGTGGAATGATCAGGAAATGGCGTATTTCGGTCAACTATTCGCCAAAACCTTACGGGGAGATGAGTTGATTTTATTGCAGGGTCCGATGGGAGCCGGCAAAAGCACGTTTGCCAAAGGTATCGGTCTTTCCCTTTCCATTCCGGAGGCGATTATCAGCCCCACTTTTGTATTAGTGAGGGAATATGGCAACCCTATCAGTTTAGTGCATGTGGATTTGTACCGGGTGGATACTTTGGATGAGCTCCAAGACATGGGGATTCAGGATATTCTGAACCGTGATGTAATCAGAGTCATCGAATGGGCGGACAAGTTTCCCGGATTGCAGAAATGGTCAGACTACCAGCTACATTTTTCTATACTCACCGAAACAATCCGAAAAGTGGAGATTTATGAGTAAACGTTGGGATCTATTTATACAAACCGTTCTTGATGAAAACGAAATCGCATTATTTCATGACGGTCATTGCGTCTCCTCGATCTCTCACCAAGCAGATTTTAAAAGCGACAATACATTTGTTCAGGATATCTGCCGTTGTCTGAGCGATCAGCAGGTACCAAAAAAAGAGATACACTCTCTCACCATCCTACAGGGACCGGGTTATTTTACTGGAATCCGCGCCGGTATTGTCATTGCAAAGGCTTGGATGGATAGTTTTTCCATTCCGGTCCGGCTGGTGAGCAGCTTTGAATATGTCAGGGGATGTTTTTCAGCTCCCGAGAAAACCGCTATCTTAATTCGTGCGTCCAAAACAGAAGGGTATGCAGGATTTTTCTGGAAAGGTCAGTTAATCGGCCAGGAATGCATCAAGTTAGACACCCTACCCTCCTATGGGCAGGAGTGGAAATGGTTCAGTCCCTCGGTGGCATTCAAAACCCTCTCCGGAATCCAATATGTCTCTCCGTCTCTTTATCTGCCTCAGCAATATGAGGAAATGACCCGTTCAGAGCAGATTGCACCACATTACGGCAGAAGCTTGGAAGAGCTGTTTCAACCTTTATGACTCCTCTATCCAAGATCAGACCGATGCGTCTGCGTGACTTGTTCTGGATTCTACAGATTGAAAACGCTTGCTTCCCCAGTCCCTGGCCTAAGGAAGAGTTCATCACAGAGCTGACAAACAACCGATTTGCGAAATATTTTGTCGCCATCAGTGATAAACGGATTATTGGTTTTATTGGTTTGTGGTTGATATTTGAAGAAGCCCATGTGACCACGATTGCAGTCCTGCCGAATTATCAGAAAATGGGGATTGGGAAATCATTACTGAGCTTTGGGGAGAAACTCGCTCAGGCGTCCAACTGTACGAAGATGATACTGGAAGTCAGGGAATCCAATAAGAATGCTTATCAATTCTACCTTAACGAAGGGTACAAATTCAATCGGATCAAAAAAAATTATTATACGCACAACCTGGAAGACGGCATTGAGATGATAAAGGAGTTGAATCATGCAGCGCATTCTGGGAGTTGAGACTTCCTGTGATGATACAGCGGTCAGCATTATTACCGATACGGGGGAGATATTATCCAACATCCTCTCTTCGCAGGATGATTTTCATGCCAAATACGGCGGGATAGTACCCGAAGTCGCCTCCCGAAAACATCTGGAGCTGATCTCGATCGTTGTCAGGGAAGCCCTTGAACAAGCCGGCATCACCCAAAATGAGATAGACCTGATCGCGGTGACCCACGGACCCGGGTTGGTCGGATCCCTACTAATCGGTGTAGACTACGCCAAGACGCTTTCCTATTTATTAGACAAGCCGATTATCGGAGTGAATCACCTGGAAGGGCATTTGCTCTCTCCGCGGTTGTTCAACGCAGACCTGCGGTTCCCCTATCTTGGTATCATCGTATCCGGTGGGCATACCCAATTCATGATGGTAGAAGATATCGGGCATTATACTGTTTTAGCAGAAACGCTTGATGACGCTTGTGGGGAAGCCTTGGATAAATTCGGAAAAATCCTCGGCATTCCTTATCCGGCAGGTCCGAAGATCGAGCAAATCGCGTTGGCGGGAAATCCAAACGCTTACACCTTCTCCATGCCAAAAATTCGCGACAAAACCATTGCCTTAAGCTTTTCCGGTATGAAAACTGCGGTCTCCCTGTTGGTCCAAAAGATGGACCCGGAAGAAAAGGAGAAGAATAAAGCTGACCTGTGCGCCTCTTTCCAGGAAGCGGTGATGAAACAGATCTTGCACATCATCCAACAACTGAAGCCATTGTATCCTTTTTCCGGAATCGCATTCTCCGGGGGTGTCTCTGCCAACCAACGCTTACGGGATTTGGCGATTCACCAGAGCCTTCGACAAGTCTATTTTCCTTCCAGGATTCTGAGCACGGATAATGCAGCGATGATTGCCTATGCAGGTTACCAGGAATATCTCCTTCACGGACCGATGTCACTGGATTTTCCGGTTATCTCACGCTTGGAATTATAACAATAGCAGAAACTTTTTTTCTGACACCAACAAACGATATAAAAAGCCCATATTGACTATACTTTTTGAGATCTTCTTGAAGTTTAACAGGATTCCTTGTAGAATTATAGGCGATGATTGCCCGATGGTGTAACTGGCAACACGCCTGACTCTGGATCAGGAAAGTTAAGGTTCGACTCCTTATCGGGCAGTTTTTTATATGGCGCCATAGAACAGTGGTTAGTTCGGGGGGCTCTCAATCCCCAGACAGGGGTTCAATTCCCCTTGGCGCTATGAGTTCTTTTCAATGAGAATTTCTCATAAATGAAAAACTTAGAAATTGGTACTACTTTGGGAGAAGATCAATAATTCGATGCATTTATTGCGTCAAAACTTATGGTAAAATCTAGGTCAGAGCAAATTGTGGGGGAATAAATAATGAAAGTATTGAATTATCGGGTAATACTCAAAAAGGAAAATGATATGGGATATACTGCGATAGTACCTTCACTTCCGGGTTGCATCACTTATGGGGAAACCCTTGAAAAAACAAAAACTTTGATAAGAGAAGCTATTGAATTGTATATTGAAAGCCTTGAAGCCCATAATGAATCCATACCAAACGAAGAAAACACATTGGAATATATGGTTAGCATCCAATCACATGTCTGATTTCCCCTCCGTAACCCCAAAAGCACTAGTAAAAATCCTTCAGAAAAAGGGCTACCAGCTAGATCGAAGCAAAGGAAGTCATCAAATCTACTGGCATCCCATATCAAAACAACGCGTTATTGTTCCCATGCATTGTAAAGATATTCCCACTGGTACTTTATTTGAAATTATCAAACAAGCAGGGATCAATAAAGACGAACTATAATCAAACAACGTTAACAAGCTTGTTTTCTCTAAGTAAATGTGAGGACCTGTTAATAGAAATCTCTTCCTTTAAAGAGGGGATGTTTTAAAACAGTTTTATTCCTTATCAAGACTTTCTTGAATTTGTCTTTGTAAAATAGTCTGTATCGATTGACTAAGGGTTTTTAGATATTCCTGGTTTTCGATGAAAGTCTCTAAATCAAGTTGAAAACTCGTTGCGTCAAGATTTTTTAAGATACTGATCAATTCAGAATATAAATCTCTCTTTGATGAATAATCTTCAATACAATCCATGTTTGGAGATACTTTTTTTTCCAGGAACCACATAAGATCGAAATAATCTCTTCCTTTTACAAAAATGATGGTTTTCCCGTCTTTATTCGTTTTTTCCCATTTTCGGTACAGAATAGCTCTGATTTTCGTTGACATTAGCGTGGGAAGATCCAGTGATCGGACAAGGAGAGAATGATTGAAAGTGAACATGGGCACTATAATTGGTTCGATATGTTTACAATAAGAGGTATCAGCGTATATTTCCAGCTTGATGAACAGATCATCTGATTCAGATTTACCGGACAAACCGAGTTCTCTTAAGATGGGAAATTTTAAATAAATCCTGAATTTTTGAACAGAACCCCTGATTTGCACATCCGTTTCTTTGGCAAAAAAGGCTGTAAGATCTTGTTGAAGAATCAATACATCTATGTTGGAAGAGTGGTCAATGAAATCAAGGTCTTCCGATAATCTTGGAAGATGGTAGCACAAGGATAATGCTGATCCGCCATAGAATATTAGGTTCCTGTAAATCGGATGCGAAAATAAATATTGTAAGACGATAACCTGTAGGTATTGCTTAAGTTGGTTGCGAATAAACAATCGATTAGCGTT
>JAJFUD010000069.1 GCA_021372585.1 bacterium
TGATTATGATTTTATACCCGGGGGAAGATGAAGATTCGGATGTGACGGATACTTATCCAGGATGCGGAGAAAAGTTAACCTATCCTCCCAATTCAAAAGCCCAGCCTACCGATTAATTTTAGTGTTTTTGGTGTAAGGGACAACATCCTTATACCACTTTTTAGTGAAAAGAGGTTATGATAACTGTGGGTAAAATTTCTCTATGAAATTCGACAAACAAGTTTGGATACCAAGAACAATCCTTCTCTTTTTTACTGTAATAGCCACTTGTGCCAGTGTTGCTGGCGGAAATCTAAGCTTTAACAGATCTGATATAGAGTTATGGAATGTGGAGATTTATGCTTTTTTCTCGTGGATATCATTCTTTTTATCCTTTCTACCAAGAAAATGGGTAGCCCTCTCTTTTTTTGCCATCAATATCATTGGTATGGTGGGAATGTATCTGCATTTGAAATATATAACCTATTATTGCTGGGCCTCTCAGCTTCCTGAATTCTATCTTTTATTTTACTTCTATCTGCCCATGACTATCATAATCGGAATACTTTTCATTGTATTTACCAGGAAACGAATCAGTAAGACTAGCTAAAACCTTTTTGCTGACGTCAACGGAATGGTCAGAAATTTCACCCACAAAATTCCCAGTTGTCCGATTGGTTCGGACACCTCGGTATCTTTTTATTTCAAACCGTGACATTTTGTCACGGTTTATTGAATTTTAGATACAGCAGAAGAAATCTATTTTAAAACCACAACAAGCCTGTTGTTATTTGATTGTACGGTTAAACCAAGAATTTTAGAATAGAAATCCATTGGCAAGAAAGTGAAACTACTACGAATAATGGGAAAAATGGAATGATTATACTGTTTTCCATTAACCATGATATAGCTTTGATCAAAATCAGAATTGGTAACAAGAATGATTGAATAATTATTGTGATTGATAACGGTTTGTCTGGTTTCCGAATCATAGTGTAGTTCTATGCCCATTTCTTCGCATATCGGTCTTAAGGGTAACCATCCAAGACCTTGCAAAACAAATGGTGCTGCATTCAGAACTTCGTATTGATTGGATCGGATAATTCTCGGATTATCAATATTGATGATTACGTTTTTTTTCTTCTCCACAATAGTAACACGCACTGGTAAAGTGATGTCGGCGTATTGGCAATGTATTAAGATATGTTCTTCATAGCTTCCCAAAGAAAGATTTTCAAGGTGGAGTGTTACATTCACTTCCGTTGTTATTCCTTGAAAGGTGTTGGTGGATAGTTGAATCCACTCTTCTGAGGGCGTGATAGAGCCAATTACTTCTTCGTCCTTGTCGATAAGATGGGCAATAAAGAAAGTATCAAAGGGGGTATCGGTGGATTTACATTCTTTAAAATCAAGAATATCACGAGAAATATGTAAACTGTAATATTCAGAATGGTTAGATTGAATCGATTGATATTGAAAAGAAAAAAGAACCAAAATAAGAAAAAAGACTGTTATTTTTAAAAATCTTCTCATTTTTACCCTCCTGAAGGATAATGCATGTATATTTTTTTCCACTTTTCTATATAGTTTGCACAGTATAAATAATACAGCAGGGACTGCTGCCCCCCTTGTATTTTTTGTTATTCGGTAGGTTAAAACAGAATGGCGATGACTCTGTCTTCAGCCTCCCAGTTCGTTTCCATTTCCATTCAAATCGATTGTAGGTAGCATCTTCTTTGTTTTCTGTTTTGATGAATAAGGTATGAGTGTTGAGTATAGTGCATATTGCCTTTACACCGGAGGATAGTCGATGGAAATAGATACAATTGTCTTGGATTTCTCTTGGCAAAATGATGTTCTCTGAAAAGGTCAGGTAAAAGCCTTCCGCAGAGATCGAATTCATGTCATCATTCAGCGCAAAATAGAGGGAAGTCTCCACCGGTTGGCCTGCGTATCGGTTTTCCCATTCCATATAATTGATTTGGACTTTGCCAGGTAGAATATCAACCAGCTCAAAATCAATCCAATCCAAACTCGGATGATAACGAATCGCAAATTGCAGTTTTCTGGGGGAGGGATTTACAAAAAATTCCTTTTCGTACGGTTTGACTTGAGTGATCTTCATTGATATGGATTGGTTGGTCTCAAACTCATTTTTTAGAGAAAAAGAAATGATGCCATTTTGGTAAGTTCCACTTTTTTCCATTTCACCATTAAAGTTAGCATAAACTGTCATTGATTCCTTTAGTGGGAAATTTTCCGGCCATCGCACTTGCAATGTAGTGTTGTCGGTACCATAAGGCGGATTCCAATTCCAATTCAGAGTATAGGTCGTTTTTTCGTCAGTCAGGGGATTGGAAAGGGTTACGTAAGGTTTTCCGGGATTGATTTCTACCGATAAAGGGTATTCTGGTTTTGAATACTGACTGTTGGTCCCCATCATTATGGAATGTTGGAAAATAACCGTTTTGTTTCCGCTTGTTCTGGGTGATTTTAATCCAAATTCTTTCCAAATGATGACTTTCATTGATTGATTCTCATGAATGGTCGTTGGAAGCAGAATGATCAGACTATCACCAGATCGACTGACTGCATAAGCCGGTATGTCATTGACTGTAACAAGAGATGGTTGCAGGAAAGCCGGAAAATCAACGCTTTGCCTAAAATTGATCTGGATAATGTCTTTGTTTTTATAAAGGGCTAATCTTTCATTGGTTTTGCAGGTAAACTGCCAGCTAGTCGGTTCATTGCAGAGAGGATCGGATAGAACCATTGATATATCCTTAAGACCAGGTTTGATTTGTAGCGTTCTAAGCATGGCAAAGGAGAGAGAATTTTCTGCATAATTGATTATGGGAAGAGGTTTATTCGGGTCTAGGGTTAGAAAGTTCACTTCAATATTCTTTCTTAGATCAATTTCCGCTGAATACTCATTACCGTATTCATCTTGTTTGCTGTAAGATCGTGGAACCGGTAATACACAAGGAAAAACCAAAGTAAGCCAATCATCCTCATAAATGGATGTCCTGATGGGTATTTCAAAGACTAAACTGACATTTTGGAAGACATAGGGGGGCGTCATAGATACTTGAAAGGTTTCTTCTGTCTTCGATTGAGCTGGCTTTAGGCTGGGTGAAAATAAACAGATAAGCATTGCTACGATGACCAGATAAACGTTAAGCCTTGATGCACTCTTCATAAGGCACCTCTTAAGGTCGATATATGGGAAATACAACTACTTTTTCTTGCGGTTCACCTACTTTTATAAGAGCTTCTAGTAACACTTTGTAAGTATCAATG
Organism: bacterium; assembly: GCA_021372585.1. Taxonomy (GTDB): domain Bacteria; phylum Caldisericota; class Caldisericia; order UBA6126; family UBA6126; genus UBA6126. Next base: position 3,280 of record JAJFUD010000069.1, read on the forward strand.
TTAAGGGAGTATTGCCTCAGAGAGATTATTAGTTTTCAGTTGTAACTGAAATAAAGTTAAAAAATGCTTGATTTTCAGTTACAACTGAATAATATTTGCTATATGGAAATAGCAAAACAATCAAACATGATCAAAAGAGAGCTATATTTAAAAAGATTGAGACCCTTTTACAATAAAAACATCGTGAAAATTCTCACTGGGATGCGTCGAAGCGGAAAATCTGTCATGCTGAGTTTGATACAAGATGAATTAATAATTATGGGAGTGAATACTAAACAGATTATTACAATCAATTTTGAATCTGCGAAGCATTACAAGCTTAAAAATCCAGAGGCTCTATACGAATTTTTAATTGGGAAGATATCGATGATTTCAGAAAAAGCTTATCTTTTTCTTGATGAAATTCAGGAAGTCGAGAATTGGCAAACCATCATTAATTCTTTATTAGTCGATCATGAGGTGGATATCTATATCACCGGATCCAATGCAAAACTACTTTCCGGAGAGTTAGCTACCTACCTGTCGGGTAGGTACATCGAGATCCAAATATTCCCTTTTTCCTTTGTTGAAGTGAAGGAAAAGATGCGCCAAACGGAGAAAAACATGGCTGAGATGGATATGTTAAAAAAATTTCTTCGGTTTGGTGGAATGCCATTTTTGTTTGAAATAGGATATGGCGAAGATTCCTCTCTTCAGTATTTATCAGATATTTATAACTCAGTAGTACTAAAAGACGTTGTCCAAAGGAATAGCATAAGAGATGTAGATTTGTTAGAGAGGTTATTACGATTCGTGATATCAAATATTGGCTTAACTTTTTCTTCAAAAAGCATTTCTAATTATTTAAAAAGTGAAAATAGAAAAGTAGCCCCAGAAACCATTATTAACTATATGAAAGCTTGTGCAGACGCTTTTTTGTTTCAAAGAATACCCAGACAGAATTTGGCTGGAAAAGGAATCTTGAAAACACAAGAAAAGATATACCTTACTGATCATGGGATACGAGAAACAATCAGCGGAACAAACAATAAAGACATCGAAAAAATCCTTGAAAACATTGTATGCATTGAGCTTCTACGGAGAGGATATCGCCTAACTGTCGGGAATATTGAGAATAAAGAGATTGATTTTGTCGCAGAAAAACAAGGCAAAATTGAGTATTATCAAGTGACTTATTCTTTGGGAAACGAAGGGATTATCAATCGTGAGTTTGATCCTTTACTGCGCATAAAAGACAATTTTCCGAAGTATGTCATATCGATGCTGGATGAGATTGATTTAAGTCAAGATGGTATTATTCATCTCAACTTGATAAATTTTCTGAATCAAGAATACATTTAAACAATAGCTTTCGTATCCATTTACTTTCTAATCAATTGAAATGATTGTTTCGTTGGAGAGAATGATGAGGTGTTTGCAAAACAGCAATATGATGGGAAAGAATTTCTCATAAATGGAATAGTAGTAGGTATATATATCATCGGAGGCGTATCTTATATTCTTCTTATCGATGGCAGCAAACCTGTTAATGATGGTTATAACAGGCTGCTTTTTACATAGTTTTTCTTAGTATTTATAATGGCTCTTTTATCCTTCAGTTCTGATTAAAACCTTTTTCGTGATGTCACGCAAATGGAATGGTATTTTCTACGATGAAAAACTAACCAGTGCCATTATTGACAGGCTTGTTCATCATAGTCACTTGTTGGTTTTTCAAGGAATAAGTTATCGTTTGACTCACTCTATGATGAAATCTCAGTAATAGGATCAGGGGTGCAGGAATAATTAAGTTCCGG
>JAJFUD010000030.1 GCA_021372585.1 bacterium
TCCAAATGCAAGAGGATTTTCTTGTAACAAAAGTTTGACAGAAGGTTATGTTGGGTGAACACGAAGACTATCGATTTGCCGTTTTATTGGAAAACGTCCACTAAAAAGAGTAAACAGTATCATTCTTCCTGAGAAAATGTAAGAAACAAGAGGACGGAATCATGTTGTGGTATTCTTTGAGTAAAAAGAGCCATTTTTTAGAACTTACGGAGAGGATGTGAAATATTTATTACCATACATTTGACCATTATGGGCAATAAAGAGTTTAAGCAATAAGATCCTCGAATTGACTTAGAAGTAAAGGAACATCATTTTTTAAAAGTGACATAGCAGTGGCCTTTTGATAAATATCATTTTCCAAAAACATCTTCTCATCAATTTTGTTGGTGTATCTAATAATATCTTTACACTCATCTACTATTTTTTTTATCAACTTTACATCTTTAAGCTTCATAAATTCTAATCTTCTTGTGTATGGTCAGATAGCTTTCTTTTTTTAATGGACCGGATACAACATCTACTTTTAGGTCAAGTTCATCCTCAATACTCAGCTTAAGTCCTATTAAATCAAATAAGGTTGCCGTTTTTCTATTAAAATAGACTAGCAAATCTACATCCGATGATTCTGTGGCTTCATTAGCTGCATAAGAACCAAACAAATCAATACTAATAATAGGATAGGATGGTGCAATCTGACTTACGACATCCTTAATCTTGGCTATTGTCGTTGTCATTGTCATCACCTCAATATTACTTTCGCATTCACCTCGTTGGAGGCAAGCTCACTCCTAAATCTGGTCTCATCATTTCTTTTTTGAGAATTTAACTTCAATTTGGTGGTCTTCAGTGACATAATAAATATAATACAACTGGTTGAGGGACATTGCTAAACCGTTGTCAATAATACTCTCCAAAATATACCCCTCGTCAGGATATATTTTGATGAGCGCTTTGTCACCATGCTGAATACTCTGAGTGGTTGGTTCCACCCTACCGCCTTGCCCAGTCACTTTTGCGCTAATTTGATAAGAATTGAGTACAAAATCGATAAATATGTCATGATTCTCTTGCACATTGTTAAGGATATAGGGATTGTTAATGTCTGCCAAAGTACCATTATCTTTGATAGAGCCGATATGATAACCTACCTCCGGAAAAAGTAAAACCACGGAAGATTGTCCTTGCTGTAGATATTGGACTTCTGGAAATACGTACCCATTCTCTGAGTTGGTTTTTGCTGAAATCATATAGGTTTTCATCGTAATCACAATCTCATGGTCTTCTAAAACACTATTTATCACATAAGGATTCTTGATGATCTTGGATTGCCCGTTGTCAACTATACCAGTGATCTTCTCTCCGGCATAGTTGTGAATCTGAATAACTGCTCTGCTTCCGTAGTGGATAGTTTGTTTCGCTGGTGTGGCTTCTCCAAAATCGCCTATAACAGTCGCTGTCACAGAAAAAGTGAGTATGCCAAAGGTAATTTCCACAAAATGGTTTTCCTTCACATTTGGAATTTCATAGGGTACCTTCACGGGCATCCATCGATTGTTGTCTTTGATCGATACGACCTTATATCCTTTGTCAATATCAATATTGATGACTGCTTTGCCTCCGTAGAACATTTTCTGCACGGTTGGATGGAGGGAACCGTTGTCATTCATCATCCTGGCTTTGATCTCGAATTCGGTAAAACTCACCAGAATGGTATGGTTCTCTTTGATATCCTTTAACTCAATTCTGTCTTTGATGGGTAATACGATTCCATTATCCGTGATTCCCTTGATGCTATACCCTCGATTGGGACGGATACGAATCTTCGTGCTTCCATTATGCACCACCTGTTCCGGCTCAACGGAGATAGTCCCGAAACCATCCGGAGAAGAGGCTTTGATCGTATAGATTGCGGTAGTGAAAGAGACCTTTACGGAAATATTGCCGGTTACAGGAAAAATGATCAATGGATTGGTCACTTTGTAGGATCGGTTATTCACAAGGATCTGTTTAACCATATATCCTTCATTGGGAAAGATATTGATCGTCGCTCTGCCACCGGAGTGAACGGTTTGAGAAGCGGGAGAGACCACTCCGTTGCTATCTTCTACAGAAGCGGACACGGTAAAGGAGGTAAAAGCGACCACAATAGTGTGATTTGCTTTGATGTTTTCTAAGGTATAGGGATTCTTAATACTGACAGAAACATTATTGTCCAGGATGCCTGTAATGTGATATCCTTCATCGGGAGTGATCTGGATGGTCAAATACTCTCCAAACTTCACCACCTGGGAGGCAGGATTCACCTGTCCATGACCACCAGAAACTGTTGCTTTTATGGTATACTCGTTGATCGAAAAAGTGATGACCACATCATGTGTTTCGTGAACATTTTTAATCGTGAGGGTGTAAGAGGCATACATGTTGGTCATTTTCACCGGAATGCTATTGTCGATGATCGATTCAATATGATATCCCAGATCAGCCGTGATTCGAATTCTTGCATCGACTCCGGGCTGAATCTTTTGAACAGAGGGAGTGGCTTTTCCGTTCCCTCCTATTACTTTTGCGGTGACGGTATAAGACCATGCATATAGGGAATCAATTTTGGGTATAAAAAGATTTATCATACATAGTAAGCATATGATGAATGTTCTCTTTAGCACAGACACCTCTCAAATTGTACCATTGGTTATCAATACCTTTTTCTTTCGTTTTGGGTTCATCAACACAGAAATCACAATTATATCATTATAGGGGAGGGGGGGTCCAAAATCAATGAATGGATTTGTCCATTTGTAGGTATTTGAAGAGCTCCCGACGGATATTTTCTTTTTCAGAATGCACGACACTCGGTTGAATCCAAACAGAAGTCTCAAGATATTCAGCGAGATTGGCTTGTTTGCCGTTGCAAACGACTTTGATAATCCAAGGATTCGGAGTGCTTTCCAGGACAGCGTCCTCGTACCACAATTCTTCCGACAATTTCTCGTTCCCACGGTTACCGATAATCTCGATATGAACATCTTTTCCAAGTTCCAGCCCACTGAGCTTGATGAAACTCTTCGCAAATTCAAGAATGTTGATCTGCTTTCCCATTTTGAGTACAAAAAGATCATCTCCTTGTGCTATGGCGCCGGCTTGCAACACTAATTCCACTGCTTCCGGTATCAGCATAAAGTACCGCTCCATCTCCGGATCGGTGATGCGAATGATTTTATCTTGTTCAAGTTGGCGTTTAAAGATATCAACAACACTACCGGTGGATCCGAGCACATTACCAAACCGGACAGAAGTACATTTCATATTGTTTTTACCATTATAAGTTCTTACCAACAATTCCACCACTCGTTTGGTTGCACCCATCACATTGATGGGGTTTACCGCTTTGTCGGTGCTGATATTGACAAATTTGTCGACATGGTTATCCGATGCAGCCTGTAATAAGTTCATCGTACCTCGAATATTATTGTTCATCGCTTCATCGGGATTCAGTTCCATTAATGGGATATGTTTGTGGGCAGCGGCATGAAAAACGATGTCAGGCTTATGAGTTTCAAACAACCATTTCATTTTTTCGACATCGCGAATATCGCCAATAACAGGAACCAAGTCACAGTCAGGGATAAGGTACTTTATCTCTTCATTAATAAAGAAAATTCTGTTTTCACCACGACCTAATAAAATTAATCGTTTGGGGTCATATTTCGCAATTTGCCGAGAGAGTTCTGAACCAATGGACCCTCCTGCTCCGGTCACCAATATCACCTTATTTTTCAGATATCCCGTGATCTGGCAGATATCTGTCTTAATTGGTTCGCGGTCCAGGAGATCTTCCACCTTGATATTTCGGATGGAACTCACGTTGAGCCTGCCACCTACAATCTCATAAATCCCGGGTAAAGTACGTACTGTTGCTTCCGTTCTCGCCAGCAATGTCAATATCTGGCGCTTTAATTCTGCGGTGGCGGTAGGGATGGCGATCAATACTTCATCGATTTTAAAGTTGGTGACATATTTTTTCAGGTTTTTGACGGGTCCGAAGATTCGGTTCCCGCGTAGTATCGAGTTGTGCTTTCTAGGGTTATCGTCCACATATCCAATGATCTTATACCGTAGCTCCGGGTGAGAATCAATTTCACGGGCGATTTTCTCCGCGGCGGCACCGGCTCCTACTATCAGAATACGTTTTTCCCCCCGCTTTTTGGGTTTGGCCTCGGAAGCCCATTCTTTGTACTTGTTTGATTCAAAGAATAACCGCATCATCAATCTTGGTGCTAATAAGGAAGGGATGGTGACAAATAAGCTCATGATTAATAATGCTACCGGGAAACGCCAGCCGGGAGCCGTGAAATAGAGGATAGGAAAATGAATCAGCTTGGTAATCACCACAAGCCAAATCAGGACGATCACTTCTTTGATACTGGTAAATTCCCACAGTTGGAATGGCGTTCTTGCGATGAAAGAGAAAAAAATAAATAAAAGATTCATGAAGAGGATATGAAACCCAACATAAGAAATCGTGCTAATATCCGGCTTAAAGAGTCTTAGTAGCAAGATTGACAATAACAGCGACCCATTCAGGATCACTAAGTCTACAGTAAGAATAATGACATATCGGCGCAATGAATAGGCATTATGTCCGAATATCGTTAGCATAAATCCTCTCTTTTTTTTCTCAATAATTCTTTTTCCACTGGAGAATTATATCAGTACTGCCCTATAATTCAAAATTGAAAAGGTGAATCAGAGGGACGGTTCTTTTGATTCAATCACTTATAAGGATAATATAAGGTCTGAAGAGAGAATATTCATAGGATCGTACAAACCGTTTTGAGAAGTCATCCAGATAATATGGTTTCGATTCATGTATAGTACAGTTTCTTCCATTTCAGAGATGCAAACGGAAAAACAAGCATTCATGATGAAACTGTACGCCCTTATGTCGGTCGTTAATTCTTTGCGGATGGAGGAGTATACTTCTTCATTCCAGATCAGGTATCCGGGATTTGCGAATAAATCTGTTTTATACGTTTTAGGGGTCATCATCTCTTTGATTAGACCGGTTTGATAATCTAAAGACATCACTTTCGTTATAGGCACTATTTTTTTATTATCAATACCGGGTGGGAAGTAAGTATCCAGCCAATACACTGTGTTTCCTATGACAACGGGATTATCTTCTCTGTTTACGCTGGTAGCGATGGGAAAAGTTTTTTCTGAGGCAAGATCGGTGCCATAAATATCGTAATTGTAGTGTTCATTTTCATCTTCATGAAGGGAATCAAGCCAGACGATGAAGCGGGTACCGACCACCTCACTCGATTCCCAATCGTAGGAGAAAAATTGATCCCCGGGCGCTTGAACAATCGGTCTTGCTTGTTCGGTTTTAGTGTCAAAAACCCAAATATCAAGGTCCCCTGTCCGGTCATCCGCAAAAAAGATCTTCTCCCCGAGAAAGACCATATAGTATTTATAGGATTTTTCATCGTTGAGCGTTTTTACGCCGGTTGCCTTATTCCAGCGTAACATTTTAGTAAAACTCGCCTCTTCGATATCCCAGTTTGCGTCGTAGAAATAAATCAAAGGATCCTTCTGCGTTCCTTGAATTTCAACTGTGTAGATCTGGTTATAGCGTATTTTGCTTTCGTATATTGTTTGCCAGGCTGAATCACTTTCCATTGTTCTGATCTTGAGAACGTCATGTATATTACGACCTTCTTCATTCATTTCAATGATTCTAAACACGGCAGCAACCATTCCATTTTTGATCTTTGCGTACAAAAAATCACGACCTTCGTATAGAACGGTAGTTTTTTTGCTTTGACTGTTCCAGTAGTATAGGGTATAGACTGGGATTTCGTCTTCATCCTCTTTGCTTTCCTTCCATAATACATCATTTGAGTTTATATCCACAATATCAGCATCCTTAGCTTTTTCTGCAATGGAAAATGGATCCAATCGGCAGGAGATAGAACTTTTTCCCTGAAGGATACCGGTGTCGAAGGTGTTAGCAATCCACACGGTCATTAGAATGGCTATCACCTGAAGTTGTTTTTTTAGCATCTCATCCATCTCCTGTGCTTAAATACCTTCATCATAAGAATGTATCCTCCTCCTGTCAATCTTCACCTTCCTCTATTTATTGTTAAAAAGTGCAACCGGAGGTGAATCAGAGGGACGGTTCTTTTGATTCCACATTCCCGCTTTTCGGGAAAAAGGAATAGGGAAGATAGAGGCAGATTAAGGATCAATAGGCGGTAAATTTCGGACAGAGGGGACAGAGGGGACAGAGGTTCGGACAAGTGGGACTTGTACGATAAATACTGTCCTCCTTGTATTATTTGCGGTAGGGATCGTCATCTTTGGGCGACCAGTGGAGGGTATCAATGCTTGGATGCTCTTCTCGGTTATTTTGTTCTGGATGAAAAAGATTCGCTCTGCTTGCGTGCTCTTCGGTGATTTCCATTGATTTCTTTGAGATATAATACTCACCGTTAAATTCATAGCGACTAAGACTTCCATTCGTTGTTCCCCCCCCCGGACCAGCCCCAAGTCTCGCAAAAACCTGGATATCCTGATAGCCATTATGATTTTCATCTAACACTTCAAGTGAATACATAAACATATTCTGTAAATACCGATAACCATCCTTTGTAATCTGATAAATCAAAAACTGGCGTCCTCCTGTGCCCCCAAACCAAGAAAGAAAAAGCTCTGGGATGCCATCGCCATTTAAATCCTTATAAAATCGACTTAAATATAGTCGGTAAACCCCGATGCTTTCTTTCACTTCTGCATTCCAGATTTCTAAATAGGGATCCGAAACGATTTTCGATTTTCCCTTTTTAAAATCCGGGTCACCCTGCTTATAATTTTCTTCTTTCCAATCAGGAATTGTCTCTCCAATCTCCCCTTTTTCTTTTGTTTCGCCGGGTTCCTCCTCCGGGGTGTCTTTTAAAATAAGTATTTTACCGCCGGGCACTATTCCTTGCCCACCGACAGTATAACTGAGTACAAAGATCGTTTGATTCGAAAACAAGGAAATATTATACGTGACGGTATCGGTTTTATAAGGGTAATAGGTAGCCTGATCACCATGAAGAGAGATCATACCTAATCCTGTTAGTATATACACATTCCCTGAGCTGGAAACTATGCTGACATCATTGACAAAGTACTCATCAAAAGAAGGATTCTCAATCCAATCATCCTTAGGTGTATGCTTTTTCTCGATTTGGTTAGTGATCTCGATCCATTGTCCTTGCTTGGTTTGTGCATTCCATGTGATGACCCGATAACGGCTCTCCTCTTTTCGATCTTGAAAAAGAATATAATAGTTTCCGCCGAGTTCATTGACAGCATATAGTTTTGTGGAAGGAATGATCTTTTCCCAACCTATTGAACCATTGCGTACATTCATGATAGTTACTGACAATCCAGCAGGGTTTTCTATAGTCTGTATCATGTAATCTCCCATTTGGAAGTATCTCGACTCCTCTTTTGAAGGAAGAGGCTTTTTCCAAACGATTTGATTATTATGAATTTTTTTGTACCCAAAAAAGCGTTTATCCTGATAAAAATAAGTATCTTCAAAAAAATACAGCGGTTGTTGGGTAAGGGTATTAAGAAGTTTTCCATCGAAAGAGACCAGATAGTATTGATTATAAATATTCGCCGAACCTTGTTGATCGACCGAACTCAAATGCACGATTACACCATCGTCATGAACAAATTCGCAACTAATGGATTTATTGCCAATATCAGCCATGCAATCGTTATCGCTTCTAAACACAACCTTCTTGTCCGTTTTTGCAGGTTCAAATACCCACTGAATGCTGCCATCTTTTTTATCGATACAGAATAACTGATAGGTTTGAGAAACCGAAGCAAATAAGCTGGTCTCGTTCTCATACAATCGATCGATTAAGCTAAAATATTCACCTGTATACAAATAGATCTTCCAAATGATGGCGAGATCCTTTCTGTCTTTGCAGATTAAGTTGATATGGTATAGCTCAGTTTGAGATCTATCCTCCATTTCTTCTAGGTAATAATACGCTTGATTATCGGATAAAATGATGGATGAATCATATTTTGCGTACCAAAAATCGTTTAGGGCACCAGGCTTGATTTCTTCGGTATAGTTATCAAGGTTCAATCGACACAGATCACCCTGGTAGTAATATTCAAAAAAATGATCATAAATCCCAATTGGTTTATAGTAACCGACTTCAAAGTGCTTTTCTTTAAAAAACATTTCCTTGGCGTAGACTTCTGTTAAAAACCACTTTTCCTGAATCTCATTTTGCTCTGATGACTTTTCAGAGGCTAATGGAAAGGGGGCTACAGTGATCGTTGACGCGGCTTTCTTCTGACAGGCAGTGGGCAGTAAGAGAAGGATGACCATCACAAGGAAAAAAGCCTTTTTCACAAGATTATCCATCGTATTTTCCTCTTCATACGCTCGAAGTTCTGTCTCCATTATACCGATATTTTTCGGACAGAGGGGATATATCTTCGGACAAGTAGGACTGCCCTGCTGTATTATTTTAAACCAAAAGGACCATCTTCTTGGCGAATCCTCAAGTTTGTGAAGACTATTGCATAAAGTCTTTGTATTTTATAAGTTTATGCATTGTAATGCAGAAAAGTAATGAATCAAAAGAACCGTCCCTTTGATTCTTTTGATTCTCCCGCTTCTATTTTACAGTCACTGAGCAATCTACTGCTTTAGTTTTTCCTGAAGCGTCTTCAATTTCAATCAATATAGTCATTTTCCCTTTGGTTTCATATAAGTGATGAAGCAAATGTTCTGTTTTATCAGGTTTATATATATCTTTCTCTCCGTCGCCCCACTGAATTTTTATGAAATAAGGAAAAGTAACACCAGATAGTTTCAGTGTCATATCTAAAGTACTAGTAGAGGGTAGGTAGTATTCCCCAGTCTCAGGATCATAAGCAAGGTTGAGCATCTTAACAGAAACACTGATTGGCTCGTTGGATTTATTGCATTTCTTTAGTGTTGATCGAATTTCTTTTTGAACCACAGTTTCATTATTTTGATCTAATGTAAATAGAATTGATGATAATTTTTCTTGTACAACACTTGTATTGACCACAAAAATCGTTGTAAAGGAATATTGAGAATAAGAGGGAATCGAAGGAATCAAAAACTTCGCTGATCGGTCTTGGTTTAATACCGCAATCAACTTATCAGCCTTGATATACTGAATATCGTAATTTGGAAGAGCTATTAATGTAACTTCTTTTGCTATCGCGGGGGTTTGGTTATATACAGTCACCTTGACTGAAAATTCTTCTCCGGCACAAAGTTCATGTTTGCTGATTTCAACGGAAAGGTCAAGTATATAATCTGGTGTTGGAATGATCGCTACTATCATTTTTGAATATAGCGAACGTAATCCCCGAGAGTCGATGCTGATTAAATGATAATAATAAGTTTTA
>JAJFUD010000036.1 GCA_021372585.1 bacterium
GGTAACGTAGCCATGAAGTAAAAGATCCCGGACCCAAGCAAGAAGCCAATAATCTGAACAGTATTTCTTACGTTGGTGTTTCTGAATTTACTTGCCATGTTGTCCTCCGGTCTTTCTGGTGGCTACTGCAATCACCTTGTAGACTACTAACGTTAACACAAATATGCCGGCGATTGAACCGAGAATCTTAAAATTAATCTCGCCTAAACCAATACAGGAAAGGCATAAAGTCATCGCAGTGCCATAAATTTCAGGCAACTGACTCTCCGCGGAGAAGCCTAAATTGCTGAGTGACCCGGTTCCCAGTAACATCAAAAAAATACAGACTAACGCTACCAACCAGTATAAATACCCCGAACTTCTTTCGGTTCGTGCTGTTGAGGCAGGTGGTGTCTTTTTGGTGGTAGACTCCCTAGTTTCTTGGTTTGCATGGTCTGGCATGTCACATTCCTTTCATTCAGAATCTTATTCCCTAATCTAAATGCTTTTATACCAGTCTTTTTGACAGTTGCAATAGATACAGTATAATTCAACATAGCTGTAAGCAGGAGGAATGAATGGTCACTGCAAATGAATTAAGACAAGGTAAAGCATTTGAAATGGATGGGGAATTATATGTGGTAACTGCTTTTCAGCATATAAAACCCGGGAAGGGCTCTCCTTTCGTAAGAATCAAAATGCGAAACATTAAAACCAGTTCCACTACAGAGAGAACGTTTCGACCCGATGAAAAAGTACAGGATGCTTATCTGGAACACCGAAAGATGCAATTTCTTTATAAAGCAGACGGTTATATCTTCATGAATACAGATACCTTTGAGCAGATCACCTTACCCGAAGAGGAAGTAGAAGAAGAAGCCAATTATCTTCTTGAAAACCTGTTAGTCGATATTCTTTTTTACGGTGAAGAACCAATCGGTGTTGAGCTTCCCACCAGCATGGAACTGAAAGTAACACATACTGAACCCGGTTTTAAAGGAGATACCGCACAAGGTGGCAGCAAACCAGCCACATTAGAGACAGGATTATCGATCAATGTGCCTCTATTCATTGAAGAGGGAGATACTATAAAAGTAGACACCAGAACCGGAGAGTATATTGAGAGGATGTCAAGAGGATGACGAATCTTTAGAATTTTGCTTCCTTTCTCCGTATGAAAAATAATGCGATCTTTTTTAATCAAAGACTGCACGAACGTTTATTATGTTTATTATTTCAACTGGAATTTCGCTCAGATAAGATTGAAGAATTAACAGCTATTTACAAAGATTACCCGGACGATGAAAAAGGTGATGAAGAAGGATTAGGATTGTTATCCAATAACATAGCCATAGAAATCTCGGATAGAATCGTTGATATCGACAACCTGATCCAGCAGTTTTTAGAAAACTGGTCATTTGAAAGAATTATGCTCGTTGACAAAGAGACCTTGAGAATCGGAGTATATGAGTTGTTATATCAGCAGGATATGGAACCCCGAGTCGTCATTGACAGATTAGTGAGGCTATCCAAAAAGTACGGAGGAGAAAACTCAGGGAAGTTCATCAACGGTATTCTGGGCGCTATTCACCGAAACAATGATAGTTTGTTTAGCGATAGATAACGTCTCCATACCCGAAAAATTTTGGTAAAGCGTGGTGATGAAAAATGGAAAATCTTTCTTTGCATCAGTACCTGGATCAGAAAAAAAAACAGATAGACCAGGCTTTGAACGATTCGTTAAGCGAGATTAAGGAAAAATCCTCTCTTTATGCGGCCATGTCCTATGGCATTTTTTCCGGTGGAAAGAGAATTCGGCCTATGTTACTCCTGGCTGTAAGCGAAGGCTTCGGTGTCAACCCGGAAAAAGCCATGATTCCGGCGTGTGCGCTGGAGTGCATTCATACCTATTCGCTGATACATGACGATCTACCTTGCATGGACAACAGCGGTACCCGCCGTGGAAAACCTACTGTCCATCAATTATACGGAGAAGATATGGCTTTATTAGCTGGTGATGCACTTTTAACTCATGCTTTTTCACTCTTATCCTCTCCAAAAGCTTGCGAACTTATTTCTACTCCCATTTTAGTGAGATTAATCAGCGAGTTATCGCATAAAAGCGGCGTCTTGGGCATGGTGGAAGGACAAGCGTTTGAACTGCTTCAACAGCAAAACACGCTTTCAGAAGATATATTACATTATATCGATGAACACAAAACCGCTGCTTTATTTTCAGCGGCGCTTTCTATGGGAGCTATTCTGGCAGAAACTGATCCTGACACCATAGAAACCTACAGTAATATCGGTCGGCAGTTTGGGCATGCTTTCCAGATTGCAGATGACCTCCAGGATTATGAAACAGATCAAAACCTCACCAATTATGTGCATTTACATGGTTTGGAATACAGCCGTCAAAAACTTCACGATTATGTGAACGAGGCAAAAGCGCTGATATCAGCTCAACCGATTCCACATCCACGCATTTTAGAATTATTTTCCCTGCTTGAAAGAGAATAAGGATCTTATGAGAGACTATTCAGAGTTAAACTCACTAAATAAACAACAAACCAAGCAGTTATGCGCAGATATTCGGGAAGTATTAATCAGCACGATATCGAAAAATGGCGGACATCTGTCTTCCAACCTGGGAGTGGTCGAGTTAACCGTTGCCATGCTAAAGTGTTTTCACCCTCCCCAGGATGACATTATCTTTGATGTCGGTCACCAGTCTTACACGTATAAATTACTGACAGGAAGATGGGAAGCTTTTAGCACCCTCAGGCAGGAAAATGGTATCAGTGGATACCCTGACCCGAAAGAGAGTGAGTTTGATTCCTTTATCAGCGGACATTCAAGCACCGCTCTCTCAGTGGCATTTGGATTTGCGTTAACCAAAAAACTGAGTGGGGACCCTTCTTATACGGTTGCATTGGTCGGAGACGGCTCTTTGACGGGAGGAGAGGCATTTGAAGCGTTAAATAATATCGGGCATTATCAGCTGAATGTTCTCGCTATTCTCAATGACAACGAGATGTCTATCAGCAGAAATGTCGGTTCTTTATCGCTAAGTTTATCCAAATTAAGAAGCAGTCTATTCTATCGAAGCCTGAAATTGAAGTACCGTAGCCGTTTACAAAAAATTGGATTCCCCGGGAAACTCTTGGTTCAATTCTGGGATTTTATTCGCCAGCTGATCAAAAAGATTTTCTCGATCAAAGTGATATTCGAGGAGTTGGGCTTTTCCTACCTAGGTCCTATTGACGGTCATGATATAGACGAGATGGTCGATATGATACAGCGAACCAAGAATTTTAAAAAACCGGTGCTGCTGCATATCATCACCAAAAAAGGGAAAGGCTACGAATGTGTAGAGAATGATCCCACCAAATTCCACAGCTCTCCCCCGTTTTTGATTGAGGGTAATCACTTTACAACGATGCCAAAACAACCGTCCTATTCTGAGACGGCGGGTTTGGCTGTGTTAAAAATGATGACTCTCCACAAAAAAGTGATTTTTCTGACAGCGGCGATGGGAGAAGGATTGGGAATGGCTGCTGTCGCGAGTTCGTTTCCTGATCGCTTTTTCGATCTGGGAATCGCGGAACAACACCTGACTTCTAGCGGCGCTGCTATCGCTAAAAAAGGATTTATCCCAATCATCGGTATCTACTCTACTTTTCTACAAAGAGCCTATGACCAGATTATCCATGACTGTTGTCTCCTGAACCTGAAAGTCATTTTCCTGATAGACAGGGCCGGGGCTGTATCTGATGACGGTCCTACTCATCAAGGCTCTTTTGATATCGCCTCACTGCTCCCGGTACCGAACACCACCATACTCTCTCCTTCCAGTGCTTCAGAATTTGAAAAAATGATTCAATGGGCAGTAGAGAGTGCTGTCGGACCTACCTTTATCCGGTACCCTAAAGCTCCCTCCCAAGCCCATCGCTATCAAGATAAGATTGAATTTGGGAAATCCCATCTTATCGAAGAGAAACCGGGAACTCATCTTCTTTTTTTGGGTCCGTTTTTTGAAACGGTTAAAAAGGTTCAGGAACTCCTGCTTCCTAAAGGGATTGAAATCGGCTTGTCAGATGCCCGTTTTGCAAAACCGCTGGATGAAAGTTTCCTGGTGAATATCGCTCATAATCATTCTTTGCTGGTTACACTGGAAGACGGCGTTGTGACAGGAGGATTTGGGCAATATATCCAATCTTTCCTGCAAGAAAAAGAGCTGACGGATTGCCATATCATGACGCTTGGCATCCGGCAACCCCTGTTGAAACAGATGAAACGGGAACGTTTACTTGAGGTGAACCATCTATCCGCTGAAAAAATTGCGGGAACCATTCTGGAATATTGGCATAAAAAAATATAGGATTACAATAGGACAAACGCTTGCAAAGGAGTACAAAATGGTAGTGGGTCTTCATTTTAGAAAGCGAATAGAGAGCATTACCAGCATCACCCACCAGATCATTCTGTTTCTAACCTCCCGGAAAATAGAAGTGCTCATCACCGAAGAAAATCAGGATTTGTTTCCTGATGTCCCCGTATTCCATAAGAAGAATGCCCAAACGTTAGACTTCCTGGTATCGATCGGGGGAGACGGTACTTTTTTACAAGCTTCGCAATATGCGATTCCGCACCAAATTCCGATTATCGGTATCAATTATGGCTATACCGGTTTCCTGACTTCTATTGAAAAAGAAGACATCTTCGCATCATTAATGGATATTATCGAACAACGGTACACCCTGGAAGAGCGTTCCGTGATGAAAGCCGTTTTAATACGGAATGGCAAGGAATGCGTCGATCATTATGCCGTTAACGATATCGTGATCCAGCGAGAAGCAGAGGAGAAAATTCTTCAATTAACCGTTTTTTTAGGAAAACACAAAATCATGGAGGTGCGGGGAGATGGATTGATTACCTCAACGGCTACAGGTTCAACCGCTTATTCATTATCAAACCACGGACCGATCGTCGACCCTAAATGCCCTGTTTTTCTGATTAATCCAATTGGATCACACTCTTTGACTTCTCGCTGCGTGATTGTACCGGATTATAAAAAGATTTTTATCGCAGTAACGACAAACAATGAACACTCTAAATTGATTTACGATGGGATAGAAGCGATCCAAATCGAGCACCAGGACCGGATCAGCATTGAAAAATATCCGTTTCCCTTAAAGCGGATTATTTTACAGCCCAAACACTTTTTTGAAGTGTTACACGAAAAATTCAATTGGAATTAATCGATGCTGCAATTGATACAAATCCATGATTTTATTCTCGCCAGAGAGATTTCTTTCGAATTAGGCGCCGGGCTGAATGTAATTACCGGAGAGACTGGAGCCGGCAAAACAATCGTGATCAACGCGTTGAAATACGGAATCGGGGAGAATCTGTCCAAAGAATTGTTTGATTTCTCACGCCAGCAGCCTAACGTAGTATTGCATTTCTCCATTCCACACCCGGATCAGTTTCAATGGTTTGAATTGGATCCGGAGGAAGAGATTATCTGCCAAAGAATAACTAAGAATACCGGAAAAACACTCGCTTACATCAACGGAGTGCACGTTCCCCTTCCTCTTTATAGGGATTTTTGCAGGCAGTTGCTCCAGATTCATGGACAGAATGATACCGAACAGTTGTTTTCCACCACGACTCAGAAGAAACTCTTTGACCGGTTTTTTGCCGGTACACTGCAACCATCGATTGATCAGATCGAATCCTTGCGCAATCAATACATTACCATCAAGCGGGAGTTGAAAAAGTTATACCAACATGAACAGGATCGAGTCAGAGAGATCGATTTTTTACGCTACCAAATCCATGAAATCGAGGAGGCTTCTCTCCGGGAGGATGAATGGGAAGTTTTGTTGGAACAGAGAGAGATCCTGACTCATCGTGAGAATATCAAAGCAGCTTTACAACAGGCTCAAAAACTGTTCCAGCCAGAGCAACCATTTTCCACTCTCTACCCACAACTGGTCAGTCTGTTAAACCAAACAGCGGGTCTGAAGCAGTATTCTGATGAATTAAACAGTGTCAGCGAATCCTTCCAGACGATCCTGACACTCATGAAAGAATCCGAACGGGATATTGAACATAGTATTGATGCGATCATGGCACAAGATTCTGAACAATTGCTCTACTCGGTACTCAGCAGAATTGACCTGATTAAAAACCTTCAGCGAAAATTTGGCGAGACCATACCCGCAATACTCAGAACAAAAGCGAATTTATCCGAGCAACTTTCCGTTCTACAACATCAAGCAGAAAAAACAAGCTCTCTGGAAAAGAGCCTGCGAACTATTACCCAATCACTCACAACTCTCTGTCTGCAGATCAGTCAAAACAGGACAACCTTAAGCGAGGAATTTATCTGCCGCATGGAAAAAGAATTAGCAGATGTCAGTCTATCGAAGGTAAAAATGAATATCCAGATAGAGCAGGAAGAGGCAGAGGAGACAGAGGATGCTTTGCTCATTGATCATCACTGGTATCGGTTATTCCCGGATGGGATTGATAAAGTACAGTATCTGGTCTCCACGAATCCCGGTCAACCATACCTTCCGCTCTCAAAAATAGCATCCGGTGGTGAACTGTCCCGGTTTATGCTCGCATTGAAATCCCTCCTTGGAAAATTGGAAAACGTCGATACCCTGATTTTTGATGAAATCGATGCCGGCATCGGCGGAGTTACCGCCCATCAGGTAGGATTAAAATGCCGTGATTTAGCCAAAAGTAAACAGATTATCTGTATCACGCATCTTCCGCAAATTGCCTCGAAAGGACAGCATCATTTCGTCATTGATAAAATTATCACGGATAACCAAACCAGCCTCTCTTTAAAGACAGTGGAAAACCAGGAACGTATCGAGGAAATTACCAGAATGTTAGGAGAGCCGTATTCTGAAGCATCCAAACAATTAGCCAAATCAATGTTGGAGACATAGAATGAAAAAAGCGATCATCGTCGGGGAAAAAGGACATTCGGATACGTTACACGAGTTAGAATTGCTGCTTGCCACTCTTGGTTTCGAAACTATTGCGCCTTTCCTCATCAATACCAAAACGATCACCCGTTCCACCTTTATCACCTCCGGGAAATTAGAGGAACTAAAAGGGATCGCTCCGCTTTTGGAAGCTGATGTAGTCGCTTTTGATTTCTCACTCTCTTATACCCAGCTAGCCAACCTTAAAAAAGAAATCCCGGCTATGATTTTAGACAGACCGAGAATTATCCTGGAAATTTTTTCCAAACGAGCTACCACCCGGGAGGGAAAGATTCAAGTTGAATTGGCCTACCTGAAAATCAGGTTGCCGGAATTGGTCAACCCAAAAGCGAAACTGGACCAACAAATGGGTTATATCGGGGGAAAGGGTCCCGGTGAAAAGAAACTGGAGCTGAACAGAAGAGCATTAAGCCTTCGAATTCAATCCTTGAAGAAGAAACTGCGCACGATAGAAAAAAACCGCGCCCAGAAACGTGACCGAAGAATGCAATCTGACCAATTCATTGTCTCCCTGGTTGGGTATACCAATGCTGGCAAGTCCACTCTGTTCAATCAGTTGACGAAACAGTCCATGCCTACGGATAATCTATTGTTTCATACCTTAGAACCAAAAATCGGGAAAGGTTTTCTTTCCTCTGCGCTTCATCCGGTTTTGTTTGCAGACACAGTCGGTTTCATCAGAAAATTACCCCATGAACTGATTGAATCCTTTAAAAGCACGCTGGAAGAGATCTCTCTCTCTGATTTATTGTTAATCGTCCTGGATTGTTCAGATTCTGCCTTGATTGCTCAATACAAGGTGATTCAGGACACTCTCAAGGAGATTCATGCTGACCACCTGCCGTTTATGCTTGTCTACAATAAAGCGGATCTGCCAACGACTGAGCTCAAACGCGCTGAGATTGTCTCGTCATTGGGAGACGGCGTGTGGATATCCGCCAAAACGGGGGACGGTTTAGAGGAGTTGCGGAAAAGAGTTCTCGACCAACTATTCCAGCATTACTCAGCAAAGGATTCTGTTTGATCACGGACCTAAGACCCCTCCGTTTTGATAATCATTCGCTGATTATCCTGGACCAACGTAAACTACCCAATACAGAAACATGGATACCCATCCCCCATTCTGAAGCCTTATGGGAAGCGATTCAGACTTTAGCGATCCGTGGAGCTCCCTTACTTGGTTTCGCCGGTTTGATCGGGGTCTATTTCTCCCTGTTAGAAACGGATAATGAGCCTGACTGGATGAATCGTATCGATATATTACGCTCTGTTCGTCCTACAGCGGTGAATTTAGCGAGTGAGGTCACCAAAGCAGTCAGGATTCTGTCCGGTATTTCAGAAAAACAACAAAGAATCGACGAATGTTTGCGATTAATTAAAACAGCAGAGGCTGATTCTATCAAAGAATGCGAATCGATCGCTGATTATGGGTGTTCTTTACTACAGGATGGGGATGGACTATTAACCCATTGCAATACCGGGTCTTTAGCCTCCATCGGCATAGGGACAGCCTTGGGCATCATTAAAAAAGCGTATTTTTCCAAAAAGAACATCCGGGTATATCATACTGAAACCCGCCCTTTATGGCAGGGAGCCAGATTAACCGCTTATGAACTCATGAAATGCGAAATTCCCGCTGTGATGGTCATCGATAGTGCTATCAGCGCCTTAATGGCAAGCGGAAATATCACCAAGGTGATAGTAGGGGCAGATAGAATTGCTCTAAATGGCGATACCGCGAATAAAATCGGCACGCTCTCCCTGGCCCTTTCCGCTCATTATTATCGAATTCCATTTTATGTCGCTGCGCCAACGTCCACCTTTGATACCCAACTCCGAAACGGCTCTGAGATTCCGATTGAACTCAGAAATCAACAAGAAGTTTTGATGTGCGGAGAAAAAAAATTAGCTCCTTCAGCGACAAAAGTCTGGAATCCAGCCTTTGATGTTACACCGAAGGAGCTAATCAGCGCTTTTATAACTGAACTAGGTATTAATCCTTAATCGTAATCTCCCTTAATTTTTCGTTCCATTCAATATTAGCACCTAAAATCTCGGAGATAAAACGTAAGGGAACGAATGTTCGATTGTACTTAATTTCCGGTGGGGCGTCCAGGATCACCTTGTCTTCTCCCAGACCACCTTCTTCTTTAACATAAGCGTCCTTAGAACCAATTCTGATCCGGATGGTTTTTCCATCACGCATAATCGTGACTTCTTTTAATACTTCGTTCCATTCCACAGTGGCTTGCATCGCCTCGGCGATGAAACGGATAGGCACCATCGTGCGTCCACTCTTCAGATAAGGTTCTGCATCAATTTGTTTGGTTTCTTCATTAATTTGTACTGATTTAGAACCAATTCGCAATTTGATCAGTGTGATTTTCTTGACATCAAACGAGAGGAAAGTGGAGTTGTTCGCGGTATCGACCGCCATGATATCGATCGTGTTGTACCCTTTTGTCAGGGTGATGGTAAATTCGAAAAATCCATCTTTATCGATAGATACGTCGCTCTCGCCCACTTTAATCACAGCGCCTTGTTCGGTTCTGCCATGTATTGTTAGTGTTTCTGCGGTTACTTCTTCGGGAATCTCATCAACTTCCAACAAAGGAGGTTTGGAATCAAAAGTCACGACCTTGGTTAACTCTGTGGTTAATCCTTTTCGATTTGTACCCAACACATTGATAACATTCTGCCCCTCCACCAAGACTATCATGAGTGAAAAACTACCGGAGTTTTCCACTTTGACCGGTTTATCGTTAATGACAATAGTCACGCTTGGATCGGTCATACCGGTGATCTCAAGATCTTTTTTATTCGTCACCAAATTATCGGTTGGGTAGGTCAGATCGATCACAGGAGGAAGCGCATCAGGATTCTTTAATACATTGATGGTAATGATCTGGGCTTTCTCAATTTTATCACCGGTAGCCAAAAGAGTTAGATCAATCTTTTTATCCGGCGTTTCAGGTTTAAATACTATATGGAGAAGAGATTCAAAAGGAGCTGTTCCGGTTGGAACGGTAAACTCATAAGATAATATTTCAGCAGGGATCGACTTCAGGCTTAATTGAATCGGAGTGTCAAAATAAGGATCCGGAAGCACTTTTACCGTTAAGGAAAGCGTTTCTCCTGCTAGTATCTTCGTATTTTCCGGAGTCCCTTCTACAACGAGCTTGATACCGGGGGGTCGTGATTCAATGACATCGATACGACCGATGATGGTTTTCATTTGAGCTGTAGCGGTTGAAATCGCTTGAATGGTAAAAACCTGTTCCGATTTCGGAGCAGCGTTATTGGGAATAGCTACCTTGATTTCGACTTTCGCAAAAGAGCTGGGCTCGATTTTGATACCGCCGTTCGTATCTCCCGATTTCTGTTCCCCATTAATTAAAGTCTGATAAAGCCATTTTTCTTTGGTTTTGTTTAAGATGAGGCAATTATAACTATCTGCGACGGTACCGTTATTGTAGATGTAACTGGTCATGGTGACTTCTGTTCCTTTGACCTGTTTCTGAGACATCGATCCATCCGATATCAGATCAAAGGCACGGTTATTGATCACCTTTACCGGGTACACCTGGGTTTGCAGGACGCGCTTCGTCACATTGTCCTGGACAAATACCACCATGGATAGATTGTTAATATCATAGATATCCAAGACATCAAAGCTGACGGATTGCTCGAACGTATCGCCTTTCAGCCCGAATTTCTCGCCCGATCCTTTTTTCATCGGTATGCCAAGATAGTCTGTCAGGTTATCGTTCTTAGGGGTGATGTAATCCCGTAACACAAAATGATGCACTTTATCCCCATTAATCGCATTAAATGGAATATTGCTCTCAATCAGCGCAAAATACAGACGCGGGTCTTTATAGGGGATGCTGTCCAGTGCAGTAATATTGGCAGTGATGTTGCCTTTCCGGTTCTTGGAATCAAACCGGCTCCTGGATGAGATGCTGATAAAGGAGGGTTCTTTAGATTTCTCGATGACTTTTTCCCGATAGGATTCATACATACGCCTTGCTTTTGCTTCAAAGGAGTCGTCGTCCATGTTTGGTACACCTTTAAGATATTCTGTCCCATCAAAAAAACAAGTAGGCAATCCTTTATCGGACATATACCATTTCATTCTCTGTTCGGATTCGGTATAGGCCAGTCTGGGCGCCGGTAAGTCTGCTGTGGAATCCACATAGTACTCAATCCAGGCGACTTTTTCTTTTCCCAATTCTCCGTATAAGCGATCCATCGCGGTATGAGAATGCACGCAATTGATACACCAGATGGCTGTAAACAATTCTCCCAACACAGTATGAGGCACTAAGTCTGTTTTCTGTTTATAGATAAACGTGGAGGAGGCTTTATGATGAATGTCTTTTTTAATGGTTTGTGCTTCTATCTCGATATCATACACACCGGCTTCCACCAACTTAGTGGAAGGGCGTAACTTTAAATACACCGTATCGGCATCTGGCAAAATAACAGAAGACGGTTCGAATTCCGTAGTGGTATTTTTTGGCATACCAAGGGCAATAAACGTAACAGCACCGGTAAATCCGTTTTGCGGAACCACTTTGATTGGAATCCGGTATCCTTCATCATCCGCTGAAGTCACGAGCAAAGGTTCAATCTCCATGTAGAAATCGGGGGATTCATTGGCCTTAAACAATACAGTCAATGTTTTGACGGTTTGGTTGGAAAATTCAACTGTAATCGTGGATTCATACGCTTTACCCGCTTCCAAACCTGACCCATTTATAGAAACGGTAACTTCTTGGTTGGAACCTTTAAATGAAGTGGGAGTAATCACCAGGTTTGGATTATCAGAAGTAATCTTTCCTTCCAGAAGAGAACCACCTTCGTTGTGGATCAGAAAAATTCGGTCAAATTTGGATTGTTTCCCGATGGAACCAAAATCAAGATAGCTGGGTGTCAGCCGTATCATATCTTCATGATAGATAGCTGTAAAAGGAATCATCTGGACACGGACATTAAAAGGATCCGCTATGACTAAGCTGTCTTTAAACACAGCCACATCGGAGGGATACACAAATCTGCCGGGTATCACTCTATAATCATAGTCTTTTGTAGCATTGGCAAAATTGTCTTTGACCTGAAAAACAGATCCGAAACTACCGTATACATGAGATTGATTGGTAATCGTGTCCAGAATCTGAATACGGTTGTTGTTGGTGTCAGCAATAAAAATTTTGTTGGAGGAATCGGAGTCAATACCGGTTAATTCACTGTAACTGCCCAATTCATACCCATCTTTACCCATTTTGCGGATAAAATTACCTTCAAAATCAAATTGCTGAATACAGGAATTGCCGGAATCCGAAACAAAAATAGCATTTTCTTCAACAGAGATACTCTTGGCAGCAACCAATTGGCCATTCGCTCTGCCAAAAGAACCAAACGTTTTTTTCCATTTGCCTTCCTGATTAAAAATCTGGATTCGAGAATTACCCGAATCACACACGACAATCACATCTCCGAAAACAGAGATATCATTGGGGAAGATAAATTGACCATCCAGCGAACCATATTCGCCAAACGTTGACAAGATATCTCCTTCTTCTGAGACTATGGCTACTTTTGAGGCGGAGGAATCGACAATATATAATTTTTGATTGTTGTAATCTATCGAAACAGGAGAGGTAATTCCGGCTTTTGCTAAATTTTCAGCATTGATAGCACTGACAAATTTTCCGGCTTCATCAAATTTCTGGATTGATTTCATGACAGCATCCAAAACAAACACATGCTTGTCCGAAACAGCCACTTTAGAAGGTCTGACAAAATATCCATCCGGCTTTTGCTGAGATCCAAAAAAGCCGTACAATCTTCCATCCAACTCCAATGAGAAAATCTTGTTCAGTTCAATATCTGAAACCAAGATTTTATTGTCTAATATGGAGATGCCAAAAGGAGATGAAAACTCAGTAAAAGAAAGTATTTGTTTAAAAACACCATTCTTTTCAAATACTTGGATCCTGTGGTTGCCGGAATCGACTACATAGAGGCTTCCATTGTAAAGCGTGATGCCTTTCGGATATATAAATGCTTTTTCTTCTGATCCCTGCCATCCAAACGAGGTTTGGTAAGCACCATGAAGATCTAATACCTGGATCCTGTGGTTATTCGTATCGGCCACAAAAATATTGCCTTCCGATACTTCGATGCCGAGAGGGTTATTAAATTCCACGTTACCGAGTCCAGCTTTCCCAAACGCAGAGACAAACTCACCGGTGGTTTTAAAAACCTGGATTCTTGAGTTACCGGTATCGCAGACGTATAAACTGTCTCCATCAATAGAGATATCAGTAGGATTCCTGAAAAAGCCTTCTTCGGTTCCAAACGATCCGAATTGGCTCAGGTAGACACCTTTAGCATCAAAAACCTGAATTCGAGCGTTGGCAGAATCCACCACGAAAATCTTTTCATTGTTCGAGGCAATACCACCGACTTTATCAAATTCGCGTTCATTTTGACCAAATCCGCCAAATCCTAACTGGAAAACATTGCCACGGATAAATGCTTGGACTCTGTTGTTGTAGGAATCAGCGACATAAAGCCTTTGTTGTTCTACATTGAGATACGTAGGAGAGCAAAAGAGACCTTTCGGCAATCCTCCTCCGCCAATAATTTTTTCTCCTTTATCCTGTGTTTCTGTTTCTTCTGCATAAACATTTTTTGTAGTATTCAGGATGGATAAAAAAGCCGGGGAACTTCCGATGCTCAACACCAAAACAAATGTTAAGGCTATTCTAATGAGTTTCATGATCCCTCCTCCCACTATTCCTTAGAAGGCTTTGGGAATAGGATCGTAACAGTTCTCGTAGAAGCTTCCCACCCTACTTCTGCGCCTAGAATCTCACCAACATAACGAACCGGTACTAAAGTTCTACTATTTTTGATTATTGGGGCAGCATCCAAAGGAATGGTCCTTTGGTATACAGGTCCGATTTTGACCATCGCCTCTTTTTTGTCAATCCAGAAAAAGGCAGATAAATCGCCTAATACATAAGTGACTTTTCTGGTGGCATTGTCCCATAGAATTTCAGCAGATAACGCTTCCCCGATAAAGCGTAAAGGCACCATCGTTCTTCCGCTGATAATCATCGGGGGGACGTCTAAGGTGATATCTTTTCCACCCACAACGGCATTTTTCTTGTCAATGACTAATTTGATATTGGATGGCTTTACCACAATTCCGTAGAAAGTCAGGGTGGTTTTCAGGTTGGCTTCTCTCGTGGGCCATACTTCAAGAACAATCCTGATTTTCTCTCCTACTTTTGCGCCGGTGTAGGGGTATAAGGTGACATGCATCTCTTCGGTTGCATTATTTTTGACTTTATTGGGTGAAGTACCTTCATCCAAAAAACAGATATTGGAATAACAAAATTGGGTAAACCAGTTTTGCTCATTCCCTTTTGGAAAATCCTTGACTGTGATTTTTGCGCTTAATGTAGATTCCTTTTTCGACAGGTTTTTAAAATAGAAATAGACCTGAGCAGCTTTACCAGCTTCCAAAGGAGTAAAATAAGTGTCTTCCGGAACTGCTTTTTCTGCAGAACCTACCGATTGGTACGAAGTAAAAGGGAACACCATGGCGACCAATAAAACCAATACAACTGTCAGAGAGGAAAGATTCATCTTCTTAAACATAATAATTCTCCTTAAAAAAATTCAACACTATATTGCAAAACCATTCGTGCCGTCATTCAACGGCACGGATGGTTCAAATATTCAGCGTCTATTAAGTAATACTCTTTTCACTGGATTATGTTCACATTATTTAACTCGAAGGATCACTTCTCCCTTTTTATATCTCCCTTTTGCATCCCTGGCTTCAATCTTGATTCGGTAAACACCCGGTTTTGTGTAAGTATGCGTTAACAGATACTCTTCAGAGACGGCTGCTTTATCCAGCACCTTCTCGCCGTCATTCCAATCCCAGTTGTAGGTGTAATTGCCGGTACCGCCTTCAATTTTGAACCGGACTTTTAGCTCTTTTCCATTGGCGATAGTGCCTTCATCATCAAGGTTTTCAAAATATACTTTAAAGTATAAAGGATATTCAGCGGCTTGTTTTGTCTTAAGACTGGTCTGTACTGTAAAAGTCTCCGTATAGAAAGGATTGGAGAAGACAGTTAACTTGCTGATCAGGATCGTACCATTGTCAGGTTTTATCCTAAATGGCTTTACCTTGGCTGTGATAATCACATAATGGCCATCAATATCGCTGATACAGGGAAATTTAATCGCTTCGCAATTGCTGGCTGGATAACACTCCCCAATCGCTAAATCACGAATGCCGATATACAACTCACCGCTGGCGTAACTACCGGCCGGATCGGAAAATACAAATTCAAGATTCGGATCGAGTTCAAAAATCAGGGTGTTATTCGTGAGCGGTTCATTACCAACATTCTTGATCTGGATTCGATATTTGACAATACCTTCTTCGTCGACTGTTTCAGGAGAGGATTGCATACAGATTTGTGTTTTGTATATGCTGACGCGTTTTTGAACATGCAGGATAAAGTGTTTAAAAACAGTTAAGTTACGGGAAGAAGTATTGTTCTTTCCAATAACCTGTATCTCGTAGGTTCCAACAGGAGCTTCCAGAGAGACATCGATGGTGAGTTTGGTTTGGTATTTCATGAGATTGGTAGTGGGATTAGGTTTCAAGCTAAAGGATAGTCCTTCCGGTAATCCTAATGTGTCTACCTCAAACAGCACATCCTCAGAAAAACCGAAGAAAGTAGAGACATCTATCATAGTAAAGCCGGACTTGTCCTGTTGGATATACACATTGGTCGGGGTGAACGAGAAATCAAAATAAGGCTCCATAATCACATTCATTCCGACAATCACCGTATTTGATACTAAAGTTTGTGTAAACGCTGTCACCCTGAACTCATAATCACCGACAGGAGTATTGCTCGAAGTGGTGACATCAATAACAGATTCCGCCTGACCTCCGGCTGATAAGACAGGATTGAGAGGGTTGATGGTATAGGTGATACCATAATCCAACGGACTGACAGGCAAAGAGTTGTACAGCATCTGTACAGAGAAATTGATCGATCCGCTCGCGCCATCATAAGAGATCACTCTGGCGTTATAGGAAGTAGCGGCGCCCTTGAATACTTGTCTTACAGAAGGGGATACCGACAATCTGATCTGCGGGTTCAAGACTGGTGGCGGATACTCTGCATCATGCAAACCGCCCGTGATAACAAGCGCATATGGCTGAGGTCCGGCAGGAATGTTGGTGCCATAGACGACAAATTGATATACCCCCTCTTCAGGGACTTGAATATTCACCACTTCGACATTATTGATGGTATCAATCATCGAAGTGGAAGGATTCACGATGGAATTACCGGAACTGCTATCGATAGCATTCCCAAAAAATGATTGACCTTTATCATTGGTGACCTTCAGATCAAGATCGTTGACTAATGCTTTGGTTCCGTTCGGGCTACCGGGATAATCTGTCCAAACCAAAGTCACTTTCAGAGGAGCGGTGGGAGCGATATAGAAGGAGATGGGCGTACTGTTTGCACCGGTATAAAGGCTATTTGCACCTTGCCTATCATAAAATTTAATCTCTTTTCCTTCAGGTGCGACAGCATTTTTCACATTGACCCGCCCCCATCCGGAAATCCGGCTGGGAGAATAGAGCTGTGTGAGAGTGGTTCCGGATCTGGTATATAATTTTTCATTAAAAGCGCCGTTGATTAAAGCGGCTTTTAATAATGCGGAAGAGGGAGTCTGATGGGCAATCTCATCGGCTCCGGTACCGTTAGTAAAAAATTCACGGATGACCGCAAGCGAACCTGCAGTAATCGGTGTGGACATACTGGTACCTCTCATTTCAATATAGGAATGTATTGGCGGACTAACGCGATGGTCTGTTACGGTTGATCTAATATATTGACCGGGCGCTACAACGTCAGGTTTGATCCTGCCGTCAGAAGTCAATCCGCCGGAAGAAAACTGAGCCATCACAGCAGGATTTCCACCATGATTATTATTTTCCGTTGCGCCAACGGTAATACAATTCTTTGCATTGGCTTGTTCCAAAAGCGTACTGGTTGTATATCCTGAGTTTCCGGCAGCAAATAATACGCTGAAATCTTTGTTGTTCCAAAGGAAAGAATCGATCTCGGCAGAGTCTCCGGTATAAGCATTGTTGCCTCCACCCCAGCTATTGGTGTGAATTCTTGCATCAGCACCGTAAGCATCTCCGAACAAAGTAGCATACGGGGGAGCATTAATCGCTCTGGGACTACCGGGAACTTTTAAGGATTGAATCACTAGCTTTGCTTTGGGAGCCATCCCTTTGTAACGAGTAGCAGAGGTGACATCCCCATCGCCGTCCCCCAGTACGCTTCCGCTAACATGGGTTCCGTGTTCATCACCAGGAGCGGGATGATCGGCCCAATCACCAGAAGACGCAGGAGTGGATTGGTATCCAAAATGAGCGTGCACTCTGTTTGGATCGAGAAAAGCCGGATGAAGGGTTGTTATATTGCCGGTAGATAAGCCGGTGTCTCCGACTGCAACTACCTGGTTATCGCCTTCATTCAATGTGCTGAAAGTGGTATCATAAGCGTCCCTGACCTCAACTACCTGAGCAGCTTCTGCATTAAAAACTTTCTTTTCAGGAACCAGATTCATGGATACAATATCAATATGCTGATAGGCTGCTTTGATTAACATCGCGGGAAAATCAACAATTCGTAAAAAACCGACCTTGTCGGTTTTTGAAAAATAATATTGTTCGGGTTGGATGAACATATCTTCAAAAAAGTTTTCCAGATTGATATCGGGGGTCGTATTCATTGAAACAGAGATCGTGTTCGGTAACGATCCGGATAATAGATCCGGACTTGCTTTCAATACAGGAGGAACATACCCGATTCCTCTGACAAAACGTATGCTTTTCAGCTGTTGAGCTACAACAGGGGTAGTGCGTACCAAATAAGCAGAGTAGGGCAGTGGGTAATAGAAATCCACATCGAACGTTTCAATTTCAGTAATCCATTCTGCTTTGACAGGACCGATAAACTGAAGCAGAAAATAGCCAAGCTGATTATCCTGGGGCATCGTAATTCTCTTCAATACCTCTTCAGGATAAACCAGGTTCTTCCCTGCATCCGGATGAAATATATAATTTGCATAGCGAATATCGAATATATCCTTGATTTCAACATAGGATATATTCTTACGCTGCAGGATCGTCTCCTGTTCATCAGATACTTCAGCCAGGAAGAAAGCATCATATACCTCAAGAATATTAAAACCAGACCGCTTAAACGTCTCAATAAGCGCTGAATTGGTTTCATAGACAATGACATGCTTACTGCCGGCAGCTAAGGTGGTTCCTTTCAATGGCGCAAAAAATGAGCCAAAAAGAAATAGAAATACAAGCATAATCCTCAATAATTGCTTTTTAACCATTTCTAACCTCTCCTTATCACAAGAGATTTAATTCCAATATACATAATTCATCGAATATCACTAGAGTATTTTATAAGTTTTTCAATGGGTAAAGTCAAGAAAATTTCTCTTTTTCCCCATAATAAAAATAAAAAAGGGAATTCGAAAAAACAAAACCAGCGGAAGATTGAGATTTGCCTCAATAGTCCTATAATTAGGTAAAATTATAAGTAATTTATTATCATTGGGTGTGTAGTTGCTGATTTTTTATTGAACGCTAAACGCTCAGTGCTTTATTTTATATAAGAATTCTAGGAGAGGAGGGCGGAGTGATTAGAAAAATCGTTGTCCTCAGTTGGATAGTGTGCTTCACGATGATCTTACCGTTCCAAAACTTTCCATCTGTGTTACCAGCAGAGGCAAAACAAGAAAAATGGTTTATACGCATTTTATTGGCTTCCCAGGAAAAACAACTTATGATTACTAATGACCATGCTTATATATTAAAACTTTCCGGGTCTTATTCATTTAATCAAAAAGAAAACCGCTTTCATATACTCAAAGAAAAAGGCAGTTACCAGAATGGTTTTTTCACCATTTTGTTGAAATCCGGTCTGACTTTGATGGAAGCACAACAGCTGGCGATTCAAACCAGAGATCGCTATTTTAAAGCCTCTGATATAAGTTTCCTGATTCAGGAAACCGATCAGAATCAATTTTCACTCTCTTTGGGTTTATTTGCAGAACTTAAAGAAGCTGACTTTATTGCCTCTTTTTTGAAGTCATTTTTTCCCGAAATGAAAAATACTAAGCATAAAACCGATGACAATGCGGTAGGTTTGCAGTTGGATGACAATATCTCCCTGATTTCTGCTTATACGGACTCTCCCGATGCTTGCAAAAGTTTTTCCATTACCACTGCCCAATCCCCCTGTCAATACAAAAAGGTGTCGTATCCAGACACCTTAGAACTCTATCTCTGCAATCACACACTTTCTCTGGTAAACCGTACGGATATCGAAACTTATCTTGGCGGAGTGGTCGGCTCGGAAATGCCAGATGATTGGCCGTTAGAAGCCTTGAAAGCCCAAACCCTCGCTTCCCGGACTTATGCGTATTCCAGGTCGCTAGCCGCCCGCCAGCGAAACGCTTATTTTGACGTGACCAACGATACGAACAGCCAGGTATATCTCGGCATCCGGCATCTGCCAAATTCTTTCAAAGCCATCTCTGCCACTGAAGGGTTGATTATCACTTCTCAATCGAAACCGATCGAGAGCGTCTTTCACTCTTCCAGCGGAGGGTTTACGGAAAACAATGAATTTATTTGGTCAGGATCGCCGACACCGTACTTACGCGGCGTACCCTCTCCCGGGGAGGAAATTTCTCCTCATTTCAGCTGGTATCGTTCTTTTACCAGAAAAATAGTGTTGGAAAAACTGAATACCTATCTGACAAAAAAGCAACTGCCTTCACTGAATACGAACCCTTTCACTCTGTCCATTACCGAGAAAGGAATCTCTCCTCGTGTCAGAAAAATTTCCCTATTACAGGATAAGAGAGAGGTTTTCCTGACGGGTAGTGATTTCGTCGCTTTGTTTAATCTGAAGAGCACTTGGTTTGATTTTTTTTGGTATACCCCTGAAAAAACAGGACAGGTACCACCTTTGCTACAATACTTCGGAGAACAGCACACTCCACTTGATCAGGAAAGTACACTATATATAGTCGGCAGAGGATGGGGTCATGGCGTCGGGATGTCACAATATGGCGCCCTGGCGATGGCTAAAAAAGGGAGCTCTTACCAGGACATTATTGCACATTATTACTCCGGCACGAGAATCGAATCGATTCCCTCATTTCAATCCCAATCCAAGACGTTACAGACCCTCCAGAATCAGATTCTGTTTGATCCTTGCTGTGTCCGGATTCAAAATGGCTCTTTTCTGGATGTCAGGATGAAAATCAATACTCAAACGAACATTTTTGGGATTTCCTTTGAGATGAAATATCCGAAAGATCTGATTATTCTCAAAAAAGAGGAGATCCGTGAGGGAACTTTTCTGAAGAGTGATCAAAAATCAACTATTTTCCTCGTCTCTGAATCGGAGAATGGGTACAAAGTCGGCTTGTCACGCGAGGGCAAAGTAGGCGGGGTGACCGGGGAAGGGGACCTGATTTTCTTTCGTTTCCAGGGAGTACAAAGCGGTATGGGGACAATCCAGTTATTGAACCTTCAGGCTCTCGACTCCAGACTGGAACCAACCGCGATAAACGCCCAGGCGATGGAAATCACGGTTTTCGAAAAGGATACCACCCCTCCTGTCACCAGGATCACCCAAACCCCCGGCAAATGGATCAATCAGCGTAAGGTATATTTTGAGTGGATCGGGGAAGACGATCAGACCCCCGTTTCGGAGCTCTTGTATTCCTATCGCCTCAATCAGGAGCCATGGTCCACTTTTTCATTTATTACCCATACCAATATCACACTCCTCCATGATGGTCCCTATATATTTTCCGTTCAAGCCAAGGATAAAGAAGGAAATACCGATACCCCTGCCCCTGAATATAGTTTTATACTGGATACTACTCCTCCCATCCTGAATATTTCTCCCGCTCCCGCAGAGACAAACTTATCGGAATACACCCTGAACGGGCTCACAGAGTCTGAAGCATCGGTCATGATGAATGGAAAAACACTCGCAATCTCTCCGGATGGCACCTTTTTTGTGAAAGTGGCTTTATCGTTGGGCCACAATTCTTTCCAGTTCACCGCGACGGATAAAGCGTCCAATGCCACCCTGGTGACTATTTCCATCCTTCGAAAACAATATCAGCCGATTATTATAATGATGACGATCGGTAGTAAAAAAGCGATTGTGAATGACACCGTCCTGACATTAGACTCCGTTCCTTTTATTAAACAGGACAGAACTTTTGTCCCACTGCGGTTTATAGCAGAAGCGTTCGGCGCTTCCGTACAATGGTTTCCGGAATCAAAAAAAATCGAGATCAATCTGGACCACCCCCTGGTGAAGAAAAAAATTGAATTGTGGGTAGACCAAACGGTCGCCTATGTGAATCAGACTCCTTTTACGATGGATGCGCCCCCTTTTATCGTTCCCCCCGGCAGAACCGTGGTTCCTATTCGGTTCATTGCTGAATCCATGGAATCAAAAGTGGAATGGTTCTCCTTGACACAAACCATTACAATTACATTTCCTGAAAGTTTGATGAATGAAAGCACTGAAATTTCCTATTTGGGAGGTTTATAATGACGACGCCAAACCTGTTTTTGGTTAAAAAATTGGTTGCAGTCAATTTGACATTGTGGTTGTTATTGGCAGCCAGTCCTTTTCATAGTAAAGTGGCAGTGGCATCTGCTGATTATCATAATTGGCCTACTTTCCATTTTAATGAATCCAGAAGCGGGAATACCCCCGAATCGCTTCAAGCGGAGACTCTATTGGAAAAATGGCGTTATCAAGCGGATTCATCCATTTCCAGCTCTCCGGTGATTGTCGATAATGTTGTGTATCTCAATGCAGATAACCGCAAATTAGTGGCATTGAATGGAGACTCCGGTCAGAAGATGTGGGAAACAGACCAGTATCTGAATTACCCTCTCTCCCTTGGATCCCCTACCGTACAAGGAAACAGGATCTATTTTGTGACCGGCGGTTCTTCCGAGCAACCCTCCTTTCTCTACTGCTACAGCACCAACGGAACACTCTTGTGGAAGTTTGTCGCCTTTGGACAAATTACCTCTAGCTCTGCGTTGGTATATGGTTCTAAAATCTTTTTTGGCAGTTCTACCGACCTGTTATACTGTGTAAATGAATCAGGCAGTCAAAACTGGCAATACGGTTTAAACGGACCGCTTTTATCCTCCCCCTGTCTGGGTGCCGGAAGAGTGTTTGCAGTGACCGCAAAAGGCCGTGTGTATGCATTCGATTATAATGATTATAAAAACCTGTTTGAAACGGATCTTCCCTTGTCTACTTACGGAGAAGTCAGGTCCTCCCCTGTTTTTCATGACGGTATGGTCTATATTGCGACCCGAAGCGCTAACGAAAAAGGAGAGATGTTCGCACTCAATGCCTATACAGGAGAGATCATCTGGCGGTCCGGCAATGTCGGCAATTTCACCTCCACTCCGGCGATTAGCGACAAATATATCTTTATTGGTTCCGAAGAGGGCACTTTTTATTGTATTCAACGAACCGACGGTAAAGTAAAATGGAAATACAGCACCAAAAATAAAATAATCGGCTCCCCGGCGATTACGGGAGAATATGTCATTTTAGGCGGTAATGACGGATATATATACGCTTTTCAGCAGGATACCGGTGAAGTCCGTTACAGCCAATCCCTTGGAAACGAGATCATTACCTCCCCCATTATCAGCGACCATAAACTGATCGTGACCTTCTCCAATGTCTGCGTGACGCTGGCGGACAACATCGATTTTAAGGTGGAAACGGATACTCCCTCTCTCTCCCTCTATCAATCCGAAGAAAGTACTATCGATATCACCCTGACCGCGACTTCCGCTCTTTCTCAGAATGTGTATCTACGGATGGAAAAAGTGCCGGTTGGGTTAGATACCCTCATTACACCGAATATTGTCAAGATGACCGATAACATCGGAAGGGCAAAATTAAAAATCACGGTAAGCAAAGATATGAAACCGGGTACTTACCAAGCCATTATAACCGCTGAAACCAACAACAGGATACGGAAATGCGCAGTGACGATAGAGGTTCTCGGACTATCCGAGGGTCACTTCGAGATTTCGTTTATTCCCGCACAGGGAGAGGTATATGCTGGCAATGCCCTGGTTTTTCAGGTGCAAGTCAGCACTCCGGATAATTTTGCCGGTACCGTCAACCTCTCCGTGATGAATGCCCCCTCCGGATTTACCTGCACTTTTGCCGATCCAAGGGTGATGGTTCCCGGTTTTACCAATTTGGTCGTCCTGGTGGATATCACCGTCGATCCAGCCCGGTATAGCATTGCCATCAGCGGTAAGGGCGGTGGTAAAACCGTTATCAACCGTTTCAGCATCGATGTAAAAGGAACCAAACGAACCGATTGGGGTGGTTTCGGAAACCAGAGCCGTCTGACGAACTTTACGAAAGAAGCTGTCAATGCAAATCTGGAGCTTCGATACACTTTCCAGGCAGATGGTGCGATCCGTTCTCAACCCGCTATCGTGGGCGATATCGCCTATTTTACCGCTGAAAAAACGAGTCCTTCCAAATACCACTCTACCCGGCTTTATGCGATTGACACCAGAACCGGTGAAAAAAAATGGGACTATTACCTGGGTTCTTCCAGTAGAATTCTCCCTGAGATCGGGGCAGAGACAAAGGATGACCCCCCTCCATGGATCTCTTCTCCGCGAGTGGAGGGCAATAAATTGGTAGTGGGAACGCTGGACGGGATTGTTTTTTGTTTCGACCGGCTGACCGGCAGAGTGATCTGGTATAAAAATGTCGGATCCAGCATCCGGTCCACACCCTGCATCGGAGATGAAAAAGTATTTGTCGGCACAGAGAATAACAAGCTATACGGCTTGGATCTGGAATCCGGAGAGCAGCGGTGGATAACAGAACTCAAAGGGGCTGTCTACTCTTCTCCCGCTTATTTTAAAAACAGACTTTATGTCAGCTGTTATGACAATAACCTATATTGCCTCTCACCGGTAAATGGATTGATTATCTGGAGTTTTGACGGATTCAGATCCTCTTTTAAAGCCTCTCCCATTATTGGAGAGGAGAATATTTACATCGGCGGGGCCGGACAAAATAAATTTTTCTACCGGGTGTCGATGTCAGGGCTCCAAAAATGGCAGATCCTGACTGCCGATGAAATTCCCTCTACCGCGGCGATTGATGAAGATGAAAAGTTCGTATATTATATCGCTGTCAGAGAAAATGCCGCGTTGGAATTGGCAGAATTAGTCAAAGTCAATGCGGAAACCAAGGAAAGAGTATGGGGATATTCCGCAGGGGGAAGCGGTATGAC
Organism: bacterium; assembly: GCA_021372585.1. Classification (GTDB taxonomy): domain Bacteria; phylum Caldisericota; class Caldisericia; order UBA6126; family UBA6126; genus UBA6126. The sequence goes on from JAJFUD010000036.1 coordinate 24,501, forward strand.
CACTTGCCCCGTTATTGCTGACGATAAAATCATTTTTACCAGTATGGACAAAAACCTTCATGTCGTTGGTACAGATGGCAATATGCTGTTTAAATACCAACTGGATGCCAAATGCCAGGGAAATCCTGCTGTTGGCAGAGGGGTAGTGATGGTAGGCACCAATAGCGGCTCCTTATATTGTTTCTCCTCCAGCGTTGGCTTCACTATGATTCCCAGCACACCGTTAGTGACAATGTTCCAGGGCAGTACAGCTTCTCTGGACATCAATATCATTACCGATATGCCCTTAAAACAACCTTTAAAACTCTCCATTGAGAATATTCCTACCGGGATGACCTACGAGTTCACCCCGACTGAAATGAGAGAATTTCCCGGTCAATTTCACTTAAAACTGATCGCTTCTGACAGAACAGGAACCGGAAAATACAAGATTGTTATCACCGGGCAGAGTGGAACCATCAAACGGAATACGGAATTTGAATTACGCATCCAGAACACCTCTCCCGGCAGGTTTGCACTGAGGATGGAACAGGTGAACAAAGAGATTAATGCAGGGACAATTACCAATAACGAATTGTTTATCGAGCCTTCCGGAGGCTTTAACGCCCCCGTTACCCTAAGTGTAAAAGAGACATTACCCCAAGGCATTGAAGTGACATTCAATCCCAAGACTACGATTGCTCCCGGCAAAAGTACTGTTTATTTTCGGGTAGCCCCTCAGGTAGAGCCACAAATTTTCACGATCACCCTTCGGGGGGACGGCGGAGGAAGATATGCTGAATTAGCCTTGAATATCACTATTTTTGAGACACTGGAAGGTGATTTTTCCTTAGTGGTGCGTCCGACAAAACAACAGATCTATGTGAGTGAAAAAGCTGTTTTTGAAATCAACTGCGATAGTTTTGGCGGTTTTAAAGAGACGGTAGCGCTCTCCCTATCCACTCTTCCATTGGGCTACACTTATGAATTCTCCAACCTTACTTTACAAGTAGGCGAAACCGTTTACCTGACGGTACTGACTACTCAACAGACAGCACCGGGCACGATTAAGTTTGAAATCCGGGGAAAAGCCTTCAAAACGGAGAAGAAAGTGCCGATTGAGTTAACCGTTGCGATTGAAATGGGTGATTTTTCCCTGAATATTAATTCGAATCTACAATTAACCGGTACAGCGGGGGAGAATATCATGCTTCGCTTTACCCCTACCTCCAGCCCAAGCTGGAACGCACCAGTGCGGCTATCTGTACTGAACCTCCCTGTATTGGTGAAAAGCAAGATTACCCCGGAAGTGATTGAAGCCGGGCAGATGGAAAAAGAGGTAGTAATCGAATTTTCAATCGATCCATCTGTTGACGGAGGCCTTTTCTCAATTCAAATCCAAGGAGTTGGCGGGGGCAAAATCCGGACATACCATGTTAAATTCCAGGTGTTATCAACTAAAGACGGGTTTATCTCTCTGAAACTGAATCCACCGGTACCCCAGTTTAAAAAAGACAAGGAAACCCAGGTGGATATCCAGATTGAAGGCGCAAAAGATCTGATTTATATGGATATGGTGTTGTCATGGGATCCTGCTCTGTTGAAATTGGTTGAGATAATCCCAGGTTCTTTCCTGACCGATGAAAAAGGAGCGCCTGAGGTGATTTCTGAGATTGACCAGGCAAAAGGCACTGCTAACATTAAGATTTTTAAAAACCAAGCGGAAGGAGCCTCCGGCACAGGTGTTTTATTCTCCGTGAAAATGAGCGGTCTTCAAAAAGGCGTGGCGTATTTTAAAATGGATCAGGTCAACGCTAAGAATTCCCAGCTCGAAAGTATCGCTGCAAAAGGATTCCAGGCAGAAGCCTATGTTACCCTCTTTTTAGCAGGGGACGTGAATGGAGACAGCAAAGTAGATATGGATGACCTGATTATTTTCTCCAGAGCCTTTGGATCCAAAACCGGAGATACCAATTTTGACAAACGGGCTGATTTTAATAACGACGGTTTAGTAGACGGTATCGACCTAATCTTACTAGCCTATAACTGGGGAGAGGTTCTTCCCTGACGAGATCATAAAAAAAGGGGAGCAGACTACTGTCTGCTCCCCTTTTTTTATGAGAAAATTATTTTGTGACCCATCGTTCGATGGTAACGGTTTGATTAATGCCATCCCAGGATACTTTCGCATCCAAAGCTTCCGAGATGAAGCGGATCGGAACGAACGTCCTGCTATTACGAATCATAGGCGGGGCGTCCAGCACATAAATACTTTGACCGACCATCGCCATGGTATTACCGATCTGCATTGAGATAAACGACCCTTCCAGCTCAATTTCAACTGTTTCCGATTTTGCCTGCCAGTTTACTTTCGCACCGAATGCTTCAGAAATAGCCCTGACAGGAACCATTGTCCGATTATTAAAGATAAATGGCGAGGCATCTAAGGTGATCGCTTTCCCGTTGACATACATCGCATTTTTACCGATTGTCAACAGGATCACAAGCTTCCTGGCTACATGAATCGTGACTTTAACTTCAGTGACCAATTCAAATTCATCGATTGCTTGAACTATCACTTCATTCTTGCCCAGTACAACAGGAACGGTATGAGAGAATCGTAAACCATCCAGCTCTACCTTCTCTAGATTGATAAACACTTTCACTTGCTGGTTTTCGACAGAACCGGTGATCGTATAGGTCGTCACATCCACGACCGGATCCGGTATCGGGTCAATGACCAGATTCGGTCCCTTCATGACTCGGATAATCACAATTTCTTTCTTGTTTGTCCTGCCTAACGGATTGGTTGCCTGTATCTGGAACACATTCTCTTCTTTGGTTAATAAAAGCGTGACCGAGAACTTCCCGGTTTGATTGTCTACCGTGATAGGCTGACCATCCAGGGAAACCTGGCAACCCGGATTTGTTTTTCCTGACAGGATAAGGTCTTTGGCTTTTGTTTTATCAGGATACGGATCCATTTCTAAAAGCGGGGGCATCGAGGAATCTAACACCAAAATCCTAGGTGGATTCAGCAGGACATCTTCACTTAACAGAGAAATCGTAATCACCCCCGGGTTGGTGGGACGAATATTGAAATAGGCAATGCCCTCTGCATTCACTTCTTCTGTAGCATTCACTCCGGAACCCTGCAATTGAATTTTTTGATGGTTGAACGATTGGATTCCAACCAGTTGGAGCGTGACATCGTTATCCATATCCGTATAGACAGCCTGCCCTTTTAATATCACAACAGAAACGCTCCCAACCACATCGAAATCAAGCAATTTCAGAGAGACGGTTTTGTGGGGTGTCAGTTTCATGTCTGTATACAATGAAACAGCAGAAGCACCTGCCAAAGAGGGAGTCAGTTTTGTCTGGAAGGAGAGCCCGGCTTCCCAGTTGCCTGTGGAGAGAACTTTTCCATTTTCAGTGAAACGAAATACGTCAAATAGCTTTCTCGGGGAGTCGGCATGAACGATTAACTCGTTCTCGGTGCCGGATATCAAATCAAATTGCTTATTCTGATAAGCGCCAAACGGAAGCGGATTGCCGTTCTTATCTGTCACGCTGAGAGAGAGTGGATCTACTTTGAGAGTGCTATCGGCCATCGCGAACCAATCAAAGGCAAACACCCCATCGGGATTGAAACGTCGTTTGATGCTGGAACCGTTATCTTCCGGGGTACCTCCTGCCACATCTGCCAGGTCATTATCCAGTATCAATGGGTTGAATCCGACAAAGAATCCGATTTCACCAGGCACCACCCCAAACAGTGTAAAGGAAATCTCTCCGGTGATGGTGCTGATGGCATCCTTCGTATTGATCTTATTGTCTCCCTGTACATCCGCCACATAATATTGGCTTAGGTAAGGAGAATTATAGATACACCCCGGGCCAAACCAGTCTTTTTTGTTTTTAAGCCGTTTCTCTTCACTGACCGTTGTATCATAGAGTTTGTTCAGTTCCATGATTTCATTGTCCTGAATCGTTTTATCGCCGTTTTGGTCGAACCCAATGTAAGCCTTTTTATCAGAATCAGCCGAGACACTCTGGTCAAATACAAAGTACGGGATTACCTGTAAGCCGGTGCCGATTAATGCCTGTTTCTCGGCATCCATGATCTTGGCTTTCACCAGATATTGGTTGCCGATACTTGGTTTTTCGACGGTCCCCTCACTATTTTTTACGGTGTATTCCACTATCGGGCGCGCCGCTTTCACATCCAGCGTACCATATTGACGGGCATCTTTGGTTTGTACCCGTAATCGGAAGGTCCCTTTGTCATTGACGACAAAGTTCTTGAATTTATAGATGCCCTTTTTCGCTTCCGAGAAATCATACTGCAACAAATTTTTGGCGCCATACAATCCTTCATTGGAAACGTTATCTGCCGCACTATTCTGCAGGTCAGTCTTAAGCCAGTAATAGGCTGGAAGAGTGACCGGAACATCATCAAAGAACAGAGCGGCTGTTTCCTGAGTGGTATTCCTGCCGCCATTCGTCAAATCGACCGGAGAACCGTCGTCTTCTTTCACGGTAAATTGCAGGCTATCCCCTTTAAACACTGTCTCTGAGGTAACGCCTGCCGTAATCACAGGAGGGTCCATGGTCACCACGAGAGATTTCTTGGGACCACTGCTGTACCCGATCGGTACGGTAGCTTGTCCGGCGATGTAGACTTCATGGGAGAATAGTTTATTATCGACGGGGCTCGCATATAAAGGAGTAAAGCCACGGTCATTGTTGTCATCCCCGTATTTATAGGCAGTCACATAGACAGGCATGAGTTCATTGTCGTCCAGAATCCGATTCTCGTTAAAATCGAGACCCAGCGTATCCACCACACATCCTTTAGCCTGGGAGAGCTGGAATCGGTACACACCGTTATTGACCTGGAAGGTTCTCGCATCCCGGATGCCTCCGAACCAGGTATTGGTCGCCATATCATAGGAGCCCACGATTTCAGTTTCATACGCATTAAAAGTGATTTTACCATCTTCATTCAGGTCATCATATGAAGAATACGCACCATAACTGCCCGATCCCGTAGAAGATTCAGGGGCTCCGGTCATCCACCCGTCTCCGGCACCGGTCAATTCGGAATATTTGGACTTAATACCCCGGTCCTGCCAGATAAATACGACGGCATCATTGACTGCCCGTACACTCTGCATCGGTTCATATTCTTTAATTGTCACGGTGAACTCAGAATCTTCTTCCACCTCGATGCTTCCGGTAAAATTGCTGATATCTAATGCCCGGACCGGAATGCCCTCAATGGGCTCTTCACAGCAGTCAAAGTAACTGCCCACTCTTCCATCTGCCAATTTCACCACGATTTTAATCATGCCATAATTCACAGGAATCAGTTCATCGATCACGATGACCCTGGGAATCCCTTTATAATTCAGCTTCCTGGAATATTGCAAATACGTGTTCGCTTGGCCATAAGAGACAGCTTCCGCCATACCCGGATTGATGATGTTAGTCCAATCGTCGCCAACCAGTTCATATTCTTCATAGTTGGAGGAGTCGATATTTACTTCTCCGGATTGTTCATATTGAATGGGTATATGCTGCAGTCCCTGGAAGTCATTGTTCGCCAATGGGAACAATGGAGTCCAGAAAGGACCGGTGAGGTCGATACTGACGATCCTGTGTGAACGGTCCGTGGATTCAAAAGATAGTAACCCACCATCCTGACTGTCTCGCAGAACAAAATAAATCCCATAATCAGCCATTGGCAAAAACTCTGTACCCAGCTTGGTAAACTGATTTTCCCAGATGGCAGGATACCCGTTTCGACCTTCCCGGTTCGTTCCACCGGTTCTGCCGGTATGGGTCTGCCCGCCGGGATAACCGCGAAAATCGCGGATTAAGGAGGACAGAACCGGGTTATAATCCGGTTTAATGTTGGCATTGTAAGAGACATCGGAATACCGGAGTCCATGATCGAGGACCACCATTTCAGAGAAAACGATTCCGTCGTTTCTTCCTCCACCACCGCCGCCTCCTCCTGGAGGATCAGGATCTTCCGGAGGGTTAGGATCTTCGGGAGGATTGGTGGCTTGCCAACCAATCGTGATCAAACCACAATAATCAATCCCACTGGTACCCCCGCTGATGAAATAGGGAGGGTGTTGGATCGTGCTGTTATAATCAAATAAAGCCTGGGTGGTAAAGACCCGTATGGTTAAAGGATCGGTATTGTCTTTTGGCCAGACAGGGATGGGAATCTCTCCCCCCTCCTTGCCCCACATTCCTTCGCCGTAGGGGGTAACAAACACCCACACCCCATCAGAGAGAATGGTACCAAGCGTGCCATTAAACACACCAAACGTATCCCCTTTGGTAATTTTACCTAATGGAGGAATATTCCCGGCTTTACATACGTCACATTCAACGAAATTCGCTGAACAATCAATGTCCGTAAACCGTCCGTTATACAATTCCTCTTCATTGACCGAACTAAAAGGACCGGTAACTTCGTCCTGAAAATCCAACGCGCCGAAATACCCTTTCCCGGGAGCCGGACTCGGTTTATCTACCCACTTCCAAATCAGGTACGTGTTATCTTCATTGACCTGTACAATATATTTGATTCCACTGGAATCCTGAGCGGTAAAACTGTACAGAATGCCCGCTCCTGTGACATTGATATTCGCTAAAATGGTTTTAGAGGGAGTCGTCGCCATGTAGAGATTCGCAGGGTCATTGACATCATTTTTATTATCCGCATCTTTAATACGAGCGATTAAATTTGGAAACCGAGAGCTGATTTTCTGTAAACAGGTCGCAGAACAACTGCCGGTTAAAGCTTCCGGTAAAACGGTCATCTGGTTAAAACTTCTGCAATCATAACGGTTCTCCAGAAATTTGGCTGTGGAGGAAGTCGTGATGTTCCAGTACCCGTACACCCCATCCTGAGGTCCCGTCGCATCATTGTGCATCTTTAGATTGCGGTATACTTCTATGATGATCGGTTGAAATTTCCCGTCAGCCCCGCAAGTTCCCTCATAAGGAGTGTAGGTAAACGTGTATTCAGAGGTAGCTTCGTAGATTTCTTTCATCATGTCCGAGCCATCCGGGGAACGAAGGATTAAAATCGCTCTCTCGCCGTTTTGTAAAGCCGGATAGAAGGTGACTTCAATCGTGGAAGTTTGCTCCACCTGTAAAGCCGGACTGATTCGCACATTCATGGTTGACTGTGCCGGCAGTACTTCCAGATCCATGAACCGGAAATCTCCGCATTTGCCCATGCTGATACCAGTGACTGGATTCTCATACTGCCAGGTGTCGCCGATCCGTACCTTCGAACCGCAGTCGTAATGCTGACCACGGTAGGTAACCTCGGTTAAACGAACATCATTGGCTGAGACAAGATGGTTGGAGTCAAAATCACGGTAGATAAAATCGTGTTCATCAAACAAAGAATCCGTATTGTTATCCACAAATTTTTCAATAACCATATTCTGGAGAACGAAGCCGGCATCGGCATCGCCATCGGTCACAGTGGTCCCGCTCGGATAGGAAATAACAGTGTCTCCTACCGTGACGGTGATGGAACTTAATCGGTTATCCCCCAAGGAGACCATTGAGTTATTATCTAAATCATTATAAATAGCTCCCTGACATCCATAGATGAGGCTCCCGCTACTGTAATGCCGTAGTGTGGATGGGAATGGCAGCAATGGCAGAAAAGAGTCCGTATCGGTCTCGTTGCTGTTCATCCCGAGAAATTCTTCGCATTGAACCCCCGGCTTATAATCGTCAGACAGGTTGTAAGCCGTGGTAGAACCGCCGCTCAGATGAAAATTCACCCCGTTATCCTTCCATATTTCCACCCCAATATACTCTCTGTATTTCAGAGCAATATTATGAAAAGTAGTGGCGGGGGCAAAAAATCTGTCTCCAACAGGAGCGAGAGCAGTACTCTGTTGAACTGATTGTGCGTTCGCAGGCACATCATGATTCGGAGAATACAACCTGGCAGAAGTCACCGCGGGTTTTACTCCCATCCATACATCCGACTCAACGGAGATATCATATTGATTGTTTTGGCAACTGGCAAATAATAGTTCAGACATCAAAAGAATCTTGGTCTGCTTTTCTCCTAAGATGGCCTGGCCTAATTTAAACACCCGACCGGTAAAATCCAGGTCTGAAAAGAAAAGCGGATTCACAGATCCCAATCGGGTGAATTGATAGCCTTTTTTATGGGATAGATGGAGATAATCCCCCACTGCATATGGTCCATAGGTATTATTGGATACAATGGTGTCCACCCGGTTTGCGGATTGACTGCATCGTTCCATAGGAGTATTGGCTTCACGGGCGTCGTGGAAATGACCATCCTGGTCGATCCAAATCTGTCCGGCATTATCTAATACAGCATAATAATGTCCCTCTAACTGGGACTGCCCTCCTGCCGCGATCACATCCACATAGAATTCCGTGTAAAAAAGAGGCTTGGATGCTTGTTGTGAGGTAGCCGGACGAGAAGCGCCAGCAGAGGGCATCGGATATCCCGCCCGTCCCCACACCTCTTCACTTCTTCGCTGCCACGGAAATTGAGAGCCATTCGTGATAGTCTCTCCCTCACGTGTTATACCTACTGGTACCCATTGAACGGCTATAAATGTCGCCTGTTTGTTTGCGGCAAAAGCAAACAAAGGTTTGATTGGTATGACTGAGAGAAAACTCACCGCTACAGAGAGGGTGATCCACGCACTGACTAGTATTTTTTTCATCTTAACCCCTTCCTAAAACCACTTTCAATCCATATCACTTATTGGCTAAAATACAGCGAAATGGTTACATCGGTTCAGTCAGAAGCGAAAACGGTTACGAAAGAAGGGACTGCTTGCTTTTGATCATGTACCCTATCCAGATAATAAAGGGCAGCGCTACCCGTAAAGTACCCAACATCAGAATGGTAAAATATAAATAACCGGTCTGACCCGGCTTATAAAAGGCATATTTCTCAAAAAAACGCCCCAATACTTCCACGGAGAATAAACTCAAGAACACCCATAACAGAAAGAGGTAATTGATCTTCTTCCACGATGGGAGGGTAGTCAAATAAAGCGCCAGAAAAGGCAGGAATGAGAACATCTCCCCCGCTATTTTTTCAGATTTAATTCCTTCCCAGGCAGGAAAGTAGCTACATAGGTTTAGCAATAAATAAGCCAGCTTCAGACGAAGCCAAAGATAATATGGAGCGATGGGAAGCCAGATACAGTATAAAACCACTAATAAGCCGATGAAAACAGCTGTTTTTTTCAGCAGAAAAATAAAATGTTTCATTAGGGAAATGCTTCAGGGAACCGCTTCTGCAACTGAGTAATCCAGAGATAAAACACCATGACAACAAACCATATCAGGAATAATTGCCAAAAATACGTGTGGAGGAAAGGGAACCATTTTGGATTTTTCTGGGAGATCAGGAATAATGTCACCAACCGAATCAGATTCATGACATAGATAATAACGACTCCGATCAAGCTGATTTTATACTTCTCCATCCATGGAAACCGGGTTGCCCAGACCCCTGCTAATAAAACAATAATGCCGTATACGCCTGTGCATTCATAAATAATCTCCATGTCGATCCCGGCCAGGATGTGAAATGTACCTTCCTGGATCTGCAATGTCGCACTGGGTGTAAACCACCGGATAATGTAATGCACCAACCATGTGGTAGCATAGGTAAATGGCTCCCGAATGAGCGTCCAATGGGTGACCCATTGAAAAACAAGTAAGAATAAGAAAAAAAAGCTGACGAAACGAAAAAACGGCTGCTTTAAAAAAAGAAACAGCCGTTTTTGTAAAGACGTTTTCTCCGTGTTCAAAATCTATTTTATTGGTTTTTTTAAGTCTACCCGTTTGGATACTACGTAGAAAGCCAATATCATCGAGAGTAGAATGATAAACCAACCCCAGGTATTCAGGAATGGGGTAGCCATATCGTCTATCTGGTCATAG
>JAJFUD010000073.1 GCA_021372585.1 bacterium
AATACCACCGCGATGGCTGTCGGTATTTAGCAAAGAGTAAAATTAAAATCACGTTAAAAGAAGCCGTTGAAAGAGGGTATACTCCCTGTTCGGTATGCGATCCTCCTAAATTATTTAGAACAATTAGATTAAGATCGGTAAATCCATTTTATTCTAAAATCCCCTCTTTAATAACCATGTCTCAGGAACCAGGAAGAGGAACCTGGAAAGCTTCCAGGATATTCCGTCTTTTCTTTTGATTTGTCTGATAGACCGAAGGGCTATCAGGATTTCTGGTACGGTTAGCTTTTTATGGAGTGAGGTGGTTTGGAGTGTATGTAGAAGCGCACAGTAGAGAATGATGCTCAAAAAGGATAAGAACAGTCTACCCGTCATCGCTGTTCTGGAATGCACCTGTATTCTGGATTGGTTCGGCTCATGCTTCTGGGTATCAAAGAGTTTTTCAATTACATCTCTTCTTCGGTAAATCAGGTATGCCTAATTTTGGAAAGTCGTTTCACCCAGTCAGTCTCATAAACCTTATCACGAATTACGCATGTAAGCCTTATGCGGTAAAGCCGCACGTACGGTTTGATGAGGCGGGGATTGGAGATAGCTAACCGCTATGGCTGTGATAAGCCACTACGCCAGTCCTCGACCCTACAGTAAGTATTGCTTTTTATCAATTAAACAGTGTACCACTTTTTTCTTTAATCCTGGATTAAACTATGCGAGGAATAGAAAAAAAATACAAATCGATTACAATTTGATCTAAAGTAAATCTTAGATAAAGAGGAGTTATGAACGAAAACGATCAACTTACGAAAGAGCTTAAATTGCATTTCGAAAGCAAAGAAAATCATGATGCCTCTATTCCATTAAAACCTTACTTACAAGCGTTGCAAGGCTTAGAGAAGGCTATTAATATATTATGCGAACTAAATAGCTCAGATTTTTTGAATTCTTCAAAGCCTTTTCCTGGTCTTTTAACATCCATTAAAGCACAAGACAAAGGCAGTCTTCAGATTGCTGTTGATTTTCGATTGCCTATGATCACACTCTTTAATTATGATGATATAAAAAAAGCTGTTGACCAGTTATTGTTGTTCCCATCGCTTATGAATGGTATTAACGAGTCGCAAACCACACAACTGGTAAATATGCTCAGTCAGAATCGTCTCACATCTGAGAAGTTATTTCAAGCATGGAATATGATCATCCCGCAAAGGAAGAGCAACTTAGCTTTAGAGATCTCAGAGAATAATCATGAAAATAAGAAAATAATATTGGAAGAGCAAGACAGAATGAAACTGGAATGGCTTCAAGATAAAATGTTTGAGTCATCATCAACCAATAAAACAATCACGGTCTCTGTGTCCAGTTTGAGTTTTAAAAACAACAAAGTAAAACTACGATATCAAGTTGGAGAATATAAAAAAGAATTTTCAGTTGACTATAGCATAGAGGACGAAGATTTCTTTATCGAGAATCGAAGAGAACTTATTCAGATAACAGGCGTTATTGAATATAACGAAGCATTAATGCCAACTGAGGTGCTATCTATGTATAAATATCATGCAATTGATTATGAACCCTTAGAGTTAGCCAATTTTACATTTCAAAGTCGAACTTTTGAGTTTATTCAGGGTCCAAAAAAGTTTAATGTGAAGCTGGATGATTCTAAGCAGTATTATGCAGTTGAAGATCCACAATTAAATGTGTATGTGTATGCAACTCAAAGAAGCGAGTTAATAAAGGAGATTACCGAGAGTTTATATGCTGATTGGGTTGAAATTGCTTCAGCCGAAGACAATGAACTGGATGCTTCGGCTATTGCATTGAAACGATACCTTCTAAGCGTTCTACGTGAAAAATCATGCCTTTAAAGAAGCGAGATATTATCGCAAGTCTTGAAAGAAAAGGTTTTCAAATACATGAAAGTGATCATCGTTATTTATATTTTTATTGGTCAAATGGAAAAAAGACAAGCATAAAAACAAAAATTAGCCACGGTAGCGGAAATGAAATCGATGATAATCTTGTCCATTTAATGGCAACACAGTGTTATTTATCAAAAAACGACTTTGTTGCTTTGATTGAATGTAGTTTAAGCCAAAATGGTTATGAAGAAAAATTAATCTCAAATGGTCATTCACGTGGTTAAAACTTAGAAAATTAAAACAAACCTGATGCAAAAATATTTCTTTTTGTTTCCATCTTTTTACAACCACACTGTAATAAGCCAGTATGAGCAAAACAATATTGAAAACCAGGAGATAACATGTCAGCAGCAAACTCAACTAATATCGGTTTCGAAAAGCAACTCTGGGATGCAGCCTGTATCCTACGCGGAAATATGGATGCATCTGAATACAAGCACGTTGTCCTTGGCCTGATCTTCATCAAGTATCCTAAATTCCACCCATACCTGTAGGCAATAATCTTAACAGATTCTAAAATCCCCCCTTTAATAACCATGTCTCAGAAACCAGGAAGAGGAACCTGGAAAGCTTCCAGGATATTCCGTCTTTTCTTTTGATTTGTCTGATAGACCGAAGGGCTATCAGGATTTCTGGTACGGTTAGCTTTTTATGGAGTGAGGTGGTTTGGAGTGTATGTAGAAGTGCACAGTAGAGAATGATGCTTAAAAAGGATAAGAACAGTCTACCCGTCATCGCTGTTCTGGAATGCACCTGTATTTTGGATTGGTTCAGCTCATGCTTCTGGGTATCAAAGAGTTTTTCAATTACATCTCTTCTTCAATATATCAGGTATGCCTAATTTTGGAAAGTCATTTCACCCAGTCAGTCTCATAAACCTTATCATGAATTACGCATGTAAGCCTTATGCGGTAAAGCCGCACGTACGGTTTGATGAGGCGGGGATTGGAGATAGCTAACCGCTATGGCTGTGATAAGCCACTACGCCAGTCCTCGACCCTACTGAATATGATCGATACAATGGGATATGGCATTCACAGTATGAATGTAGGACAAGCAAAAAGATATCTTCCTCTTCCTGATAATGACCTGAGTGATAGAAATGCAGTCAAATTAACCTTATACGGATCTTTTATTGACACTGAATACAGTCAAACTCTATATCAAAACAAAGAGTTGCCGTTTGAAAAAGTCATGCAACTCGATAAGGAATCAAAAACTAGGGTGAAAACTAGGGAAGAAACTACGGTAAAAACTAAGGTAAAAACTAAGGTAAAAATACTGGATTTGATCGCTAAAAAACCTGGTATTACCAGAGAAGAGTTGGCAAAAACTCTTGAATTGTCAATTGATGGAATTGATTGGAATCTACGAGAATTAAAAAAAGCAAGAAAACTAAGGAGAATCGGATCAAAAAAAGGTGGTTATTGGGAGGTTGTTTCAGATGAAACTGAAATTTAAACACCAGCAATTCCAGGCAGATGCAGCCGCTGCAGTAGTAGAAGTTTTCGCAGGGCAACCGAATTCCAGCTCTTCCTACATCATTGATCCCGGTTTGAATCCGAATGGAACAAGCCAATTAGAGCTTCGATATACCGGAATCAGCAACCGACAGATTGTAATACCTGAAAAAAACATTTTAGAAAATATCCAGAAAATACAGAGAAGAAATTTGATCGAGCCTTCAAAAAAGCTGGAAGGGAGCTACAACCTAACCATAGAGATGGAAACCGGCGTTGGCAAAACCTATACCTACATTAAAACCATGTTTGAATTGTTCGAAAAGTACGGGTGGAGCAAATACATCGTGGTGGTTCCATCCATCGCCATCCGGGAAGGTGTGTACAAGTCATTTGAGATCACAGCGGATCATTTTGCGGAAGAATACAACAAAAAAATCCGGTATTTTATCTATAACTCCGCCAATCTGGATAAAGTGGAAACCTTTGCCTCCAATAACGGAATCAATGTCATGATTATCAATTCACAGGCTTTCAATGCTCGCGGTGCGGATGCAAGGCGCATTACCATGAAACTGGATAGTTTTCGATCCAGACGTCCGATTGATGTGATCGCCGGAACCAATCCGATACTCATTATTGATGAGCCACAATCGGTGGAAGGTTCAGTAACCAAAGAAAAACTCAAAGACTTTAAACCTTTATTTACACTTCGATATTCTGCCACTCATAGAAAAGAGGCGATGTACAATCTCATATACCGATTGGACGCGATGAAAGCCTATAACAAAAAACTGGTGAAAAAGATAGCCGTGAAAGGTATATCCGTGGAAGGTACAACCGCTACGGAGAGTTATCTTTTTCTGGAAAGAATCAACCTGTACCCAAACAAACCACCTACAGCCAACTTGGAATTTGAATACAAAGGCGCAAACGGGATCAGGAAAGTGACCCGACAAGTCAACGAAGGATTCAATCTTTTTGAACAATCAAAGAACTTGGATGAGTACAAAGGCTATACCGTATCCAGGATTGATGGATTACACAACACACTCAGCTTCACCAATGGTAAAACATTACAGGTTGGTGAGGTGAAAGGTGCTGTGAATGAAGATCATGTCAGAAGAATACAGATCAGGGAAACCATACGCTCCCATTTTGAAAAAGAGAGTCAATTATTTCAACAGGGGATCAAAGTACTATCCTTGTTTTTTATTGATGAAGTAGCAAAATACAAACAATACGACGATTCTAATCAAGCGATCAATGGAATCTATGGAACCATGTTTGAAGAAGAATACCAAAATATTCTGGAGGAATGGCAGGCAACCTTACACAATGACAACTATTTGCAGTATGTGAAAAAAATAGCACCCTCTGACACCCATTGCGGTTATTTTTCGATTGATAAAAAAAGCAACCGAATGATTGATGGCAAAATCAACAAAAAAGAAAACGAATCCGATGATACCGACGCATACGACCTGATTATGAAGAATAAAGAAAAACTACTCGATTTGCGGGAAAAAGTGCGTTTTATTTTTTCTCATTCTGCATTGCGGGAAGGCTGGGATAACCCCAATGTATTTCAGATATGCACTTTAAAACAAAGTGGATCCGATGTCAGAAAACGCCAAGAAGTGGGCAGAGGATTAAGACTCTGTGTAAATAAAAACGGTGAAAGAATGGATGAGAATGTGCTAGGTAGCGATGTTCACAGGACCAATGTGCTGACTATTATTGCCAATGAAAGCTATGACCAATTCGCCAGGAAACTACAGGAGGAATTAGCGGAAATTATCGCCGACAGACCAGTGGAAGTGACCTCAAAACTGTTTGAAAACCAGAGAGTCGTGGATACGGAAGGTAAGGAGAAAATAGTGGATCACACCCTGGCCAATAAGATAACCTATAGTTTGGTTCGGGAAGGCTATGTCGATGACCAGAATCGATTGACAGAGAAATATTATGAGGATAGCAAATTCGGCACATTAACATTGACGGAGGAAATCAAACCTTATCAAGCCTCTATTGCTGATATTTTAAATACCATCTATGATCCAAAGGTGCTAATACCGGAAAATGCTCTATCAAATAATGTGGAAATGACGCTTAACCAATCAAAATTGGAATTAAAAGAATTCAAGGAGCTTTGGAAAAGAATTAATAGCAAATCTATCTATGTGGTGGATTTCGATACCGAAGAACTAATCAGAAAATCAGTATTTGCTTTAAACCAGGAATTAAAGGTTTCCAAAATTCTATTCGAAGTCATTGAAGGGCAAATGGAAACAATCCAATCAAAAGAAGCCCTTGAAAATGGAGAAGCGTTTCAAGCAGGAAAAACAGAAACCAGAAAAATCGAATCTGATATCAATACTGGTGTAAAATATGATTTAATCGGGAAAATCACAGCAGAAACGAAATTGACCAGAAATACCGTTCGAAGGATTCTGGCTGAAATGGAAACCATTGTGTTTAACCAATTTAAACACAATCCGGAAGAATTCATCATCAAAGCATCGAACATCATCAATGAACAAAAAGCCACCCTCATCATAGAGCATATTACCTACAACAAGCTCGAAGAAGTCTACTCCACCAATATTTTTACTGAAAATACCTTAAAGGGTACTATCGGAAAAAATGCATTGGAAACGAAAAAACATCTATTCGATTTTGTTATTTTTGATTCCATGAATGAAAAGAACTTCGCGGAAGAACTAGAAAAATATGATGAAGTCGCTGTATATGTGAAACTACCGAATGGATTCCACATCAATACACCTGTTGGCAAATACAATCCTGATTGGGCCATTGCCTTCCATGAGGGGAAAGTAAAACATATTTATTTTGTAGCTGAAACCAAAGGTGACCTATCCTCCATGCAACTCCGCAAAGCAGAAGAACTTAAAATTCACTGTGCACGAGAACATTTCAAAAAAATCAGCAGCGATAGCGTGAAATATGAAGTGGTGAATAGCTACAAGGCATTGCTGAACGAGGTGATGAAGTGAGTGAACAAAGCTACAAAGATTATGCTTGGGATCAATATCTCAAGTTTCGCACTTAATTACCCCCAATGCATCCAGTATAAAACGGGGTAGAAAGAAATAGGGTATAGATTCTTACCGGTGAAGATTAACAGAAACAGCACTGAAAATACCTGTCGAGCCGAAAAGCCTCTTTTCTTTTCAATTCGACAGGTTCTGGATAACCTCCCTTCCCGGAATGTATAACAATGAATTATCCAGAAACTACGAAGTTATGAAGAAATAATAGCATTTGCCTCTTGACAAATACCTCGTTATACATTAATATGTATAACGAGGTGAGAATATGTCTATCGTATATTTGCGTAAAAAAGAAACGGGAATCACGTATGTGTATGAGAACCAAGCTTTTTGGGACAAGACAAAACAGCAATCCCGATCCAAAAGAAAGTTGCTCGGCAAGTTGGATCCGCAAACCAAAGAGATCATCCCCACCAGACCATACCGGAAACACGACCGATCCAGTGTCCAGCCCATGATACCCCAACCCGGTCCGGTTCCGATTACCCAAATACGCAGAAGCTTCTATGGGGCCAGCTACCTGTTCGATCAGATCGGCAAGTTGACCGGTGTCGAAGCGGACCTGAAAGCTTGTTTTCCCGATACTTACCAAAAAATTCTCTCGATCTCCTACTTTCTCATCATGGAAGATCTTTGTAGAGTTCATTGCCCTGATCTATCTGTCTTATGTCAAACAGAAGATGCAGGAGGCAAAACTGTTTGAGTCTTGGACACTGCAAGGTATTTTAGATGAACTGGATACGATCGAGCTATTAGAAGCACCGGGATACGGACGTACCCTGGGAGAGATCACCGAGAAACAGAAAAGCCTTTACCAGGCTTTGGGGGTAGAACCACCCTCGTTATAAATTACGGGAATGCAGGCTTTTTACCAATTAATAACCCATGAAGAAATTGATATGGTTTGCTTGCAAAAACTAAAATTAATAAAGCAAAGCAATGACTCACTCAAACCAACTGGCGCCTATTTTCTTTTTGCAGACGAGGATATAAAATCACAGTTTTTCCCCTACGCAAAGGTTGAATGCGCAAGATTTAAAGGCACTACCTTAGAAGAGACACTGGATCAAAAAACATTTCAAGGCTCTATCATTCAACAAACAGAACTTGCTTATGATTTTATTCTCCGGCATATCAACAAAGGATCTACCATTGAAGGTGTATACACAAAATCAAAATGGGAATATCCTATAATCGCTATTCGGGAAGTGATTAGAAATGCGATAGTGCATCGGGACTACTCATTAACTGGAAAGGATATTAAAGTAGCGATTTATGATGATATGGTAGAGATTACCAGTCCTGGAAAACTAATGCCAAGTATTGATTATGACGACCGGGAAAGTGGTCAATCAGATGTTCGAAATAAAGTTATTGCTCCGATCTTTAAAAAACTTGGCATCATAGACCAATGGGGTAATGGTTTAAAATTAATTGATGAGGAGCTAAAACTGTACAAAAATGAAATCGAATTCCTTTGGCGTGATACAGGTACGCAATTTCAGGTTCAATTTGTGAAAAAACAGATAAAAGAGAGAGTAAAAGAAACTGATACACGTTCGGTAGTAGTAAAATCATCTAATGATGAACTTATTCAACTTATCGGCACTAAGTTGGCACTAAGTTGGCATCAAGTTGGCACTAAGTTGGCACCAAGCTGGAAATCACTTGTGGATATACTGGAAACATGTATTGATGGGGCCACAATCGTTACTATTATGGGTAAATTGAACTTAAAAGATAGAACAAAATTTAGAAATAAATACATAAAAGCTTTATTGGAATTAGGAATAGTGACAATGTCTCAACCTGACAAACCAAATAGTCCAAACCAACTATACTACACTACAGAAAAAGGGAAATTGTTTCTTGAGAATATCAAGTACCTTTTGTGAAAAGAATAATCAACAATTCAAAAAGCATCAAAAATACTTCGGTACCCAGTTGGGTCCTAAACAGTTCCCAGTTAGTACTGTATAAAGTATCATCTATTAGCAAATTAATAACGAAGAATAATTATTCTATTGAGTTGGACCAATCAAAGTATGGAGGTGAATTGATGTTTCGACCACTTAATTACCCCCAATGCATCCAGTATACAACGGGGTAGAAAGAAATAGGGTATAGATTCTTACCGGTGAAGATTAACAGAAACAGCACTGAAAATACCTGTCGAGCCGAAAAGCCTCTTTTCTTTTCAATTCGACAGGTTCTGAATAAGGTAAACAAATGAAACTGCCGGCAAAATACTTGAAAATGGTTGTGAACCTGTATTGAATTTATTAAGTTCTCTTCTACATCATTCATAGTTGATGTCAACTAAAAAACCTGCAATTATACGACTGATGAAAGGTTTTTTATGTGCGGAAGTTCAGTAGTATACAATGGTGAACCAGGTGCATTTCCAGTAATCCTGAATAGCAGAAGTACCGTAAAAGCTCTTCATCACAAGCTCTCGAAGGTTATCAAATCAAAAAACAGTACATTGCGGAAATCGAAATCCCTGTTTTTCCGAGTCCCATTTCATGTGTCTCAGCTATCAGCAATCAGTCACGATTCCGAATTACCCTATTTTGAGATCATCTCAAACGTAGGAGAGTCTTTGGTAGTCTCATCATCAAACAAAAAGTTATTACTCCAAGCCAAGTGCGGGTTAATCAATTCTACCAAGATTATCAGCCATTCTGTATCAGCCATTAAAACTCCTGCGCAGATGGCAAGGGAGGCGGGGTGGTAATCATGAACGAAATAACATTACACCAAGTCGATGAAAAAACTGTTATGGACTATCTGTTTAGCTCTGGAACTAAATTGACAGAATCACAAAAGAGACTGTTTATCAATTTAGCGATTAAGAACAACCTGGATCCTTTTAAGCGTGAAATTTATGCGCTACCGTTCGGACAAGAAATGTCCGTTGTAACTGGGTATGAAGTGTATTTGAAAAGAGCAGAAGCCTCAAAAATGCTTGATGGTTGGAAGTGCTGGACAGAAGGAACCGGGGATTTAATGAAGGCTATTGTTGAAATCAAACGAAAAGATTGGAGCACGCCTTTTACCCATGAGGTATTCATGAGCGAATACACCACCCGCAAAAGCCTATGGAACACCAAACCAATCACTATGCTTAAAAAGGTAGCTATTGCACAAGCATTCCGTTTAGCCTTCCCTGCTGAATTAGGCGGTATGATTTATACCTCTGATGAAATGCAGGACGTTACACCATCCGAGCAAATACGAGAGTTAGCACCAGCCACAACAGAATCCAAGCCAGTTATCTCTCAGGGGCTTTCCAAGTATGTTCACATATTCTTTAAAAATGCTGGTTTCGAGGAAGATGACAAGATCGACTTGCTGTACCATTATTTTGGGGTAGATGATACCACTAAGATTACAAGAGAAGGCTGGTTGTCGTTCAACCACGAAATCGAAAAGTTGCTGAATCGTACATTGACTAAAAAGGATCCAGCAATCAGCGAAGTTGAATTTGGCGTTATTGGGGACTATTTACTGCAAGTCTTAGAAACCCTTAATGTTGAAGACAAAACAAAAGACGATGTCAATGTTGTCGTAGAAGGTGGCAACTAATGCCTATCAATCCTGAAATTATCAATAGTGAGTTAGTGAAATTTGGGGAGGGGCTTCCTGCTCCTCTCCCGGAGTATTTCGAGAACCTAAAAAATCAGTATTGCCAATTAACCATTAACGGACTCAATGACAAAGAAGGTTATGAATTGGTTCACAAAGCAAGAATGAACGTTCGTGACCTGCGAGTCAAGATCGAGAAGAAGCGAAAAGAGCTGAAAGCTGACTCAATCGCTTATGGAAACGCTGTTGACGGTGAAGCAAAAAGAATCAATGCTCTTATCGAACCGATTGAAACCTATCTTGCTGACCAGGAACAGGCTATCGACGCTGAGAAAGAAAGAATCAGAAAAGCCAAAGAAGAAGAGAGAATGGCAGAAATACGAGCACAGATCGCAGCAGAGGAAACAAAAAAGCTGGAAGCAGAGACCGCAAGGCTGGAAGAAGTAAGGAAGGCTCAAGCAGAAGAGCAGAAAAGGCTACAGGCTGAACGTGAAGCTATGGAGTTAGCGAGGAAAGTTGGAGAAGAAGCCCTCTTAAACAGACGTATCGAAATAGAGGCGCAAAGGCTTTCAGCGGAGAAGATTGCAAGCCAGAAGATGGAAGAAAGCAAAAAAATCCAATGGAACAATCCAACCCCTTTAACTCCGGAACAGCAAGAGATCATGAAAAAGAATGTAGCCATCACCAATACAATCTCCTCAAACCACAACAGCAAACAGGAGCTTATTGCTTTGTTCTTTGAGCCCTATGATGAGAATTGCCCGACTCATGTGAACGCTCCTATTGCAGACAAGCATTACTTATACGGCACCCGTTATATTGTTCGTGCTGAGTATGCTTATGAATGCGGGGCTCCGGATATTATCGAACTCATCCTGAACGCAATCTTTCCAACCGAGGTGACCAATGGAAGAGAATAGGTCGTTTTCCGTTATCGGTCATTTACCGAAAATCCAATCAGCTATCAGCATAGGTGAAGACAGCGTTAGGATTAAAATGGATATCCCGTTACACAACCAAGACCAGAAAGACAAGATCATGTACCTGCAAAGCTTAATGCAATGTGTGTTTAAACTGACCTTTACCATCGAAGCAGTGAGTCAAAAAGATTACTTTTTCCCGAAGCTTAATGCACCTAAACCGGAACCGGAACCAGTTGAAGATCCAACATACCAGTCTCCGGATGAATTGCAACAGCTGAAAACGATGAGATCCAAAATACATTTAGAACTGGTTAATGCAGGATTAGAGTTAGAGCTTCCGAAAATCTACCAGGCAATTGTAGGTCAAAAGAGACTTCATCATTGTACCATCGATGAGACCAAAGAGATATGGAATCGTATCACGGACGGGAAACCTGAACCAGATCCGAACAGGACAAAGTTAAGAGATCGTATGCTACAGCTGATTGGAGGCGCTTAATGACCTATCAGGACTTACTGTATGAATCATTAGGCAAAGACTGGTCAGCTTCTAAGCTAGGTTGCTTCCGTACCTGTCCTAAACAGTACGATTTTAAGTATGTGCAACGATTGAAAAGCAAACAGAATCCTCAAGCTTTT
Source organism: bacterium (assembly GCA_021372585.1). Taxonomy (GTDB): domain Bacteria; phylum Caldisericota; class Caldisericia; order UBA6126; family UBA6126; genus UBA6126. Next base: position 11,604 of record JAJFUD010000073.1, read on the forward strand.
TTAGGATCCTGTGTGCATACTGCCATACAGAAGAATTTACTGGCTAGAGTGCGTAAGGATTTAGTGATCTCTTCTCCAGAAGAAATCTTCAAGGGTGAGTTTATGCAGTTCTCGCAAAAGAACATCTATCCGCAGGATACACCACTGGAAGCTATCGTCAAAGATTACTCAACCGGCATTAGTCTCTTAGAAGCATATCGTACAACCTTGGATCAGCTAGTGAATAAACTAATTGAACAGGTGGATTGTTATGGGACTGAACCGCAATGCGAACACAAAGCCTTGTTTTGTATCTCCCCAAGGGGTGAAATACTGCCTTATACCGAGAAATCTGAGCAGAATATAGGCATTCTAGGCTATATTGACCTATTAATGCCGAACGGTTCGATTATGGACATCAAGACAGCTGCCAGAATCAAACAGTTGGAAGATATCACATACAGCCTGCAGTTCGGGCTGTATTCCGCTTATGTATCCAAACTAATTACACCTTTGGATGAAGTTAATTTTGAAGTACACACCATCACCAAGACAAAAGTACCGGCGGTGCAAGTATTGACTACTGTCTATGGAAAAGAGCAGATCCAGGACATTATCACCCTGACCTTGGCGATCGTCCATAACATTCAGCATATCAAAAGCTCTGATGATTTCATTATTAATCCTAACAACTTCTGTAAACACTATTGTGATTATAAAGACCTGTGCACGTATGGAAAGAGGCTGTGCGATGAGTAGGAAGAAGAAACAACAACAGAAGAATCGGACAGTCAGATCAGAGAAAAAGTCTATCAGACAGGAAGCAAAAAAATCTATTCGCGAGGAGGATAGTAGGGGATAGATAGCAGGGGGAGAGCGACGAACTCTCCCCCTAAGACAGCAAAAAGCTGTTTTAGTGGCAATGCTATTTTGCCTGAAACGAACAAAATGCAAATACAAGAGATCCCTAAACTTCGTAGTATTTATGAGGTTGCATTAGAAATCGGCACCTCTCCCGCGGGACTTCGTTCATTAATCGCAGCAAGAAAGATCCCGGCGGAAAAGGTGAGTTTAAAGAAAGGCGTCCGCCCGATGAATGCGTTTACCATAGCCCAAGAGCGTATTGTCAAAGATTATTTTCAAAACAGACCTGCATACCACAAACTCGAAAAAGTCAGACGTAAACAATCGGACAAAGCTGAGCAACTCGTGTATAGCATGAAAGAAATACAGGAGGTACCGTTTATGGCAGAAAACCTGAATAATGGAAGAATTATCTGGGCTGACTCTTCGAATGATGCCCATGGTAAGAAGAAAGTATCGTTTGACTTTATTGAGCTGGAAAAGCTATTGGCTCATGTGCACGTCAAAATTATAACCGATCAGAAAAAGATTGGTTTTTGTGTCATTACGAAAGGAGAAGAGAAAAAGTGAAACATAAGAAGATAACAAAACCCCTTGATGTATTCGACAGTGAGGTAGCACAAGCACAAATCATAATCGATGAACAAACAACAAGAAACCTAACCATCATCAACCAGGATCATAAAGAAAGAGACCCTAACGCACCTATCGTCTCAGTCAAGCCAGAAGTCAACCGGAAGAAACTCAAATGTACCAACCTATTCAGGCTGTATTACGGAGATACACCGTCTCGGTATTGTGGGAACCTTCTGCAAGTGGTGAACATGATACACGAAGCAACCGAAGCAATCCTAAGAGAGAAGAAAGCCAGAGAGCTAAGAGCAGCCCAAGAGAAAGCAGAAGCTGAGAAGATACCGGAAGTTGTTCCGGAGGTTAAGGAAGTGGGTGAAGCTAATGCAGAATGAAATTCAGCTCTTTCAATATCATGCCAATAATGTTCGAACCATCCTGATGGATGGCAAGCCATGGTTTATCACTAAAGATGTGTGTGAAATTCTCTCAATCAATAACTATCGAGATGCTACCGCGAAACTGCCGGACCATCAAAAGGGTGTGGTCGATACCGACACCCTTGGTGGAAAACAGAAAATGTCAGTTGTGAATGAGGCTGGTTTATATCGCATTATCTTCTCTTCCAGAAAAGAAGATGCAATGCTATTTTCAAATTGGGTGGTTGAAGAGGTTCTACCTTCTATCCGTCAAACTGGATCCTATTCTCTCAAACAAGTTGAAATAACAAGTGGCTTTTTACAACAAGTAGCTGATCAGCTGCGAGAACAAGAAAACCAGATTAAAGAATTGAAACCGAAAGCAGAATTCTTCGATGCTGTAGCCAATTCCAAATCAGCTATTCCGATCGGTAACGTAGCCAAGATTTTAGAAATCCCGGGCATTGGTAGGAATATCCTGTTTCAGATCCTGAGAGACCAAGGGATTTTAATGCATGACAATGTACCGTACCAGCAATTCATCGATAGAGGGTACTTCCGGGTAATTGAACAGAAATACACAACCCCGGAAGGGGAAACGAAAATCTCTATCAAAACGCTGGTGTATCAAAAGGGTATTGAGTACATCCGGAAGGTAGTCAAGCTGAATCATCGAGAGCTTTCTTTTAATGCCAGTAGATTGATTGATGAAACATTGAATCAACCACCATCTCTATTACAGGTAAACGGTCAATGAGTAGCGGAGGCTTCATTAAGCTTTACCGGGATATATCAGATACCCCATTTTGGCATAAGAAACCATTTGATGAAGGCAGGGCTTGGATTGATTTGATTTTATTGGCAAATTATAAAGATGGGAAAATCTTACGTAATAATAAGCTAATCGACATTCCAAGAGGAACCGTGCCTTTCAGTATGGGGTATTTAGAAGATCGTTGGGGTTGGAGTAATACCAAAGTAAAGCATTTTCTCTCTCTACTTGAGGCTGAAAATATGGTCATCGTAAAACAGCACCAAAAAAACACCGCCATTAATATAGTCAATTACAGCATTTACCAAGATGTGAACACCAAAAAAACACCACAGAAACACCATGAAAACACCACAGAAACACCACCTTTTATATTAGAAGAACAGAAAGAATTGAAAGAAGAAGAAAAAGATATAGAAAAAGAATCTCCAACCTCTTTCGGATCTTTAATTAAAATGAAACAATCCGAATACGAAGAATTATGTAACCGTTTTACCGCTTCGGTAGTAAACGACAAGATCGAAACAATGGATAACTGGCTTATCGCTAAAGGCAAATCCTATAAAGATTATTACCGGGCTTTGATTAATTGGATAAAGGACGATCAGAAAAAAGAGAAATATTCCGCTAAAGAGAAAAGAATCGTTCCGTCCACGTTCGAGCATTCTGATGAACTAAAGGAGGTACCTTGGAATGTCAGATGAATTAAACCCAATAAATTTTACCGAGTATTTTGCTAATTTAAAAAAGAATCACGTAACGAATAACCGGGAGCAAGAGATCCGCTCAAGACAGCATGACCTGTTTGAAGATTCACTCCAAAAAGTAGCATTAAACGAGTTTGGGCAACGATACGTAAAAAATCATGACTCTCAATCGGTAACAGCAAAAAAGAACATCGAATCGATGATTGAGAAAACGATCATGAAAAACACCGGATTTTATATCTCTGGTGTACCGGGATCCGGCAAGACTCATATTTTGTTAGAGTATTTTTACGCTATCGTAAGAAAGCATTTTTCAGCATTGGAGACCTTAGAGGATTATCCCGCCAATTATCAATCCTGGATGAAAGGAATCTGCAAATATTATTACGCCTCCTGGATATCCGATTTAATCCGTAACAAACAAAAACCAGTTATTGCTAAATTCAACCTGTTAGACGACTTCATGGTTGAAGAATTAGACGGGTGGATGTTAGCAGGCTGGGATACTTACATCGAAGAAATAAACCGCAGAGATTGCGTGTTAATTGTGACTTCCAATGTAAGCCCTAAGGATATTTTAGATAAACCGCAATACTCCCGAATCTTATCAAGGATGGCTGGTAATTGTGTGCAAGTGGCAGTACCGACAAAGGACAGGAGGCAATCATGAACACTATTGAAATGATTATTTCCCTTATTGTAG
>JAJFUD010000048.1 GCA_021372585.1 bacterium
TCTTCCTGGTAACAATACCGCTTTGTTGGCTTCTTCCGGAACGATCACTATCTCTGAAGAGACTATTGTTTCTTTTAATGCTAGAGCCGCTAAAGCTGTCTGTTATATTGACGGCGGGTATGGTCCCCAGGAAGGGAATCCGGATGAAGGTCCATGTGAACCAAAAGAAGATTGTACAATTGAATCTTCTGACTCTTGTAAAGAAATTGCATCAACATTAAAAAGATGTGGGTATCTTACTGGGGGAAAGGTTTCAAGTGAAGAGAGTCGATCTTCTTTATGTAGTAAAATCCATGATTGTTCGATAATGTACCAGAATTTTACATCAATCTGTGCAGAGAGTTGGTATGTATGGATATGGCATAAAACATGTTGGGGAGACGATTTTGATGGCATAAGAGGTTGTGGAGAGAAGGGAGTAGAACGTGGTAGATCATATGAAAGCGCTTTAATTTACGGTTATGATTTATTGTGTAAATAATATAACGAGGTGAGGACATTGAAAAAGATTGTAGTTGTTTTATGTGTATTAGTGCTTATTCTTATCCAAAGTTGTACCAAGGAATCCTCAATAAAAGGATTAAAGCAATTTATAGAGTTACCGGTCTCTAAATTACCAATATATGCTGTAGCAATAAGCAATAGTCACAAATTGATTGCTGTAATGGAAAGACATACGCTCCAAGTATATCAAAACAGGAATGGTCAATATGCAATATTGCTTTCAAAAGAACTACCCGGTATATATTGTCCTAGTTCCTTGTTTCTGGATGAGTCAAAAGAGAGAGTCATTCTAATTGACAATCAGCTTCCCATTTATAAACATAACAGATGGATTAAAGGTGATAACAGTTTTCTCTTTGGTGAGGAATACATAAATGCTTATATAGCCTATAACATCTCATTTAACGGAGAGATGGAGATCATTAACCTGAATGATCCATACATTAGTCATTTTAATAAAAATTATGAGTCGGATAAATTCCAGTTACGAGATTCCCTTTTATACTATCAGTACTCACCTGTCATCAATATGAAGGAATTCCCAAGACAAGAATCGGTTACCAATCTCTCGCCACCTGACAAAAAGATCTTTTATTCAGAAAACATTATAGAACACGACCTGCAATCCAATTCAAAAAAAGTGATATACAATCATTTATCTGATCTTCAAACCAACTATATTCAAAGCTTTGATATTGATCAAAACCACATTGTTTTATTAAAAACTGAGGGTAAAGTGTTTATGTATGACTTGCCAATGAACCAGCCTATACAAGAATGGTCTGTCACTCCTGATGTAACAGACTTAATTATCCTAGATCAGAACACACTGCTTCTGAAGGATCAAAAGTACTATTACTTATTCAAAGAAGGGCAAAAACTAGAGAAAATCGTTCCTGTTTCTTGGAGACTGATCAAAACAAATTCTGCAGTATTCTTTATTAAACCTATATCAATAGAAGATGATAAAATCCAGATTTTTAAAATGAACTGGCAAGAACAATAGAATCGGGTGGTTTGTGATAGGAATGATAGCAGTTTAATTGTTTTAGATTGCCAATTCATTAGGGGGGAGTTGTTAGACACCCTTTCTAAATGGAACTTTATGGATAAATTTAGGAGTCAGATTAACCACACAAAAGAAAAGGTGAGTTTAAGAAAACATTTTTTCTATCTTTTTTAAAGGAGAGCAGATAGAATGAAGCGCTACAAAAGTGTCATCATCATAACTGCATTTTTAATACTGTTCTCTTTTTCTAATTGCAGTAATCACTTACAACAAAAAGGTCATTTTAGTTTTCGAACAATTCCATCAGAGTACGGAACGGTCTATGATGCGAAAATACATCAGCTGGTAATATAGGAAGTATAAATGATATATAGTTTTTGTTATTTGAAATAAAAGGGGTGTAAAAAATGAAAAAGATTTGCATACCATTTATATTACTTGTTTTATTCACAATTACCCCAATACTTCAAGGATGTAAAACTCAAGATCCGTTTGTTGATACACCTGTATATCAAAACATTATCCTAGAAAAGCAAGATACGATCGGTTTCGAATGGATTGACAATACAAAACCCAGCCAAATTGAAAAAAAAGTCCAACTGAATTGGAAATTATCTCTAAAAGATGAACGATGGCAGGATTGGTATTGCGACAATAAATCAGTATGGATGCTTGATAAGCAGGGAAATTTGTTCCAAATCGATATCAACACCGGAAAAACAGTATATCACTTCACTTCACAAGCTTGGTTCGCGACGCAACTGCATGATCAATCCAGGTTGTTCATGCTTGCCAGACAAGAAGACGACACGATCGAACTACAAGCCTATCAACCAAATAAAAAAAGCATCGCTTGGACAAAATCCTTGGAAGATAAAACAGCCATTTTCGCAGGAAACAAAATCATGAATGGTATTTTATTTATAGGTAATCAAAGTGGCACTCTATTCGCCCTCCATGCGAAAGATGGTTCTGAATTATGGCGGTTAGATACAAAGCAAGAGATAAGAAGTGATATCTTTTTTGATGGAAATACACTGTATTTCAACAATGTGGACAGCTCCTGCTATGCCGTGGATATGATAAATGGCAAGGTTCTCTGGAAACGTCAGGGTGTTTTAACAAGAAAAACCACATTTCCGAGTGAGTTTAGATTGTTTGCTCATATCGATGGAAAAATTGGATATTTTGGAAATACATTTGAACCTTTTACATTGGTAGATGCAACTACTGGCAATGTATACTGGGAATATCCTTACTCCTCTGATGCAATTCAATCATATGCGGATACCGCTTCGAAGAATCTTGATGTGCCAAACTGGGATCGTTCATGGCCAAAGTGGGTCATCAGCAGTTTTGAAAAACCTTTTGCTGTGAAAGATAAATTGGTTCTATTATTCAAATCTAACTTCAGACAGGACTTGCATGTATTAGATCCTTCAACCAAGAAGGTTATCTGGCAAAAAGAAGAGATTGAATTTTGTTTGAAAACGGACGATGACAAGATGGATGTTGGAAGATATGAGTTGAATAAAGATCGCGATCGTTATACTACCATGTTGGAAAAACTGGATCCAGAAACAGGCAAGGTTGTCTGGCGAAATGATAAATTTTCAGAAGTAGTGAAAAAAGAAGGTATAAATTTTGACGAAGCTCAAATTATCAACAAGTACATTTTGATCAATGAAAGCTACGGAGAGAATCTGTTTCTGATTGATACAACTAATGGTGACCTAGTATGGGCATATTCCTCCAATGACAGTTCATTGAATTTTGCCAATATTTCCGTTTATGACAACGTCTTTTTTGCTGAACAGCTTAAGTCGAACTCGTTGTTCTGCTTTCAAATCCTGAATTAACCATCATTACAGCGAAAACGGGACGTAAAGATGAGTTATGGATGCTTTTGAATGATATGCACATAAGGTCAGTCCTTTTAATCGGGATTTCAGAAATTTATACGGTATATAGACACTCTTCCAATGTTTGACGCTTTCTGAATCCAGCTTTATAATCAGCTCACTTTAGAATTTTTTTTCTTGTGTTGTATAGAAGCAACAGACCAATGCCTACTCCCGTCAAATCCAGCACGACATCCAGAACAGATCCGCTTCGGTTGGTGGTAACAAACCGTTGAAGGGATTCATCAGTACTGCTGATGAGTAAGCCGATTAACAAGGTTGAAATCCAGCGAAGTTGCTTTTTGGGTGTATAAAAGGATATCAGGTGAAAGGAGGACATGCCAAGAAGGAAATACTCGGTAAAATGTCCCCATTTCCTGATAATGGCATGTAGTGTGGTGACAGGAATCCAACGCTGAAGGAATTTAAACAACTGAACAAAATGCCAGCTCTTGCTGAAGCTGATCTCACCGTTATCAAGAGAAAAGTTAATAATGAGTAGCAAGGTAGCGAGAAAGAGAATCCAGGCAAGAATAAGGTGAAATTTCCTAGTTTTTAACAGTTTCATTCATTCATCAATTTGTATAGCATGATCGCTGCAGCCGCTCTGACGGATAAATGGTTGTAATCCCCTTTTCCGGGAATCGGCTCCAAGAGGCGGTTGCACCCTTGCAGTACTTCATCGGATAATCCCCAGCCTGTACCTAACAGAAGCAGTACCGGCTCCTGTTGGAGCGTTTCTTTCAGTTCCGGAAAGGTTATGCCCGGATACTGGGAGTAATTTTTGGCACTGGTGCCGATGATAAGAGGTTTTTTTTGATAACTGCCGGTTAAATACTGGATTCCTTCTTCCAAGGTGAAAAAAAACTGTACTTTTGTGATCGCGGCAGCTCGATTATCATTATATTCCTTACCATATCCCTGCTTCCAGAAATGGATCAACCGGTCCACTACTTTTTTCTGGTACAGGGAAGGATTGATGATCAGGTATTCATTGACTCCGAAGGTAGCAGAGGATCTCGCTATATCATGTATGTCGAAGAGCGTGACAGAGGTGGTTACCATTTCACGGTGTTTATTGAGTACCGGGTAATGGATCAGTCCGACATTAAGGTTTGGGATCATAGTCTATCCATTGGTTAATGCTATCAATCAGCTCCTGTCGGATTTCTTTCAGGAGTTTTTTTTCTTCTTTGGTCAGTGTTTTATGTTTCAGCATCAGGTCGCTTCTTAACAGCAACGTCCATTTCAGGGATTGTTTTTTTCTCCAGGCGTTAATTTGGGCATGATGACCGTTTTTTAAGACTTCCGGGACAGGAATATCCAAAAAGTCAGCCGGTTTTGTGTATTGGGGATATTCCAGCCAATCATCTTCAAAACTTTCCTCCAACAGAGAATCGTTATTCCCCATTACACCGGGAAGAAGTCTGATGATAGCATCCGTAATCACCAGAGAGGCAATCTCGCCCCCGCCGATGACATAGTCTCCGATGGATATCTGGTAATGGGAATACAGGTCAATACGGTTATCGATGCCCTCATAATGGCCGCAGACGAAAGTGATGTCTTTAGATCGGGAAAGCTCAGTTGCCAGGTTTTGGTTGAAAACTTCCCCCTTTGGGGTAAGCAGAACGATGGTAGATTGAGCTTTTAGGGGTTCCTGTAGCGCTGAATAGACCGGTTCCGGCTTCATCAGCATGCCATTACCCCCTCCAAAGGGGGTATCGTCAGTAGTCTTATGTTTATCGGAAGTAAAATCACGGATTTGAATGGTCTGATAAGACAGAACACGGTTCCTAACTGCTTTCCCAGGGAGACTATACGAAAAATAACTGTCTATAATCTCAGGAAAAGTGGTCAGGAACCGTAATAATAGGTTCACAATGTGTGATTAAGGTTTTAGCGAGACTACAATTCCATCACGGATCGTAATTTCCCCATTACTGATTTTTTCGAAGAGGTTGTCGCCCTCTTTGATTTCTGTCATACTATCGAGTTGCATATAGGGAAAAATCGATCCGATTTCAAGCGATTTGATCTCTTTTTGCTTTTCTTCAAGCTCTTTTTTGGCAAGCTCCTGCTGTTCACGCTCTTTGGAAAGTTTGCTGCGATAAGCGGAAATCTCAGTGGAACTTAGCGTACCGGCTAATAAAAACCGGCTCTCTTCCGATTTGATTTTTTCAATGGCAGAATCGATTTCTGCTTTATAGGAATTGAGCTGCTGAGAAAAATTATCCTTGAAGTCTTGCGTAACAATAACCTTAACCAATATTTTCCTGTTGATAGAAAGGGTAGCCAATTGAAATCCTGCTTATGAAATGATGTTAATGACTGCGTTTTTGCCATTCTTGGCAGCAGCAGCACGAATGAGAGCACGGATAGCATTGGCGGTCTTTCCCTGTTTGCCAATTACTTTACCAATATCGCTTTGTTCGACCTTGATCTCATAAACGATAGATTGTTCACCGGCAACTTCTTGAACCTGTACTTCTTCAGGATGGTCGACTAATACCTTCACGATTTCTTCAATTAAACCCTTCATTTATATAGCCTCCTTGTGATTTTTGGAATCGACAAACTTTTGCCATAATTTTGCTTTTTTGAGAATAGCCAATGTTTTTTCTGTTGGCTGGGCTCCTTGATGTAACCATTTGAATAATTTTATTTCATCAATCAAGACTTGTTTTTCTTCATCCTGTATCAATGGTTGATAAGTACCGATCAATTCCAGATAACTGCTTTGGGGAGTCTTTCGGGAATCCATCGCAACAATACGATACATTGGTTTATGGGGAGCGCCTAGCCTTTTGAGTTTTAGTTTAACCACAAAAAATTTCTCCTTCCGAAATTACAAATTCAATACAATAACGCTTCATTTATATGAAGCATACAAGTTTATAACGAAAAAAACCCTCTTGTCAATTAACCGCTACTCTAATTTTTTCCCATAAACGGCTTGAGAACCTAAAGACTCCTCGATTCTCAGCAATTGATTATATTTTGCCAGTCGTTCGCTTCTGCAGGGGGCGCCTGTTTTGATGTGCCCTCCCCCCATAGCCACTGCCAGGTCTGCAATAAACGAGTCTTCTGTTTCGCCTGACCGATGGGAGATAATAAAACCATAATGGGCATCGTTGGCTATCTGAATCGTTGCAATTGTTTCGCTTAAAGTGCCGATCTGGTTTACTTTGATCAAGATGGCATTGGCAATGTTATGTTGGATACCATGCGCCAATCTGACCGGATTGGTCACAAAAATATCGTCTCCTACTATAGGTAGCGTAGCGCCTTTTTCTTTGGTAAAGGCGATCCAAGCTTTTTCATCCGCTTCATCGAAAGGATCCTCGATGGAGTAGATCGGAAAATCCTTGCATAGGGTGATGTAGTAATTCATCAATTTCGTAAAGTCTATCTCACCCAATTCATGAATAAAGTACTGATCGTTTTTGTAGTAGCTTGAGGCAGCACAATCCACCGCGATGGATACTTGTTTTCCAGGTTTGTACCCAGTATCACCAATTGCCTGGACCAGGAATTCCAACGCTTCCCGGTTCGATCCTAAATTGGGAGCAAATCCGCCTTCATCCCCTA
>JAJFUD010000049.1 GCA_021372585.1 bacterium
GCAAAAGACGCCGTCAAAGAAGCGACAAAAACGGTTAAGAACATCCAGAGTGTTTATATCAAAGGATTCCAAGCAATCGTCAAAGACAATAAGATTGATAAATTTCGCGTGGATGCCAAAATCACGTTTATCGTGGATTAATTAAACAAAATGAACGTTGGAGGCTGGGATTTCAGGAGTTTTTGATGAAAAAAAAGTTTGTCAAGAACTCCGTCACCTCGTATCTGACACATTAGGGATTCATGAGGGTAGCGTAGTCTCATTCTGATGTTTTTGTTCCCTTCTTTGGATAGCTAATCAGAACTTTTTGCAGTTTCTCATCCCAACTCACTTCTGCTTCCAGGGATTCACTGACAAACCGTAGAGGGATCATCGTTCTTCCTTGCTGGATAAAGGGAGGGACATCCAATGTAACAGATTTTCCATCCACACTCGCTATGTCATGGTTAATCATCATATAGATGGTATGCTCTCTGGTTGTCACTCTGATACGCTGTATATCGGATTCATATTCGATCGTCGCATGGGAGCGGAACAGGTATTCGGTAAGGAACCGTATCCCAATGCAAGTTCTTCCTTGTTTAATAACCGGAATATAGCCAACTTCTAAGGATACAGGTTTTCCATCCACCAAGGCAGAAGCAGAACCGATGGTTAATTCCACAGTGGAACCAATAGAAGAGACAGAAACCGGAATAGTATGGTTTAGAAAAGACCACGGCTCCGGAAAGGTAATCCGGATCTCTCCTTGGTGTGTCTGCCAGGGGGTGAGTTTTTCACCGAGGATCTGATAATCAATCTGTTTATCACTCAGAGAACCGGACTGCTGTTGTAGCCGTAACCATGGAACAGTGGAGGTAACTTCATACGTTAGGATAGAGGAGGTCGAAACGTCATAGTGTAATGAACCGGATTCGGAAGAAAAGATAGAGACATTTTCATGCTGGCTTGACTTCTCTTTCCAATTGATCACTAATGGCTCGATGGGGATCACATGATACCGGCAGTTCCCAAAGTCGGAAACATAGATTTTGTTGTTGGCTATCTTAGCCCGGATTGGGAAATAGAACTGATTGGGTTTCTCCAGATAAGCTTCCTTGGTAGTGCCGATCTCTACATGTCCTTTGGAGCCGATAGTCTCCAGCAGTTCCCCGTTTCTGGCAACATGCAATAACCTGTGTTGGGTGACATCGGTTACGATCCAGGAGCCATCCGGATAGAGATCAAAGGAGGAGTAGAAGCTGTTTTTATTTTGTGGCAATGGTACGATCTCTTTCAGCTTTTTCTTATAGTCATATACCCAGATAGATTGATGCACGCAGTCTAGGAACTGGTATTCGGGATATTGTTGGCGTTTATATTGGATATCAGTGATGTTGAAACCAATAAAGATGGGAGGTTCTTCGAAGTCTTCTATAGCTGATTGGAATCCTTCTATGAGTTTAACTTCAGAAATACTACTGGTATTGTGAAGGAGAGGAATTTCTTTTATCGTTTGGTAAGGAAAAAGCAAAAAATATTGGTCGTCAGAGTATTGAACATCTATCCACACCCTTGGGAAAAAAGAGTCACCGTAATAGAGAGATTTCCAGGATTTTTCCTGTAATGAGTATTCAGTAACCGTATTGGGATCAATACCAGTGAAAACTAAAGTTTCATCATATATTTCCATATCTCCAAGAAATATCGGATTTGAATCAAACAGAAAATGTGATATCAAAAATCGGTCAAGCTCAATCAGTAGTTTACAATCTCCATTTGTATCGAATAGGTTGAGGAAAGTCTGGCTATTATTGTGAGTATATAACATGCCATTCCTATCTATGCAGAAGGACATTGATTCATTAATCTGTCCAATCCTGTTGGGGGTAGTACCGTACTGCTCAATTCTATCACCTGTTAATCGATAGACTCTGCAATTCCAGCTTTCTTCCGATTTCCCACTGGAAACCAGAATTAATGAATCATCATAGAATGTGATATCCATGCAATCATAACCGAATTCCTCTTTTTGAAAAGCTGAATCCAGAACCAAGGAAAGATGATTATCATCTCCGCTTTCCAAATGTAGTTCAAACAGCACAAACTGGCAAGGCTTAATCTTGTCATGGATTAAGCTCCAATCATAGCCAGCTAATATGATTTGTTTATTCTCAGGGCAGTAATCGATTCCCAAGGGATCATCAGGCATATCTTCTATCATACTATCCATCATACTAACGTGGATGTTTTTTCCTTCACTAGTAAACCATAAAACAGGATTTGGCTTCATTTCGTCTTTCTCTTCTTTATAGTAATCGCTTCTAAAATATAGAATACCATAGAGCTTGTATTGATCAATGTAAATAAAGTCCGGTTTTTGTAAATGTGAATCATTGTACTTGATAAAATCAAACACAACACAATCAAGGAAATCTCCATCTAGATCTATCTGAAACAGTGAATTTGCTTTTTGTATACCTGAATGAATATCCAAGGTTGTTTTTAAAAGGAAAAACTTGTCCTGATAGATTTTCATTGTAATAATATTAACTTGGTCTTCTTTTGTTTGTTCTAATAAAACACCCGGATAGGAGATGATCTTGATTGTAGTCAACGTATCAATTGATAGCATATGGATCCCATCCTGGCAAGCGATATAAAGGTTATGGTGGGAATCTAAACACATTTTTGGTTGAATTGCATACTTAAGATTATTATATCTCATTTGGTAAAATAAATCATCAAGCGGTGAATAAAATTTACTATATCCATCTGCAAGATATTCGAGAAAAGAAAACAGTGTTTGAGTTTTTTCAAAATCAATTAGAGGTTTTTTCTGATAATCAATAGAGTGCTTTTTCATTAATTCTCTTGTATGGATATCAAAGACACTGATCCCTGTTTGATCCAACACATACAGTTTATCCTCATAAGCCACAGTACTACTAGGCATCACCAGATCCCCGGCAATAGGACCATACCCGATTATGGAGGATTGATTTTTTTCATCAGCCTTTGAAAAAGAGAATGAGAAAGCTAATAAAAAACAGCAAACAAGACAAATTACTAGATGTTTCATATTAGCCTTCTTCCTCATTTTTACCACTCACAACCCATTTTTTTCTTTAAACAATCCAACACTTGCAAGCCTGCGATAGCACGCCGATACTCTTCGTTTTGATATGCCCATTCATATTTTTTTTCATCACTTATTCGAAACGAGCATTTATCTGGATCAAATTTTTTAGCAATATCAACAAGATATTCAATATCATCGCCGGGGTGATAATCAGTATAATCTCCGGTAAAACCTTTTCTTTGTGCATTTTTCCAGATATCGTGTTGTTTTTCCCATGCACCTTTTAAATCACCACAATTATCTATCTCTTTCCACGCTTTAAAATCCCTTGACCCCTTATTATACATATTGTTAACTTCTTTCCGCCAATCTCTATATCCAGAATCTTCACCTCCAGGAAACATATTCTCTGGATCGCATTCATCATCACAGGGATTCCCTTCCTGGGGACCATACCCGCCGTCAATATAACAGACAGCTTTAGCGGCTCTAGCATTAAAAGAAACAATAGTCTCTTCAGAGATAGTGATCGTTCCGGAAGAAGCCAACAAAGCGGTATTGTTACCAGGAAGA
>JAJFUD010000050.1 GCA_021372585.1 bacterium
CGTTCCGGTAATTTCATGCAAAAGTTCATCGAGTTTTCATCGAAAACAAAAATCTCTCAAACAGAAATTGATGCGATGAAGAATATCAAAAACCTGGATAGCGCATTCGGTCCAATGTGGGACGATGGCGGTATTTTGGTTCACCAAAACCCTTAGCTATCACTAACATAATCATTTATTGTATTGGTTTCCTGGCTTTGATGGTGTTTGCAGGTATCTATTCCCGTCAATTATCCTGGAACAGAAATAAATGGAAAAACTTTGATGAATTCACACAATCTGAGAATAAATGGAACAGGGTAGGATTTATATTCATGGCTTTAACGATTTCAGCGTTTATTTTTAATTTGGTTTGGGTGATCGTAACACCATAAATTATTAATGAATATTAGTTAGATAAAAAAGACGGGATTGTCAGATCAATTCAGTCTGCCCAACAACCCCGTCCCCTTGGGTATGAATTACCAGACGACGTAATGAGCGTCTATCATTTTGTTTTCTGTATCAATCGGTCCGAAAACAGTGACTTTATCTCCCTTTCCGAGAGCTTTTGGCATGACAAATAAGCAATTTCTGACAAAATCAGTCCAATCATGAAATTGTACCGTGATCACTACCTGACCTCTGGCTTCCATTGTGAATTGTAATTTTTCCAGATTAATCTCGGTTACCATGCCTTGAACACCTTTGGCTTTATAGGGAGCACCCGGTGGTGAGTCAGGACCACGATCACCGGGATTATTGGGAGGGGTGACTTTGCCCAACATGACAGCTACGGCGATAATGGTTTTATCTTCGCGGTTAATTCTGCCGGCAACGGTGACTTCCTCACCATCTTTGAAATCTTCGGGCTTTGCCTGCTTTTTGTCGCGAATAAACGTTGTTTTTTCACCATACTTAACAGCAAAAACAATAGGATTGCCCTCTTTGTCTTTTAATTCGAGATTAAATGTCTTATCAGTCAGATTTAACCCTGATATTTTACCAAAAACCATGGGAGGACGATCGTTATCGTCTTTTCCGGGTGGCAGTTTCATCTTGCCAAGAGCCACAGCTATAGCCAGAATTGTCTTCTCCTCCGGGTTTACTTTACCGGCAACGGTGATTTCTTCACCATCTTTGAAATCTTCCGGTTTTGCTTGCTTCTTGTCGCGTATAAAGGCTGTTCTTTCGAGGTAGGTAACGGTAAATACGACTGGATTCCCTTCCCGGTCTTTTGCTTCCAGTTTGAAGGTCTTATCGGTCAGGTTCAATTCAGATAATTTGCCGAAAATATTCGGTATTTGCTGATCTTTTCCGGGATCTTTTGAGTCAGGCTTCTTACCCCATGCCACTATCACAGCATTGATAGTCTTATCGGCTTCTGCAGGTTTGCCTGCAACCAGCACTTCAATGTCTTCCTTTAAGTCTGCTGAGGAGACTTTTTTCCCATCAAACACAAAATTGGTTTTTTCATCCCAAATCACTTTCCAGGTCTCATTTTCTGTTTTTAAAACAAAAGTCTTGGCTTCCTGGTTAATCTGGCTGGTTTTTCCATTTAACCTGGCATTTTCTTTGCCGGATACCAATCCGAACGATCCAAGACTCATTAAAGCTACTAAACATAAAGTGATCCACTTTTTCATTTTTTTCCTCCTAAGGTAAAGAATCTTTAAAAACACCGACTGGTGGTACCAAACGTTTCAAATTGATAGCAATTAAATCATTGTTCAGTCCTCTGATTGCCTCCACTCTTACAAATAAACTACTTCGAATTAAAGGGCTTAACGGGCTATTCATAATTTTGGGAGAGAGTTTGATATGCAGGCTGGATTGATCTCTTAATCTAAGGGTGATTTGGTTTCCATATCTCTCAAGAATCTCCCCGGTTATTGTAATCATCCCCACTTTCTGTGGATCATAAGAGGCGATTTCATACGCTGTTACAATCTGCGTATCCAAGGTATAGAAGGCTTCAATCTGGATATACGCTCCCTGCACAAGAGATACTGTAGAGGTTGTATCGCTGTCCAGATGAACCACAAAGGGTGCATTTTCTAAGACCAGAATCTGTTTTTCAGAGATATAGGCTTCCACTCTCCCGCGAATCAGAAGCTTTTTCTCCACAGGCATAACCATTTTATCGTGAATATGATCACGCATCATGCTCATCTGTTGAAATGCCAAACGGGGTTTGATTCTAAACTTACGGATAATCCTGCCCCAACTGATGTTCTGGTTTCTAAGGTTGACAATCTCAGTAGGCTCGAGGTTTGCCTGGCGGGAAACGTAGAGTGTCATCACCATCTCAACCGCATCCATATTGTGAGAGCGCATGTACTGTACAATGGACGGATTCAATTGGTATTGCTCTTCCAGAATTGTATTCATTAACAAACGACTGATGTTAATGTTCTTGTCGAGATTCTTCATCTCATCGTTTGTAGTGTTGCGCAGGGAAGTCATATTCTTCTGGAATCGATAATTATAATAGAGGTCCATCAGGTTACCATCAGAACCAAACACCGGAAACACAAACGAGACAAGCAACATTATCGCCAGTGAGACCGGAATGGCTTTTTTCAGAAATCCATACCAATGAAAAGACGGTTTTTTACTGGTTTCAAGACGTTTCTGCACTTTTCCAAACAGATCTGAGCCAGCGTGAATGGACTGTAACGAATCGTTCAGCCATGTGTTGATTTGCTTTTCTTCACGCGTCATTCGGCATCATCTCCTTTAATTTTTTGATCGCTCTGTGAATTCTGACTTTCACATTGCCTACACTTGTGGAAAGCACTTTTGCTATTTCTTCAAAAGTGAGTTCCTGATAAAACCGCAATTGAATGATCTCTTTCTCTTTTTGCGAAAGCTGTTCCAGGACAGATTGTACTAAGTGGATGGTTTCCGGATGAGTATCCTCACTGGTGATGGTATCAAGCCAGGAATCAGTATTCGTGATCTGGCGTCTGTTTTTTTTGAGAAACGTGTAGCATTCGTTGCGAATAATTCGTGATAACCACGGATGAAAAGGTACTATAACATTTCTTGTGTAAATTTCCAAGCAAAAAATGAAGGAAAAAAGAAGAGTGGAAAAAGAGGTTCTCTCCTCGTATAAATTACTTTGTGACAAAAACTTAAAAAAAGGAGAGAACCTTATGCAATTGTCAATTAGTTTACCAGAAATGATGCATATCATCAAATCTT
>JAJFUD010000100.1 GCA_021372585.1 bacterium
ATTCAATTGCTCTCCAATGAATCGGAATGGCACTAAAGTTTTGCTTTTTTGAATCAAGGGAGCGACATTCAGTAAAATATTCTCTCCATTCGTGGATGCCTTCAACGATCCAATTTGAAGAATAATGGTATACCCAAACCACAGGGAGAATTTTTGAGTATTCACATTCCCGACCGGATCAGTGGCTACCACCGTGATTTCATGAAGACCGACTTGCCCCAGCTCATATCGGAAGGAGCCATCGTCTTCAACATAGATGATCTCGCCGTTGATTAATAGCTGGGCAGTGGGATCGGTTTTCCCGATAATGAATGGGTCGAGCACTTTCCTCGGTTCGAGCACAATGACCGGCATGATCGTATCAAGCACAATCAAAGGTTCATTGCTCCAAGTATTTCCAGCTTCATCTTCCGCATGAATTGAAATCAGATTATCTCCCTCAGCCAGCTCAATTACCTTAGAAAAATAACCATCTTCAAGATTCACCTCCACTGCTTCCTCATTGATAGTGACAATTTTGTCATATCCGGGAGTATCTTCACCATAAACCACTGTTTTTATCAGAGTCTCCCGACCAATGATCTTGAATTCTTTTTCCCGAACCAGGGTTTTTGATTCAACCGGTGATTCGATCACGATTTCCGGTCTAAGGGTATCTACCCAAATCTCTTGGACTTTTGGTTCTTCTTCCCCATAAGCCGTGACAGATTGATAGAACAATTGTGCTTTGTACTGACCAACATCTGCGGGTTTTGCCTCAGTATAGAGAATCTTTTGATCGATCTTTTTATCCCACCATACCCAAATCTCAGCGGTTGGATCGGAAGATGCAAATGAGATCATCGGGGGCTCTACATACCAATTACGGTTCCCATGCTTTCCTTCCACAGTAATCGTTGTGGTTGGAATTGACGGGAATATAGTATAACTATACTCCGCTCCCTGTTGCTCTTGATCTGTGGTGACCGTCATCTTATATGAACCAGGCTTGGTGCCATTATCCACATCCATCAGAATCACTTCGTGCGCTTGTTCTTGAATTTTCACCTCTTCAATATCGATTACAGTCTCAAGATGTTCCAGATATACAGTGATCCTTTTCTGCGGTAGAGCATTGTCGCCGAAAATCACCTGAATGCTATATTTTGCTTTTTGAAGCGCGTTGGGCGGCGTTATCGTAACATCAGTAATTTCTAATGTTTGCGCCACAATCTCCACTGCTGGAGAGAAGATAAAATCTGCCAATCCTTTAGGTTTGTATTCAAGTTTGATGAAACCAGGTTGTATTGGATTTCGAATTTCCGGACAGTTAAATTCAATCTTAACGGGATCACCTTCGTTCACTTCGATATCGCCGACAGTTAATTCATAATGATAGCTACCGTTTATATGAGTTAAAGCGCTTAAAGGAACATCATTGATGGTTACATTATTATCATGTAAATTGATGGATTCGCTAAATTGCACTTCTTTTGGAAATCGAATTATAATCGTATCCATTGCCTGTAATTGACCTTAACACAATCAAAACAGGCATAAATCTGCTTCACTAAATTTTTCGCCAGAGGAGTGTGATCCCCAAAGCAAAAAAAGTATTTGATAATATTAACAAATATGCTAATATTATGATATGGTAAACAACTCACTTTTATTAAAAAATATTAAAGAAAAAAGCGTATTGATGAAGACTTCTCCTGAGAATGTCTTACGGGAAGAACTGCAAAAATGTGTTCTGTTTCTTTTGTCTGAGATGGACTTTTTTCAAGAAGGTGTTTTTCAGGGTGGTACAGCTTTAAGAATCATGTATGGAAATGTTCGTTACTCAGAAGACCTTGATTTTACGTTTCAAAGCAAAGATTCTACGCTTTTTCTCCAATTAGAAGCTAAAGTGAACGCCATTCCCATTAAACTTCATAAATGGTTTCCCTATCTCCCAATCCAAAAAGGGAAATGGCAAAAACAAAGTCAAACCCTGAAACGATATCAATTTACCTCCACTGCTGAGGAAATCAATGCTAACCTCATGTTACAGCTTGAATTTGCGAACATCCCCGCTTATCAGCCTATCGTCTCCACCTTAACGTGGAATATGGTCACATTCCCACTCAAAACAAAAAGTGAATCAGAGATTATCATTGATAAAATCGTTGCTTTTGGCCTTCGTCCTTACCTCAAAGGAAGAGATTTATGGGATTTGTACTTTCTCTTACACGAAAAAAAGATTCAGTTACAACCTCAAGAAATCCTACTAATGATTAAGCAAAAACTAATTGATTATGGCTATTCTCTATCAGATTACCAAGCAAAATTTCTTGAAAATGTTAGTGTGTTAACGAGAGAAGGGGATCTGATTTTGGATCATGAAATGAAGCGTTTCATGGATAACCGTCTTTATTCAGTCTATCATCCTGAATTTCCGAAGGTGATTCAACTGCTCTCAGAAGATCTACGCCATATTATGGATTTATTGAACCATGAGCACTAAAACTTTTATCGACCTATTTCAGCAACATCCTGAAATGACTGTCTTTCACCTAACTGATTTTTCATTGCTGCTTAATAAACATCAAGAGACGTTGCGGGTGGAGCTGAACAGATTAAAAAAAAGTGGGTTGGTTACTCATCTGGCAAACGGGTACTATGCTAATCCCTTTCACCCTCCCAGCCTGGACTATGTGGCTATGGTTTTAAAAAAACCAAGTTACATCAGCATGGAAACCGCTCTCAATAAATTCGGCATCCTCCCTCAGACGGTGTATCTTTACACGATGGTCACGACTCAACTTCCTTATCAATACAAAGCTATGGATACCATTTTTGAATACCATCAAATTCAAGCGAACTCTTTTTTTGGCTTTCGGGAAACCACCCCTCAAGTGTACATGGCAGAGCCTGAAAAAGCACTTCTTGACTTGATTTATCTCAAATATTACAAACAAAAAAAATCCAACCGCTATGTAACACTAAGCTTATTAGATAACATGGATTTCAGCACACTCAAACAATCCAAACTCATCCGATACGCCAAGGATATGAATCTTTATTCCTATATAGAAAAACATTCTACAGCTCTCCTAAAAGACTCAATCTGACAAATCACCACTCGTTTTCCACCAGTTAGACCTTTGTCTATAAAGCAGAAACAGAAAAAAAATCTATCTCATCTTTTGGTACAGGGGGTTGAGTAGCCCGGGGGAGTCACACCCCAGGCCCTCTCAGGACTGGACGTGAACCTCTCAGCTCATCCAGCTCCTATTATGGTATTAATCTGCTTTTCATACTTTCATTTTATTGCCCAGTGAACAAAAAAGAGTAGGTTTTTGATTCTTCATCCATTGTAGCAACCGTTTTGCTTTCTTAAAGCTCTTTCGGACAGACTTGCATTTTGCCTTTATCCATTTGATCAGCATCGTGTCTAGAATGTCCTTTAATTTTTACAGAGCAGAGGGATAAAATTTCCCATAGTACTGGATCCAACCTTGAACTATAGACTGCCAGGTAGGCGTGTTCCTGTCCTATGCTTCTCTGCACGGACACACCCTGGTAGACTGCCGTTTGTATATTCTATCCGGCTGGTTTGAGGAGCCTTATTGCCAGAAAAGAGAGAAAGCAGGGATTCCTGATTCCCTTCGATTTCACACCAAGATTGAACAGGGGATGGCGATTGCTGCAGCAAGCGACTGAGTTAGGTCATTTATGGTACCAATGGGTCACCGGAGACAGCGCTTATGGAGAATCCCATGATGTTCGTCACCTGGTAGCCAGTTTAGGAAAATGGTATTGTTTTGAAATGAAAAGCAATACCCATGTCTGGATAAAAGATCCTGCCTGGAAGGTACCGACACAGAAACGAGAACGAGTAAGAGTCATCGAATCACAGGAGCGGAAACCAGGTCCTCCTGCCTGGCTGATGATACGGAGATCGGTAGAGGATCCCTCGGAAATCAAATACAGAGGGTGGTACCATCATATCACTCTCTCTTTGATGGCTCTCTTTTTCTTAAAAATGGTACAAAAGCAGTGGTGAGAAAAAAAATACAAGCGACCGTACCGGAGATTCGTAAAATATTAGAGGTGGTATTACCCAGAATGGAATGGGATGAACAGATGGTGCTTGCTTGGTGGAAGAACCAGCAGTACAACAAAGAGAAATCCAGGCAGTCTTTTATGGCTTCATGGAAAAAGAAACATCCTTCGTGAATTTTCTAAACGGCGTTGTAGTACTAGGATCCGACTGGATATTCCGGGCATATTCGACCAGATGCAATAGGAAGAGTTAATTGCCCCGAACAGTTCTTTTGATTCACTTTTCTGTTCTATATTTCTACGGGATTTCAGGATCATATCAGTTTTGTAGCCGAGGTTGTGTGTGGTGTGATGCCGGAAGGATGGCTCATTCGATCGGAGAAATAACCAGAGGATCATCTCTTGTTGTTGGCAAAGATTGGAAGAAAGGTATTGCTTTTTCTGAATTTTTGAATATCATCATTTCTAAAAGCAAGAGGTTGGATATGAAAAATAAGACTTATTGTGAATTGAAAGATAGATCTCAAGTCACCATACCAAAATATCTGGTCAAAAAACTGAATCTGCAAACGGGTGATATGATAGAGGTGAAAGAGAGTAACGGGGTGATTTATTTAATACCATCGGTCGTGTTGCCAAAAGACCAAGCTTGGTTCTTTTCTGAGAAATGGCAAGAGGAAGAGAAACAAGTTACTAAAGAATTAAAACAAGGCAAGGGAATCCCAGTATCCAAAAAGAGTGATTTAGCGAAGATATTTACTTCAGATAAAGAATGAAGCTTATTGTATCTCCGCACTTTCAAAAGAAAGTATCTCAATTTCCCCAATCCTTGAAAGAGATAATCCAAACAAAACTCGAATTGTTTTTTGATAATCCAAAGCATCCCTCCCTGCAATCTAAAAAAATTCAAGGAACTGATGGTATATTCGAGTCAAGAATCAATTCTGACATACGTTTTACTTGGGAGTACTGTGAAGATAGTATTGTTCTAAGGAACATTGGGTACCATGATCCAACTTTAAAAAAACCTTGATGTATGTAGATGGTGAAGCATTAGTAAGGTGAAAATCTAAAAAACTAAAGTGAAGTTGAAATTTTTTGAAGATACTAGGGAAGAAATCTTAAAGTCCGGAACTTAATTGTCCCAGCACCCTTATCTATTGCTGGCACTTAATATAAAAGTGTACCACCAAAGAACTTGTGTTGCTTATTCCGGTTAATCCCGACCGGCAATCCGGTCTTATGCGACCACTCAATCCGGAGTGATACGTCCATCTTCGTCTCTCAGCATTATTAATTCTCCATTCATTGTACTTTATTAGACTGTTGACTCATTCAGACTAATCCAATTTTAACCCGTGGGCACAACAAAGTCATTTTTGACCTCTTCACCGAAACGGGTAATCATGTCGATGCAGGTATCGATGAACGGATGTAATCTCGGTAGGGGTTTGACTCCGTTTCAAAAGAATACTTAGTATATATAACGCAAAAATTAATTACACTCGTTCTACGTCGATCATGACGCACACTGTCCCCTGCCCCCTTTATTTATGCACTATTGGGGTAAGTGATCGTGATGAGTTGTGCTTTGGGTTCCCAATCCACCTTGCAGTTCAGGTTCTCGGTGATAAACCGCAGAGGCACCATGGTAGTCCCCTTCAAGATTTGAGCCGGCACATCCAAGGGAATCGATTTACCGTTCACCAGTGCTTTGTTAGCGCCAATTGTCAAAACTATCGTTGTATCGTCAAGCACATAAGAGACCGTTTTGACCAGTTTGGTTTTAGGATCCGTCGTATAGGAAATGGTAGCATTCAATTGCTCTCCAATGAATCGGAATGGCACTAAAGTTTTGCTTTTTTGAATCAAGGGAGCGACATTCAGTAAAAT
>JAJFUD010000081.1 GCA_021372585.1 bacterium
TCATGTAAATCCTTTTTATAATCAGCAATCAGATTTTGGATCCATTCTCCCTTATTACTGCTACTGACTGAATAAGGCGGATTTCCCAAGACGACCATTACAGGGGTTTCTTTTTTGATATAGTTGGCTTCAATGGATTCCCTGGACAACCAGGAAGCAAACAAAGTACCGGTATCCGGATGAGCTTCTTCCAAACTATTGGTAAGATATACCTGGAGTCTTTTTTGTTTCTTCTCGTCTTTAGGGCGGTATCCTGTGTCTCGTAACAGGCTTTCTAATTTTAAGTGGCACATGGTATAAGGAGCCATCAGGATCTCAAAGCCATTTAATCGGGGAATCAGATGTTCTTCCACATAATTAGACCAGATCCCTTCCTGTCCTTCAAATTGTTTGTAAATCTGTTTAACGATCTCAGCCAAAAAGGTTCCGGTTCCGGTGGCAGGATCCAGAAACTGCACTTTATGGACTTCTCTGATTTCTTTTTTCTTTGAAGTATTGTCAGTTATCTCAATGCTAATCTTGCTAGTGTCAGCTAGTCCAGCCGGAAGGTTGAATTCAGATTTCAGGATATCATCTACTGCCCGAACAATAAAATTCACCACTGGTTCCGGTGTGTAATACACCCCTTTCGATTTTCTTAAAGTCGGATCATAGGCAGCTAAGAAATGCTCATAAAAATGAAGGAAGGGATCGGTTTGTCCGGTTAGCTTGCCAAAGTCAGCTGTGATGGCGTTTAAATCGGTAGCCTGAAAAATATCTGCCAGGTCATCCACGATCCATCTTACTCTTTCATCCAATTCGATACCGGATACATAAGAGAATAAGCTTCTCAGGAAAGGATTGGATTTTGGGATTAACTCGCTGGCTTCCTGTCTGGAGAAAGTTTGTAAGGTGGGATCATGCAACCTGGCTGCAAATAATCCGTAGGTGATGGTCTGTGCGTAGATATCCGCAAAGGTTTTTTCATCCAGGTCGTGCATAAGAATCTGTTTAAACGCAAGAAATTGATCTTTAAGGGTATTATGCTCATCTTCTTCTAAAACAGCGTTAAAAAAGACTTCTTTCATCATCTTGGCTTTTTTTGCCATCATTTCAGCAAGTTTTACGGTGGAGGTGATAGTCTGACCTTCGAACTGGCAAAAGTTTTGGATATAGGTAAGGAATATCTCGAAGTTTTCCGAATGCACAAAGAATTTATCGTTTTTGATGGAGGCAAGTTTGATCTCTTTTACTTTCTGGCCATATTGAAAGAACCGGAATTCTAGGTAATCTGTCACGATTAGATTGGAAAGGCTTTCCAGATATCTTTTGATCTGATCTGTCTTTTCGGTTTTATCCAGATCCGCTCCTATATCTTTGGCTTCAATATAACCAAGGGGGATCTCTTTTCTTTGAATGATGTAATCCGGTGCACCGCATTTCTGGCGTTTTGGCTCATTGGTGACAGTAACCCCGCTGACAAGAGAGTTGATTAAACTGAGAAGATCGCCTCGATAACTGTGTTCGGTGGATATGCCTGATTGAAATCTCTTTTTGATGATCTGCAAATACTCTTTCATCGAACCATCATTCATCACTTTTTTTGTTTCATCTCCTATTCAGATACATTTATATCCTATAACCCACAAACAGCAAAATCCAGAAGGTATCCGTTTTTAAATTATAGGGCAAACATATCTAAACAGAGCTATTTGGTTTCCAATCGTCATTGTACTGATTCATGACTTGATCCAAAAGGTTCTTGTCCCGGATAATTTTGGAGAGAATCTCTCTTATCCTTTGCTGTTGTTCTTCCGGAGTCATTTCTTCGATTCGCTTCTCCGTGGATATAACAGGCTCTGCATTCTGTTCTAACAATAGCAGATAGAGCTTTACCAATCGATCAAGGTCAGCAATGGAATTTGGGACAATCGCTCCCGATTTTAACCTTTCGATAAACTTATTTAAAGATCCCTTCACCACACTAAGAAGTCTGGCTTTCTCCTCGACAATGCTTTTATTGGTGACTTTCTCCAACCGCTGCCCTAACTCCCGATCTCTTTCCAGTATTCTTCTCTGCCAGTTAAAAGCGACCGCCCACTTTTTAACGGATGTAGTTGAAACGGTAAACTGACGGGCAACCAGCAGATAACTTCTTTTATCTCCCAGGGTGTAATAGAACTCATAGGCTTCCTTGTGTTTCAGGGTTTCAATCATTGTTACTCTCCAGAATCTTTTCCTTGATGGTTTTGGCGATACGAAACATCATCTTAGGCATGACCGCATTGCCTAACCTTGCTTTCTGTTCCTGATAACTTCCTGTCAAAATATAATCATCCGGAAAAGAACAAACTCTTTTCATCTCACTGATAGATAATACCCTGTTTTCATATGGATGAATTAATGCACCGAAACCGATACCGCCTATCAGCTTTGTAATGGTCGGGCATACCCGGTTAGGATATATCCTTGCAGTTTGAAATCCTTTTCCTCCTACATCTTGCACACATTGACCGTATTTTAACAAGGGAACATATGGTCTGAAGCATTTGCTAAGCTCAGGCGGTTTTACATTGTTTTTAATGCCTTTAGTCGCGTCCTGAAAGGTAATATAGGTCTCTGATGGAATCGGGAATACAGGTTCTAGATGAAGATCTTTTCTAACGCCTATGAAAAATAGTCTTTCTCTGCTTTGGGGCACTTCATACCACATGGCATTCACCAGTTTGCATTTGACTCGATATCCGGTAGATCTTAGGGTATTCAGGATCTCGTTAAACTTTCCCTTGTACCCTCCTTTTACCATGCCGGATACATTTTCCATGACAAACACTTTTGGCTGCAATCCCTGAATAAGCCTGAAAAAGTCTAGAAACAGGCTGTTCCTGGAATCATGAAGGTTTCTTTTTCCCGCTGTGGAGAATCCCTGGCAGGGGGGAGAACCATCTAAAACATCCAAATCACCGGATTTAAGATGACAGAAGCTGAGAATTTCTTCTGCTGTGACTTCTTGGATATCTCTCTGCCAAACAGGGAAATCAAAATTAAGACGTAAGGTATCACAGGCATTCTGCTCAAAATCAATCGCCAATAACTCCTTGTATCCTGCCATATGGTATCCCAGCGAAGATCCGCCACCTCCCGCAAAGGCAGAAATGACAGAAGGCATTACCATTTGTATCCACAACTGGGGCATTCGTTTTCCGTATGGATTTCATCGATCTCTTTCTCCTTGTTCTCCAGCTCTACCTTCAGAAGATTTACTTCCCAACCGGAAATAACCTGAAGATCCAAAGGAAGCAACTCAACCTCTTCATTGACCAGCAGAACATCCCAATCCGATTCATTCAACTTATTGTCAGCAATCCGGAGAGCTTTGATCTCTTCTTCGGTCAGATGCTCCACGATGACGGTCGGCACTTCCTTTAATCCCAGCCATTTCGCTGATTCCAATCGGCAATGCCCTATTACCACATTGTTATCTTTGTCTACCACGATAGGTTGCACCCAGCCAAACCTTTTGATGGATTCTGCCACTTGTTTGATCTGAAGGTCTGTATGCACCTTCCCATTTCTGGCATACGGCTTTAAGGTGCTGATAAGCTGATTCTTTACATTCATTCTCTTTTCCTCCTATAGGTTTGTTTTTTTCCTGCACAAGGGATAACGAATGAAAATGAAAAGGTTGCAAAGATTTTAAACGTATTATGCATTTCATGAAAATCCCCAGTGAATGAAGTGATAGTTGATAAGTTAATCATTCTCATAGGTTTTTTCTTACAATACAGCGTGTTACTATCTACCCTTATTCTTTGAAAAAGCATTAAATATTTTTTTATTATTTTCTTACTTTAAAAAGCTAGTAAAAAAGTTTGACATTTTAAATAACAGGTACTATAATATTTCTTATGTAAATTTCCAAGAAAAAAATGAAGGAAAAAAGAAGAGTGGAAAAAGAGGTTCTCTCCTCGTATAAATTACTTTGTGACAAAAA
>JAJFUD010000082.1 GCA_021372585.1 bacterium
GTATAACGCTGAGAACATGGAACGGTATGACATCCAACATCCTAATTCATTGACCAGAGCGCTTTTACAACTGATTAACATTGGCATACTGGAGAAGGTAGAAAAAGGAGAGTACCGTTTTACGGATTTATTTTTTAAAGAGTTTATTCGGCAGCGTTTCCTTCCTTGAGCTTTCAAGCCTTTTTTGGTTACCCATAATGAAAGTTTTTGCGCATTAGTTGCATTTTCGATCATCTTAGAAAGATTCTTAATCATATCCTAATTTGCGGATATGGTCGATAGCAGTTCTGGAAAAAACTGAATTGGAATTCACATCCAGCAGAGTGAATCTAGAATGTGTGGTCTGTTGTTATAAATAGGAAAAAATAGACCTGAGGAAGCAAACGTATTTATAGCTACGACATTGGAAGGATAAAGTGAAGTGATATTGAACCAGAATCCAAGAAATCGGTATTAAAGTTAAAAATATCTTATAAAAATTGGAATAGAAATTATCAAGTATTATTTGCACTAAAGAGTAGGTAATTTAATTTATTTTTTAATTATTTAATATCAGTCATTGTAGCATAGTCTATTTAATTATTTTACTTCGCATTCCATCAAAGCGGTTCTAACATTGTCCCACCAATCCCGGACTTGATATTGCAGAAACCGAGAATTCTTTATGTTCCATGTTTTTTTATTCTACAACCATAGATTTTGCAAATCTGTAAAATGATAACCGACATTTTTTGTATAAATTTGTAAGGTAGTACTTGACATATTTGTAGAATAATGCAAAACGATAACGCTCGATAAAGAGGCAAGCCCTCCCATTTGCTCAGATAAAACTATCCTGTAGGAGTTGTTTGATAAAATGTCCTACTAATAGGACAAAAAGGGTATTGTTCTGTCCTATTGACAGGACACCTAAGAAAGAATGATTTTGATCCAACTGAAAAACAAACCAGAAATTTCGATTTTTATTCCTTTTTCCAGAAATCAAAAAATGGTACTACTTGTATTTCTTTTGGAATATCGAAGGCTTGGCTCAATCCTGCAGTGATTAGAACTAAATTCTTGCATTGCAGTTTCTTACCAGCAAATAACAAGGATCGGACTTCCCTGGTTTTCGTGATCTCGCTTTCTATATCATAACTGGTTTGATATAAACCAGTCACAGACCCTCCATTGATCGTGATAAAATCTACTTCATAATCGTTATCGTCTTTATAATAATACACAATATCATTTTCTGATGAGATTTTTTGGTAAATCACATTTTCAAATAACCTTCCGGAATTCTTTGAAAAACCTGTTGACAACGCGGTCATAAAACCTGTATCTACGAAAAATGATTTTCTGGGATACTGGATTTGATTGGTGATTACAGGGGTAAAGATGGATAATTCCTGTAAAAAATAAGAGGACCGCGCATAGGATAAATAGTTATCAATCGTTGTTTTGCCTACCGGTATCCCCATGCTTTTTATGATGTTCTGCAGTTTGGAAATCGTGAAATACGGTGAATTGATAAGAAGTTTCAGCATAGTTCGTAAAGCTATATGATTCTCGATATTATAGTGTTCAATCATATCTCTCTGCACGACAGTCTGAAAATAAGATTGCAACAATTCCAGTTTTTTCTCAACTGGCAATAAAACAACATCCGGCAAACCCCCGTATCTGAGGTAATCGTCCAATAAATACTGAAATTTAGCGGTTTCTTCTTTGGAAAAAGGGGTTTTCTGAAAATCAATCTCTTCGCGTATAAATGTTAAATATTCATGAAAGGATAAGGTCTTTACTTTGATTTCCCAAAATCTTCCTCTTAACTCTGTTGGGATCTCATGACTACTCATTTTTGAAGTAGAGCCTGAGATATAAATCTGGATATCTTCATTATCGAGAATACGTCTAACCCATTTAGACCAATTGGAAACATTTTGTATTTCATCCAAAAAAAGATACTTTGGTTTTTTCCCAAATAAAGATTGAATCTCTGGTATCAAATCGGTCAATAAAGTTACCGAAGGATTGATGATTCTTTCGTCCTCAAAATTAATATAAACGATATCTTCCCTGGAATTGGTTTTTAAGAGCCTTTTAATTAAATCATACATCAAATAAGTTTTGCCTACGCGCCTAAAACCGGTAATGACGGTTGCATTGTGTATATAGGGAGTTTGTTTTTGCTCAAGAATAATATCACGCTGAATGAGTTTAGGAAGCTTTTTATCTTTCCATTCATACAGAAGTGTTCTTAATATTTCATTCATAGGACAAGTCTATCCCATTTTTGTCCTATTTACAAGACGATAGATAATAAAATGAAAGACTCTTCTTCAATCAAATTCCTGTAATTAAGAAAAATGATCGATTATCGCATAAACTCCTGATACAAATTCACCCCCCTATGCAACTGTATCAGAAATGAGGTCAGAACTGGCTGGATAAGATAAGATAAAAAAATAGTATTTACCTTGAAAATTTCCCTTATTTTTTCTTGACAAAATATTTTTCTACCTTACGGTTATTTTTATGTGCAGGAAGCCAATAATACCGATACCACCGATGCTTATACGATGAATATCGGAGACCAGCTGACCGGACGGGTGAAGAAAATAAGGGCCGAGGAGTGCCTGTGGGACAGCGAGACGGGCTATTCTCCCCAGAACACCAACACCCCCTCCCGTTTTGGTCAGCTCAATGTCGCCAACCTGAATTCCCCGTATGGATGTTCTTTAAGTGACTTACAGCCTTCTCCCCCCAATGATCCTGAGATTACATTCTCCGACATGGGAGGTGGGTGGCATTGGTTCAGGTAATTGGTATATACCGAAAAATTTATTTACTAATGAATGGACTAAATCTGACAATGGACCTGGTGAAGGAAAAGGTGGTACAACTGATTATGGCTTATTTCGAGTAAACAATTTTTGGTTTGAAGGAGCGAGTAAACAATGGTTATTGAATGGTTTGGATTTCGATCAAGGATCTGATGCATGGAAAACAAATAGATTCTTAAATATAGGGGCTGGCGTTGGAATGATCTTTACCAATATTCAGTGGAATCCAAATAACAAAGGTTGGCGAGAACCTTTATTTTTTTCTGATTTTTGGGCTGCTTCAGAAATGTATAATGCAGATCCCTATCACAGACAAAAAGTAAGAGGAGTATATAGAAAAGCTTTTGGAGGTAAAAAATGGCTTCCATAAATTGTATGCCAAGGCTAATTACCATTCTAATCGTTATTTTGTTGACTGCAGGTTGTTCTACTTCCAAAATAACCACCAATCCATACATCCCTGTTACATACCTTGATGCGGAAAAGATAACGGATGTTCATAAAATTCCCTGGGATCAGTATCCGACTATCGATTTACAGCAAGTACAAAAAAAGGATTTAAAAGTCGTAGCCTCGTATCCCTTTCAATTATGGTCCAAGGACCCGGATTTCCCGGAAGAATTCTGGATATATGGAAATTATCTGTTAGCAAAGAAATCGACAACCGATCTGTTTTGCATTGATATGGAACAAAAAAAAGTACTTTGGCGAGATACCAAAAATAAGCAGCACTATACTAATGGAATCATTCAAAAGGGAATGTGTATCAACGCGTTTGTGGAGAATGAGAAATGTTGGCTCATTTCCCTGAACATGCAAGATGATTCTGTCAATTGGACGAAAGAATTGAAAGCGAAGAGTGATCAGAATACTGCAATATCACCGAGAATTCTGTATTGGGAAAATGGATCTCTGATAGTCGGATTAATAGATAACAGATTCACTGTTAATACCATTGTATCCGTTGACCAAACCGATGGTAATCTTATTTGGGAAAAATCTGTTAAAATCCATATCAGGGAAACGCCTTCCGAGAACTATCTGTTTGCCAGGAATCTTTCAAAAGAATATATCAATAAAGACATTTTTATTAATAAGAATCAGAAATACGTGTTTGAGTACATAGAGGATCTCCAGTTTCTACCTCCTTATCTTCTTTATTTGAAAGAAAACAACCAATATGAATTATTGGATCTCTTGACTGGTCAAATGGTTGAGAATAAGAACTTACAGATTCACCTTACGCCCTATTACTGGGAATTAAGTGATGCCACAAAGTCAAAAAAACCTCCTCAGTGTGGTTTTCGAAAATATACTATCCAGCAAGAAAAAAATTGGAAATCCCTTTGCCATTTTCTGGAACCTTTAAAAGAAACAGAATCCCTATCCCTTCAATATCTTCCTAGGTCAACAGAGAAATTTTTAGCCATTTTTAAAATTGAGGAAACCGAGAACAATGATGTCAGCTTTATATCGTGTATAGATTTAAGCCTTCTTCAGGAAAAATGGAGAATTCAGCTGGAAAATCCGGAAATGAAAGAGGATACCTACCTTTATTATTCATACACTGAATTAGAATCATTGGTAAATCGGCTATATATAGAGCTCAATGACGCTATTTACGAAGTCGATCTATTATCAGGCACGATTCCTTGGAAGATCATGAATAGTTCCGGCTTCATACCCTTAAAAAGCCTTCATAAACCTCTTCCGGAAGGATTTAATCAGGATCCTGATGGAAACTATCATTATATGGATAGGTTATTGCTACTCGATTATCATCAACGTAAAATTCGATGGGCCTTTACTTTAAAGAACGGTGGCGCTTGGGAAAGTTTTCGACCTTTCCCGATTGTGGACCCACTGTACTATCAGCGTTTGGGTTACTTGGATGTAGATGATACAGGTAAATTCATAGCCTACTATCCAAAGATAAAGGCATATGATAAATTAGAATTATTGGAATCATCAGGCAATTATCGGTTTTTTTATGATTGGGAAAAAAACGAAATTCAACAGATGGTTTTGGAGTGACAATTAACCAAAGAGGCATTAGGCAGGATTCTTATGGATGTTAAAAAATGAAAGACTCTTCTTCAATCAAATTCCTGTAATTAAGAAAAATGATCGATTATCGCATAAACTCCTGATACAAATTCACCCCCTATGCAACTGTATCAGAAATGAGGTCAGAACTGGCTGGATAAGATAAGATAAAAAAATAGTATTTACTTTGAAAATTTCCCTTATTTTTTCTTGACAAAATATTTTTCTACCTTACGGTTATTTTTATGTGCAGGAAGACAATAATACCGATACCACCGATGCTTATACGATGAA
>JAJFUD010000075.1 GCA_021372585.1 bacterium
TTCCTCATTGATTTCTATTTTTTTCATATTGCCTAAAATGATATAGGCAATACTGGTTTCTGTCAAGTACAAAAATAAGGTTTTATGATAGTTTGTTTTGTGGACCTAGGCACTATTGCCTAAAAGAATTTACAATTTAGGAGTCAAAGTCTTTTATCGTTTAGCATGCCAGGAGTAAACGCAAAGCCTGTGTTTGAAAATTTCCCTAGTGCATTGGATTATTTAGCCGAGATAGCAACCACTCAGCGAGTCATTTTAGTGATCGATGAATATCCATATCTTGCTTCCTCTGAAAACGCTATTTCTTCCATTTTACAAACTTGTATTGACCAAAAGTTGAAGCAGGGCCGTCTTTTTCTCATTTTATGCGGTTCTTCCATGAGCTTCATGGAGCTGGGCTATCAAAGTCCTTTGTACGGTCGCAGAACTGCGCAAATCAAGCTACAGGCTTTTGATTACCTTGATACCTCTCGGTTTTACCCTCCATTTTCACTTACGGATCAAGCACTTCTTTATGGTATTACGGGCGGGATTCCCCAATATATTGACCAGTTTGATCCCACAAAAAGCATGAAAGAGAACGTGATTGAAAAACTACTGGATGACACCTCGTATTTATTTGAAGAGCCTGGCAACTTATTGAAGCAGGAGTTAAGAGAACCGCAAGTTTATAATGCCATCATTACAGCTATTGCCAAAGGCAGTTCCAGACTAAATGATATCTCGTTAAAAGCAGGTCTTATGACCAGCACCTGCTCTATTTATTTACAGACGCTTATTTCATTAGGCATTGTGCGAAAAGAACATCCTGCAGGAGATGAAAAATCTAGAAAGAGTATTTACCTGCTGGAAGATCATCTGTTTTATTTTTGGTATCGCTTTATTTCCAGCCATATTTCGAATATTGTCACCGGTAAGGGAAGCATGTTGTATGAGTTGCTTATTGAACCGAGATTGAATGATTACATGGGGTGGATATTTGAAAAAATCTGCCAGGAGTATTTACTGAGGTTAAATGGATCAGAACACCTGCCTTTTTTCTTTACCTCGATAGGTCGTTGGTGGGGCACGAATCCTGAGAAAAAATGCCAAGTGGAGATGGATTTGGTGGCTAAATCCAGGGAGGAACATAAAATCCTCGTTGCTGAGTGTAAATATCGGAATGAACCTTTGGGTATGGCTGTGCTGAAAGAACTTACCGATAAAAGCCATTTTCTTCGCCATGGCGTTACTCAGTTTTATTACTTTTTATTTTCAAAATCTGGATTTAGCTTTGAACTAATAGAACAAGCCAAAGAAGATCCTTTCCTAAGATTAGTGGATTTGGCTATGCTATATGCAACTGTCTAAGATACATCCTATGCAAGTTAACATCTCAGAATAGTAAGATAGTTCCGATACAATAAGCTTGTAATCGTACTTTAATTATCTCTGTAAAAACAATGGTAAAAAATCATTGACATCCTTTTTTAATGGGATATACCTATATTCATACAGATACCATCCACCTTATAGCTAAAGAATGGTGCAGAAGAAAAAAAGAACAGTACAGAAACCCATCCTTCCTTCTCCTGTTCCAAAAGAGTACCTTGACAACCAAATAGAGGGTTACAACTACCAGAAACAGTATTCTCTACTTGTTCTGAGTGTGTTTCAGAGATTTTCTTTGTTTCTTTCTTTGTTTGTTTGATCTTCTTCTTTTGTTTTGTTTTCATTGTTTTCATGTTTGGTTTATAGTACTCTACGTAACAAAAAAATAATAAAAAATGGGAGGATTCAAATATTAGAAAACAGGTCGGTTTTGGCACATGTTTCATCTTCCGATTCGAGAGAGAGAGTTAATCAGCTTTCTCTCCGTCGTCCTATTTCTTTGAACCGTCTTTTTTCAATTCTATCGGGTTTAGCCGATACCTCCAAAACCAACCAATCGTATTCGTATGCATATTCTACTTCCAAGGAACTGAACGAGCTCGATTACCCCAATACCTTGGAGCTTCACCAAACCTGGAGCTCTAAGATGCTGGATCTTCTGACCGTGACCGATGCTTCTCAACAGACCACGTATCTATCTTCGGATGCCACGTACAATGCGAATGAACAGATGAGCGATTATGATTTCTCCGTTAACGCGGGACAGAATACTTTCTCCGAAGCCTATGACCTGGCCTATGATACCAAAGGAAGACTCTCCACAATGGAAACTGATTCTTCCAGTCGTACCCTCACTTACGGGTATGACGCCTATAACGGGCAGTTAACCTCGCTTGCCTTCTCCGACCTGGGAACGTATGGAATCGATTACCTGGGAAATGGGAACATCGATACGATCACTTATCCGAGCAGTCAAGGTATAGAATTATATGCCTATGACGGTGGGAAAGGAAGATTATCGGAGATAGCCTACCCCAATGACGATATACTGGAATTTCAATGGAATGCCAAAGACCAGGTCTCCCGGTTGGATTATTACGATGATTCTGCAGACAGCACCGAAAGTTATGTCCTTGTATACAATGACTTAGGCAGACTGGATTCCAGTACCCACATGATTGACAGCATCACACAGTCTGTCTGGACATATGCCTGGGGACTCCATGGATTGGAAAAAGCCACCAAGACCGTCAACGGCCAAACCGCCCTCACCCAGGACTATACCACCGATCCCCAAGGAAGAATCCTCTCCATGACCTACACCACCCCCGGAGAAGGCTATGACGGAGAGTTGTATTTTCATTACGACCATTTCGGGAATACGACACTGCTGGCAGATACCAACGGCAGTCCGGTCTTTTCTGCTCAGTATAATCCTTGCAGAGGTACCACCTTACAAACCTGGAATACGAATAGTCTGGAAATCATGAACTTGGGGCAGGGAAGAACCGGTACTATTTCCATGAGTCTTCCTGGTAGTTATACCGCTTTGTTGGCTTCTTCCGGAACGATCACTATCTCTGAAGAAGCTATTGCTGCCTTTGTCGCCAGAGCCGGTACAAACTTAGTTTGTTATATTGAGGACGGATTTGGTCTCCAGGAAGGGAATCCGGATGAGAATCCGTGTGATTGTACTGACACAATCTATTCAAGTACGACAGAATTATGTGATTGTAACCCACCTTTAGGTTATTATCCAGAAGATATGGAAAACAAAAGTTGTGAAGATCTTAAAAAAGATAAGCAAGGAGCTAAAGATAATTGGGAATCACATCAGGATGAAAAACATCCTGGTAATATTGATAATATTTTAGATATTTTAGTATATATAGCAAATAAAAATTTAGATTATCCATGTCAATCTATGGCAAGAGATGGATGTTTATACTGGAGAAATAAGGAAGAATTAGAGAGAAGACAGTCAAAAGGAGAATGTTTGGATTTTGATTTTATTAGAAAATAAAAACTAATTTACATTATTTTCAATAGGAGGTTAATATGATACATATTCATAAGATATACGTTTTTTTTGCACTTCTTATTAGTTTTGGATTTTTAACAAGTCAGTATATAAATAGTTCCGCTATCCAAATTCCATCTAACGGAAATTCAATTAGTAAAGAAGAAGACAAAGTAGAACTTCCCGATAGAATGAATGCCAATCTTTGGTTTTCAAATTCTGTACAAGGGCAGAGTACGAATATGTTAATACATATTCCACTTGAGATAAATGATCTCTGCTGTTTTGAAATTATGTTAAAAGTACCAATTGATATGTTAGATATGAGCAAATACTTTACCCAAGAGGCTTTAAAAAACAAAGAAACTCGAGATTTTATTAGTGAACATCTCTTTATCAATGGCAAAGCATTGAAAGAAAGTACAAATAATGTGGCAATTATTGGGTTGAAAGATGGTGGTAAACGATTTTTCTTACAAGTTGTACCAATTGAAAAAAATATAAAAGAACTGAATATTTTGTTTGATAAATCTTTAGAAATTACGTTTAAAAAGGAAGGTAGGCTTCATATAGACTCATCTAGGGTATTTATCGGATCCTCAGAAGTGAAATATGGGGGAAAAGATGTCTGGCTTGAATTTCCAGATAACTATATTTTTCCAAATATTTAATCCCAAGGGGTACTTAAGCACCTTCATTGAACGGGATTATCCCCTTGTGTGGTTTAATTATATGAAACGTCATATTAAATTGCATCCCCAAGGGGACGGAGTTGTTGGGCACACTCATTGCGTGAGATTGTGCGAGCGTATTTCGGAATCTGTAGTACAATATAACCTAAATTGTAAATTCTTTTAGGCAATAGTGCCTAGGTCCACAAAACAAACTATCATAAAACCTTATTTTTGTACTTGACAGAAACCAGTATTGCCTATATCATTTTAGGCAATATGAAAAAAATAGAAATCAATGAGG
>JAJFUD010000086.1 GCA_021372585.1 bacterium
GATACGCTTGAAACCCTGATCAGTACTATCTAAATCGACGCTCCTAGTTACAATAAAATGCTTTAATCAATATGCATTTTACCTTGTTTTCATGAAGGTTTATGATACTTTTTTGTGACTAGTTACTGTACAACGCCAGTCCAACCTCTCGCCATATTCGGTACACTCGCTTGTAGTTGATCAGGCATCCTTGGTTTCTCAGTTGATCGGTTACCATTCGGTACCCGACTCTTCCATAATTCGTCACGATCTCGATGATCCTTTCCCTGATCAACTCTTCATCCTCTCGTTTCACTGGGGTGTACCAATAGGTGTTGCGGGATACGCTTAATGTCCGGCAAGCCCGTCTTTCTGTGATGGAGAAAGTCTCCATCACATACCGAGGCAGCTGCTTTATGCTTGGTCGGACTCAGAAGTTTTTTGAGGTGACATCCCGCAAGATTGCATTATCTAAGCTTAATTCTGCAACGAACTTTTTGAGCCGGGAGTTCTCTTTTTCCAGGTTCTTCAAACGTTTCGCATCACTGGTATGCATCCCTCCGTATTCCTTGCGCCAACGGTAATAAGTTTGTTCAGTAATCTGGGATTGTCTGCAGGCTTCCTGGATGGTCTTGCCCTGACCGTAGAATAGTTCAAACTCTCTGAGCTTAACAATGATCTGCTCAATGGTGTAATTTTTTCTTGCCATTTCCACTCTCCTTCGTTAGTATTGTACACACAAATGACTAACTTAGAGATTGGTACTAAAAATGGGGACAAGACCAAAAGTATAAAGCCTTATTAAACTAAAAAAAACATTCATCATATCCAAAATAGGGTTCCATATTTCTATTAGGTTTCTTAAGTTTTTTATGAGTTTTTGAAAATACTATCAACAATATTCCAGCTATTAGTAGAATAATCGTTGGCTCTTTAATAGTTACATGTAAACCAAGAAACAAGTCTATCTCTTCTTCCCTATACAAAAAACCAAACATCAGAAATAGTAAACATGCATAAACAATGACCAAACAACCACTCAGTATCGGCGCTTTAAAAGTTAACAAGAAAAGATACCCAAGCACTGATAAAAAAAATAAAAGAAAAAAGAATACATCCACATCGTAATAACCATCACCAAAAATGGTAGCAATCCGATAACCCGCAATAATGAAGATAAGAAAAACCAGCATTATCAAAGACCTTGGTAACCACAATCTATCCCAGATTTTTTTATCAAAAAACATAAGCAATCCTTATAAAATATTCAATAAAAAAACAATGATATTATACTATAAAATTAAATTTTTCACTGAATCTTACCCTTGCTTTTTCAGTTCTATTACCCAGAACATCTAAAAGCATTGAACTAACCAAAGCTTTTATCCTTTTAAAGATCAAAAAATTTGATTATTATTGAAACTGCAAGAAAAATTAAACCACCATAAATTTATTGATCCTTAAAAATTAAATTATGTTCAAATAAGGATTTTAGTAGGTACTATCATTAATCTTGTGTCAACAATTTGAAATGCTTGAAAGAAGAATACAATCACCTCAATTTAAGCACCACACAAAAAAAGAGGTGATTGTATATGAAGAAAATAATCGATTTTGAGGAAAATAAAAGGCTTTTACATGCTTTTTTGCAAGACGAGATAAGAAATATGGTGAAAACGACTTTAGAAGAGATCGCTAAAGCAGAACGGGATTTCTACATGGAAGAGGAGAAAAATGCCATTGATCCCAAAGATGAATCTGTAAGCAAGAACCGAATGAACGGTTATTATGAGCGATCTGTGATGACACTTTGGGGAAAACTGGATCATATGAAGATACCCAGAGACAGGGATGGCTCTTTCCGCCCCTTCTTTTTATCCAGGTATCAAAGAAATCTTTTTGATCTTTCTGAGGTAGTAGTCGCCATGTACTAAGAAGGAATGAGCACGCGAAAAGTCAGCAAAGTTATTACCCGTCTAACTGATTACAAGTTCTCTCCTGCTTGGGTGTCCCGTATCACCCAGGTGTGTCGGGAAACATTATTAACCTGGCAGGAGCGAAAGCTTAAGAAGTATTATCCGTTTGTCTTTCTCGATGCTCAATACATAAAAGTCCGAAGAAAAACGGTAGCACCCGAAGCAGTATTAATCGCTGTGGGGATTGATATGGACGGAAGAAAAGAGGTATTAGGCTTCTCTTTTCCGGGGGCAAAGGAATCGTCTTATCTCTATCGGGAGTTACTCTCCAAGCTACATTCCCGTGGACTTCGAGACCCGCTCTGTTTCATAGGAGACGGTTTAACTGGCTTGGAAGAGGTTGTAAGAACACTCTACCCTAAGTCTGATTTCCAGCGATGTCTGGTTCACCAGATGCGTCAGACTTTGTTGAAGATACGCAGAGGGGAAAGGGAATGGCTAGCCTCTGATTTACATTCTTTGTTAGAAACAGAGGATAAAGATTCTTTTGAGAAGAAGCTAAATGAGCTGGATCTTCTTTGGAACCGTCGTTATCCGAGATTATGGAATGGTTGGAGAGATAATCTAGAAACCTTAACAGCTTATCTCAAGTACCCAAAGGAAGTTCAACGGCATATTTACTCTACTAACATCCTGGAACATTTTAACAAAGAGGTGAAACGCAGGGTAAAAGTGATCGAACACTTTCCTAATGAAACTTCTGCAGAGAACATTGTGTACCTAGTTAGCCAGGAATGGAATGAAAACCAATGGCATCATTGCATCAAAGGCTGGTATCAGCTAATCCCTGCTTTGATTATGATGAGAAAGGAGAGGTTTGGATTAGAAGAATTGAATGTATTTCAGAAAGTTGACCAAATGCTTAAAGAGGTGAATGTATGTTCTTAAAATTTACTGACACAAAATTGTTGACACAACCTTTTAGTATACAACCCGTACCAGATCCTGAATAGCAGAAATGCAAAATCTGATAGGTTCGAATCCCACCAACCCCTGGAATTCGTTCTCATAAGTGCATTACAAAGATGAATCAATCATTACACAGAATAGGTGACTCACCAAAAGTGTGTATTGAATATTGCAAAAATATGTGTAAAATAAGAATATGCAAAATCCATTTATTGTAGGAAGACAATTTAGACCTGAAAGCTTTATTGATAGAGAGAAAGAAACCGCTTTTATCGTCGACGAGATTTCACAAAAAGGTAATTTGGTTGTATTTGGCTCACGAAGACTAGGAAAAACCTGGTTAATAGAAAAATCATTATACGAGTCAATGAAAACAGATCGATACCATTGTTTATTTTTTGATATTCAACAATATGTCACGCTTTCTTTTTTTGTTGCTGATTTTGTTAACAAGCTTTATCAAACGTCTTCGCTAGTCGGGAAAGTAGAGATGTTTTTTAAGAAGTA
>JAJFUD010000092.1 GCA_021372585.1 bacterium
ATTGATGGTAAAAGATAGATACGATAATTATACAAGCCCTTCCAACCAGATTATGATCATTACACCGCAAGGGAAACTCATCAAAAAAATCGATTGTACCTTTATTGATCCTTCTAAACCAAATCTTGAATTTATCCAAGCGAAAAATTTCTGGTCTTATTTATCCAACGTTTTTGCTTGTCTTAAATCCATTGATAACCATTGGGTGCCTAAAGGAAGTAGTTTTAAAGAATTCTATATCAGCATATGGAGAAATGCTTTTCAAAAGGAAGAATCGATTAACCCTATTACTCATTCTTTTAAATGGGCTCATTCAAAGGATATGCTGATGTTATTTGAATGGGCTGATATAGATAATAAAAAAGGATCTGGTTATTTTATTTATAGTAGCTTTTATTATGATAATTCCGTCCAACTATATGATTGCAGCACCAAGCAGTTCACTACCGTTACAAAAGATATTTTCTATGTATTTGACGCAGCTTGGTCTCCGGAGGACACGGAAGTGTTGTATGCTGGCACTGATATCGATTCTGGACAGGTGGTATTCAAAGTAGCCAAAGCGGATGGTTCAAATGAGCAACTGTTATTATCCTTCGGAGAGAATCCTCTGGAACAACCATCATCCATTGTAGATATTGACGAACTGGTATGGCTGAAGTAAAAAATAAGTTCCCTTTTATTTTTGAAAAAACCAACTTAAGCACCATTGCCTATTCATCATATCCAAAATATGGTTCAGGGGGAGTCCCCCGAGGTAAAAACGAGTTAGATGTCATTCCATTTGACTAGTATTGTTTTATTGCCGGCATTCGTTTGAATAGTAATCACTGAAAACTTTCTTTTTAGGGTTGAGAAAAGATGAACAGATGATTTATTAATTTTCAGCAAAATCTTTACTTCCTGCCCGGATTCAACGGATCCTTTACTTGGTGACAACTCCAACCTATTTTCATCGAAAGCGATCACATAACGCAACGTAGCAGAACCTGTATTCTTAATAATTATCTCTGTTTGGGTCTCTTTTGTAGGAATGATGATCTCAGAAGTCTCTTGAATTTCTTTGGGCAATATTTCTAATCTGGCTTTCTCAGCAAGATCCTGCATTGTCATTTCGGGGGGACCATATATCACCATCTGGGCATAGGTATGAAAAATAACCAATGAATCAGGATAATATTCCTCTCCATATTTTGCTACAAACGAATCATAGCTTTCAAAAACCGCTTGTCCGATTGTTTTTCCCTCAATCAGATGAGCCATGACTTCGTTCCAAACTGTGCAGTAATTGTATTTCAGCTCTTGGCTGTCAGTTCGTAAGTACTTTGAATCCGGAATCACCTCTCCCAGATTGACTAATGTTAGATAGAATTGATTTATGTGGTTTGGAGGATAAATAATCGGGTAAATGAGCATCCTTTTTTTGGAATCCAATTTTTGTGTCATATCATAGATGGTCTCTATGGTAATCTCTTTCCCATCTGGATCCACATATTGATTTTTATCGTCATCACGCCATACGTGAGTTGTTATATAATCAGGATGTTTGTTAAAGTCTTCCACGGTATACTTAGACACATTGACTTGAATTTTTTCGAGGGAACTGCAGACAAAACTGACTGCATTTGTTTGTATCGCCTTGGTAGTAGGCTCAAGTAACAACTGATAATCCCCTTTGCTTAGTTCTCTTTGATAAGACGACCTGTCTTCCATGCCCAATACCGTGG
This sequence comes from bacterium, assembly GCA_021372585.1. GTDB lineage: Bacteria > Caldisericota > Caldisericia > UBA6126 > UBA6126 > UBA6126. The sequence continues at coordinate 1,728 of JAJFUD010000092.1, forward strand.
GAATACCTTTGGTCTGGGCTTGTTTTTTCAGGTTTTTCACATACTCTCCCCAGTCGCTTAGGTGGGAGCTGTAGGTTATACATTTTGCTGTATGCATCAAATAATCATCAAATTGTCTGGGAGCTGTCATATTCAGGCTTATCTCAGTTTGGTTCAGCCAATCGGTTTTCAACCAATCTTCCGTTATAATGCCTACCTGAATCACGCTTCCTTCATGGATTTGACGACTGTAAGGAAAGACAGAACGGTAAGTAATATTTTCAACAGGTTGGTTGGTCCAATCTTTTCCATAAAACTGATTAGAATTATACTCATCTACGGACAAGAGATAATTCACCTTTTCAAAAAACACCAGATACCGGAAAGGAGTCGATTCATAAACACTCTTAAGATGTTTGAGGATCTGACTGCCTTGGTTATTCACTCCAGCCTTTTTCAAGTTCACGACTATCAGGCGATACGCTTCCTGATGCTCTGCGATAAACTTGTCAAATACAGTATTTTCCTGGTCTATTACAATGGCATATCCCTCTTTTTCTGCTGAATAAGATGGATATGTAGGAGTTCGATTAAAAGAAATAAAGGTAAACACGACCACAAAAAATAGAATATTCAATTTCTTTCTCATAGTTAACTCCCGTGCTTTTATTATGCATAGCCTTATTTGTATATAATACTTTTTTTCTGTTGATTCGTTCATCTCACCTTAATTAGGTCATTACAGTGAAAATAATAAAAAGGGACAGCCCCTGTCCTAATTCACCCGATAAAGTCCAGAAAAGTATCGGTGGTTACCGTTGTAACGCTTGCCTCAGGATAGGTTTGGATAAAAAAAGCTTCCGCTTTATTTGGCTTAGAGGTTAACCACTTAAACTCATATCCAAAAAGCTTTCCTTCACGTTCTTCAATCCAATCAATCTCCATCTGATCCCATGTTCTCCAAAAAAAATTATTTGAAAGAATCGATCCATAAGCTTGTTTTTTCAATCTTTCCATCACTAGAAAATTTTCCCAAAGTTTTCCTTTGTCGTCACGGATTGAAAGTGGATTAAAATTCGCAATAAGAGCATTACGGATGCCGTTATCATAAAAATAATATTTACTTTTTTTCGTAACTTCTTTCCGAAGGTTTCTGCTATATCCGCGGAGGTTGTAAAGCACAAAGGCTTTTTCAAATAGATCCAAGTACCGGGCTACTGTATTTTTATCAAGCCCGACAGAACTTCCTAGTTCACTGATGGATACTTCGCTTCCTACCTGGAAAGCAAGTAACCTAAGCAAATCAAACAGTACTTTTGCCCCTTTTACCTTTTCCAATTCCAAGATATCTTTCAACAAATAGGAATTGGTAATTTCTGTTATGATTCTTTGCCGTTCATGATTGGATTGAGCGGTGATTATTTCAGGATAAGATCCATACACCAATCTCTCTTCCAATTGTTGATTAATATCCCA
>JAJFUD010000020.1 GCA_021372585.1 bacterium
GGACTCTGAAGCGTACGACTATATTTCCACCGATTCCACCTTTAACGGAAACGATGAGCTAACCGGGTACACCCAGACCGTCCAGCGGGACAGCCAGAATGCGTTCACCGAAACCAACGGGATGACGTACAATAGCAATCATCAGGTGGGCACCATTTCGTATAGTTCCAATAACCGGACGATTACCTACGGATATTCCGCCGGATTGGGGCAAGTTAACTCTATTGCCTATTCCGATATTGCAGGTAATTTCAGCGTTTCCTACAGTGCTTTAACTAATAATCTTTCATCGATTGCTTATCCTACCGGGCTGGGAAGCGGGTATGAGACCTATACGTATGAACCAGCCGGCAGAGGAAGATTAACCCAGATCACCTACCCTAATACCGACACCCTCGTTTTTTCCTGGAACAACAAAGACCAGATTACCCAGATCACTTTTGATGACGGTACGACCGAAACCAGCTATGCCATCACCTACAATGGTATGGGTAAAGTAGCTTCTTACACCAAGAGTGAAGACAGCTATGAAATCGAAGAATGGACTTTTGCATATGGTCCTCATGGGTTGGAATATGCCCGGAAGTTTGTGAACGATGAAGAAATCCTTACCCAGGATTTCACCACCGACCAAACCGGCATCATCCTCTCCATGACCTATACCGAAGACGATGCCGAAGAAGGCGTGAACGGAGAATACTATTTCCATTACGATAACTTTGGCAATACGGTGCTGCTGACCGATGAAAACGGTGTTCCTAAATATACCGCCCTTTACGATATCAGCAACGGCAAACGAGTCCAGGAATGGAATCCGAACGACTTACAGTTTTCCTTCAAAGGAGGAGGACAAGCAGAGAATGTTACTTTACCTTTTGATGGCATTGATGTAGACCTTCATGGTATCGAATTAGTCGTTCGGAAGTATGTTCCAATTTCCATCAGTGATTTAGTTACTGGGATTACAATCACTGGGAGATGGTGGACATGGAGGATATGGGGAATTACATTTGATCCATGCGGAGGGAAATGCCCCCCTGATAGACCATATTATATCTGTTTTTGCTATTATACTGAAGATATTTTTCATAACTCATACGGTACAATTTCAATAGGTAAAGGTTGCGAACAATCATTACAACTAGGTATATTCAATTATTCTATAAAAAGTCAAATTTGTGATTGTTATGCCGCTATTATGAGTTAAATTTATATCAAATTATTATCGAAAGGAAAGAAAAATGAAAAACGTTAAGATTATTTGGATATTAATATCAGTTATTTTTTGTTGTTTTGTGACTATAGTTGGTTACCAATATGGTTTTCATAAAGGTAAGAAATTAGCTAGTATACCGATTGTCCCTATGGAAGATTCCTATAATATCAAATTTCAAACGAATAGTGTTATTTTCATGGGAAATGGCTTATACTATTTCGATCCATTTTTACCAACAGACTCTTTAGTAAGGTTGGATTTAAAGGATAAGAATGATGAACCATATAATCCTTACACACTTGTTGGAAAACAATACACTATTAAAGCTGATGGACTATATTTCAAAGAAACAGAAAACAGAAAAGCTTTAATAGTTGGATTGGATAAGGATTTTGTAGTTCTTTTGTCAAATTCGGTTTTACCAAAAAAATAAAATGTTGTACTAATAACACCTAAAAGATCTAGGAATGGAATCCTAACAGGCTTGATTTTACTATCAACGTCAATAAAGGGTGGGTTGAGTTGTAGAAACAACCACCCAGAAATTAATGGATGTAAATCTGAAAGACAACCTGAAATTTCAGGTTGTCTTTCAGATTTAGGTGATTCCACAATGTTATATTGTTTATTTTGTGGGATTATGATGAAGTTCAATTAACTTTCACTGGAATTGAAAGATTGTGCAAAACTACCTTCCCATTCACATTCCCACGGGGGATAATATGAAAAGCCTCCTTTAGGTAAGTATAATTTTGTCAGTAACAAAAACAAAAAAATACTTAGGAGGCTTAGTAAAATGATACACGTTGGGTTGGATATGCACAAGCATTTTTCTAAAATGGAGACGATGGATGATTCCTGAAGGATTATACAGAAATCCACGCTTTACCATGACAACAAAGAAGAGATCAGGCCATATTTCCGTGCTATGGAAAAACCAGCCACGGTAGCGATAGAAGCTACCAGAAGCTGGTACTGGTTGGTTGCCCTTATATCCGAAGAAGGAGTAGAGGTGAAATTAGCGCATCCTCTCAAAACTAAACTCATCGGAGAAGCGAAGATAAAGACCGATTCGATGGATGCCCATGTCTTAGCACAATTGGAGAGAACCGGTTTCCTGCCCGAATCCTACATCCCATCGGAACCACTCAGAGAAAAAAGAGAACTATTACGATACCGGCTGTTGCTGGTATCTAACCGAGTCAGGTTTAAAAACAGAGTTCATGATCTTATCGATAAGCTCGGTATTGTCCACCCCTATAGCGATCTCTTCGGAACAGGTGGCATAGCGTTTCTCCACAGTCTCTCTTTGCCAGGAGTATACCAGAAAGAATTACACCGGTGTTTAGATATCCTTCCTTTCCTGGATTTAAAAATCAAAGAAGCTGAAAAGGATATGAAAGCTATCCAAAAGGATGACCCGAGAGCGGGATTATTAATGACTATCCCTGGTGTCTCTCATCTGACCGCCTATCTGTTGCTCTCTGAGATCGGTGAAATAGACAGATTCTATTCACCCAAGAGACTATGTTCTTATAGCGGATTGATCCCCAGCACACACCAATCCGGGGAAAAAGAATACCATGGTTCCATTACCAAACAGGGTGACAAATACATCCGATGGGCGTTGGTAGAAGCAGCCCAAATAGCGATTAGAAAAGATCCCGTTTTGTATGCCTTCTATGAGAAACTTAAACATAACAAAGGCAGTGGAGTAGCTCTGGTAGCAGTTGCCAGAAAGTTGCTGGTATCGGTTTATTATATACTGAAGTGAGGAGAACCGTACCGTTTTAATGCATTAAACAGGAATTACCCTGGCAAGCCCGTAACCCCGTCTGACCACTCATGAAGTAGGTCGCCACAAAGGGATTGGGATGCCTATTATTGAACATTATCAAGTGTTATACCATGACGGATAGAGGACTAAAAAAAGTTTAATATGATAACAAAGTGAAGGACAAAAAGAACAAAAGAAGAAGCCATGCTTAATAATGAAGAAGAAAGACCAAGAAGAAAAAGAGGAGGTCCTTATATTATTTAAAACTACTTGACAGGAGGCTTTTCATAGGGGACGGGGTTGTTGGGCACACTCATTGCGTGAGGCTTTGCAGATGATTTTTGTGAGTTACAGGAATTGGGCGATTTCGGTCAGAAATAAAGGAGCATCACTTCCCGGCTGAGAAGCTGTTAATGATATTGTGGCTATCTTTACATAATACAGATTCAGCCTTTTTTCCAGTAAGAGTTTCATGGAATAATAGTTGAACCCCTGATATCTTCCCAGCAGCTGATCAATGCTAAAGTTAATATAAATGGGCATTACACAAGATCCTAAGTAGCTTATTCTGTTACTTCCACCTTCTGACTATGTATTCAAATGCTTTTATCCCGTTGGAGTGTATAGAAAATGGATAAAATTGAATATAATGATTTCATTATGAATAATTTGGAAACATTTGTTGTTCTTACTTCTGACATCATCGATTCAAGAAACACAAATTGTGAGAACAAAAATTGGATCGGTCAACTAAACATCCTCAATAAGGAAATTCATGAAAAATACTCGAAAGTTTGCCTGACTCCATTCAGCTTGTCCAGAGGTGATGAAATCCAAGCTGTTTTTCACACTCATGTATCAATTCCAATCATAATAAAACTACTTCGGTATCATCTGCTTCCATTTAGAATCAGAATAGGTGTTGGCTTTGGCAAGATAAATCAGAATAATAATCAATCAATAAAAAACTCATGGGATCTTACTGGCACAGCTTTTTTTAATTCCAGAGAGAGCATGGAAATGATCAAGAAGAAAAAAGAACAATCAACCTTTTTTAAAAGCAACGATATTCAATTTGATGAGATAGTCAACGGTTTCTATTTATTAGTGGATACTATTGAAAAGAAATGGACTAAGAAGCAATGGGAAGCTGTTTACCTTTATGAAAATGAAGGTACTTTTTTGAAAGCTTCTAAAAAGAATAATACTACTCCGCAGAATATTTCTTTAACATCACAAAGAGCAAATTATTTTGAAATAAAAAAAACAGAAGAGTTGATTGGGCGATTAATTTGTTTATATATATCAAACAAAAATGATTGTAAATCAACATATCAAACGAATATGTTTGATATATGTAATATCAAACAAAAATGATTGATAAGGATGTTGAAATGAAATTACTCTGGATTTTACTGTTAGCACATGTGGTTGTTGATTTTATCTTGCAATCAGATGCATTGGTTGCTGAAAAAGAAAAATTCATTATAAAAAGCTTTTTACATCATACTTTAACACAGTTCTTTGTCACTTTCATTCTATTAAATCTTCTTAATGGCCCTATAGTTAAAATCATTTTCATATCATTGATAGTCAGTATCAGCCATTTGATTATTGATCTAATTATGCAAGTTTTCAAAAGTAAGAGATTTGCTTTATTAGTATTCTCACTTGATCAGATTGCTCATTTCATAATCCTTATTTTTGTTTCTTTATTGTTTATCAACACTTTTTCAGCATTCAACCAAGCTGTTATCTTTGTTTTACAGAAGATACAACCACTTTTTTTTGAATCACAAGCCTCGAAATTATTCTCATTTACTACTATAAAGTTTATAATAATATTATGCATCACGGTTTTTGTTGGAAGTGTATTCGTTAAAAAGATCTTAACAGACTGTAAAGATCTGAAAGATTCAGAACCAGATAATACAAAATCCGTAGAATACAAACAAACTATTGCTACTGGGAAAATAATTGGATACTTCGAAAGATTAATCATCTTTTTACTAGTCTTAACAAACAATATAGCAGCAACAACATGGATTTTAACAGCAAAATCGATTGTAAGATTTGATAAAATCAAGAAGAATGAAATGGAAGATGGTCTTAATTATGCAGAATATTATTTAATCGGTACACTGAGCAGTTCTGCATTTGCAATCATCATGGGCATTCTTGGAAAAGAACTTTTATAAATCCGCCTGCAAGAACAACCAAAAAAATCTGTGGTTGGCTCTCCAGCAAACCAATGCAATATTAACCAGAAACCAAGTTGTTATTTATGAAGTAGGCTTTCCGAACTGAAAATCTATTCATACGAACCGATATCTTGGTGAAGCATGGTCAGGATCCTCATCGAATGGGGCTTTATGGGTGATTTTTGTGGGTTACAGGAGTTGAGCAGTTTCAGTCAGAAATAAAGGAGCAACAATTCCTGGCTGAGAAGCTGTTAATGATATTGTGATTTTCCTTACAGAATATCGAACCATCTTTAGGTTTTTCTTATTAGAATAGCAAGATAGTACTGGTACAATATCCTTCTTGTTGTACATTTTGTTCTCTTCCAAAATAATGATAAAAATTCTTGACATTTTTATCATGGGTAATTAGCATATACCCATACAGATACCATCTACCTTATAGCTTAAGAATGGTACAGAAGAGAAAAAGAACAGTACAGAAACCCATCCTTCCTTCTTCTGTTCCAAAAGAGTACCTTGAAAACCAAATAGAGGGTTCTAACCACCAGAAACAGTATTCTCTACTTGTTCTGAGTTTTTTTCAGAGATTTTCTTTCTTTGTTTGTTTGTTCTTCTTCTTTTGTTTTGTTTTCATTGTTTTCATGTTTGGTTTATAGTACTCTACGTAACAAAAAATAAAAAAAAATGAGAGGATTCAAATATTAGAAAACAGGTCGGTTTTGGCACATGTTTCATCTTCCGATTCAAGAGAGAGAGAGAGAGAGTTAATCAGCCTTCTCTCCGTCGTCCTATTTCTTTGAACCGTCTTTTTTCAGTTCTAGCTTTATTATTAACTTTTGTTATTCTCTTCTCCTTCTCTATTATCCCTCTTGACTTCTGTCATGCGGTAGGGACTCCCACCTTTTGGGATTCCCGGGTGTACCCTCTCGGGCTTGTTGATGAAGGATCCGTTGAAGCGGGAATCAAAGGTTTTTCCAATGAGTACGGGTACTTCCCCACCTCCCAATGGACCCAGTTTGCCTTTAATCTTCAGAATGGGGGCTTGGTATGTCAAGCGAATCTGATCCAACTACCAGGTACCCTTCTCCCGCTTACCTTCTCCCTTGCCTACAGCTCCAAAAATGCCGGTATCGATATCGGTATGGGGAAAGGATGGGTTAGTAATCTTCACTCCTGCGTCTCGGAAGATGCCCAAACCCATGATCTGACCTATGTTACGGGTACCGGCGCTAAGCTGGTCTTCGAATATGATAGCCAAACCTCCAGTTATAGTAATCCTAGTAGCTTTACCGGGTTCGCCAGGGAGAATCATAACGGCACCTATACCATCCAGGCCCTGGATGGTCAGATCGCCACCTTTTCCTCCAACGGCAAATTAGCCAGCCTCTCCAGCTTAGCCGGTGGTTTATTGATAGTGGGTTATGACGGCTCCGGCAGACCCGAGACCCTCACCGACTCTAAATCCCAGCGGGAGATCACCCTCACGTGGGATGTAAACGGCGTGCTCACCCAAGTGGAAGACATGCTTGGCAATGCCTGGTTATTCTCTTACACCGACAGCAATCTCACAGAAATTCAG
>JAJFUD010000024.1 GCA_021372585.1 bacterium
GGAGTGCCAACAGGTCCTTCGGTTCTTCCGCCGAGACCGTCTCCACGCCTTTGTACATTACCAACTCCAGTCCCCACACGTTTTTGTCTTCCAACCGGTCTGTTGCTTTTATCCATATCCATACACCCCCAGAAAATCAAAATTCCAGTGTGAACTGATTATAAAGCTGGATTCAGAAAGCGTCAAACATTGGAAGGGTGTTTAATCACCTCGTGGATTGATGATGTGGTCTTTATTTCGATTGGTGAACTTATCAAACATATACAGCTCTTCCAGTTTCCGGTTGTTGATCCATATTTCATAGTTTTTCCACTCAATGGTCTCACCGGGTAAAGCGATGATTCTATTTATGTATTTTATCGCAAACAGTTTAAATGGATAACAACACCCAAAAGGTTGGTATGAGACAATATCTCCTCTTTTCGGATCCTGAAACTGATATTGCATTTTATTATGGAATACTACAGCCTTGTTTTTTATGGTAGGAGACATACCGTGACCGGTGATAAAGGAGGGGAAGGCGAAAACCATCACAGTCAATAAGATAAAAAAAGCCAATACGATGTAACCCAATACCGTGAAAATAGAAAATGCTTTTTTACTCATTGTTCATTAATGAAAGTTATTCATCGATCTCATGGTCAATACTTTTCATAGAGCTCTTCCAGCCCAATCAATCGGATAGGATTTTTCTTGGCTAGCGTTAGCAACTCTTTAGTAAATCCATACCCAGAGAATAGGTAAAAGGTAAAGTCGGAATGTTTTGTCTGATTTAGTTGCTTCGTTTTTTCCTCAAGTTCAAGGTAGGTTTGAATTCCAACAGGTTTTTGTTGCCATTTACACTCTGCGCTAAAATAGAGTCGATCCAGCTTATCAATGCCCAGGATATCTACTTCTTTTTCTTTGTCCCAGTATCTTCCGATTCGTACTTCTGGGGGCATCAAAACTCGGAACTGTAGATATTCCTTGCAAATCATTTCAAAACAAGTTGATTCGTGGTGAGGTAGTTTATCAGCCAGGAGATTCCACACTGCCTGGGATTTATCCATCTCGATCCAGCTCTCATAAGGAAGAATTTGACTAAACCAAAGTTTTAAAAAGGGATCCCCTATTTTATAGAGACCTTTTTTGCTTTTGGCGGGATTTTTCTCAGTAATGGGAATTTCACGGTAAATATAGGCCATCTCCATCAAAGCAGACAGATAGGTGGTCAGCTGGTTGGCTGCCATTCCTAGCTTGGAGGCGATCTCACTGATCCGGTTGGCACCTCTCCCAATCACCGAGAGTAAACTCCAATAGGTTTTAGGGTCGCTTACATCTTCCTTAAGCAAGAACTTTGGCTCCATCCGTAACGGCCCGTCTCTAGTGAGTATCAGTCCCATCAATGCTTCCCGTGAGTTTGCATATCGAGAGGCAAGGTGGCAATAATAAGGAATCCCGCCTGTGATGGAGAACATTTTCACTTGTTCTATTAAACTCAACGAAGGGAAGAATTTAGCGGAGTCCCAGTAGTGAAAAGGTTGTAGGCAAAGTTGAGCAGTTCTTCGACCAAATAAAGGACTATTTGGTTGTAGCGTTTCCTTGTACATCATCGACAGAGCAGAGCCATTCAGTACCAACATGATGGATCCCTGCTCCCAATGTTCGTCCCATTGTTTTTGCAGAATACTGGACAACGCAGGATTGGATCCGCAAAGGTAGGGATATTCATCGAGTATCAAACAAATCTTTTGATGATGCCGGATACGATCCAGTGAATCAAAAAGAGCATACCAGGTGGGATACAATACTGAGTCAAAAGTCGGCTCATTTAAGCTCAGGGCGATTGTTTTGGCTATGGATTGTATATTCTCTCTATCTAGCGATTGGTCCGCTAAATAATATATCGCAGGAATCGACTTCGAAAATTCTCGTAGCAAGGTTGTTTTCCCTAGTCTTCTTCTTCCATACAAGATAAATAAGGAAGATCCTTCGCTCTCAAATTCTTTCCGAAGTGACTGCAATTCTTTGGTTCTATTTATAAAATTCATATTGGAAGTATTATATTCCAAATATGAATTTATTCAAACAGTTTTTTATCCCTTTCTGAATCATACGATACCTTACAGGAGCTCTTTCGTGAAGATGACGACTGTTTTTTTTAATATATCCCTTTCCATCTCTATGCGTTTTCGGTAATTTACCCCTAACTCTCGACCAATTTGAGCTTGTGATTTACCAGAGTTAAGTACTAGTTTTACGGTTTCTTCCTTAAAGACATCTGAATAGTTTTTTTATAACAACACTTCATTTTCCTTTAGTTATTGATTATCCGGAATTGGAGTAAAGTGTCCAACTTTTTAGTCTCAGTTCAAATGAAACCTCCCAAACAGGTTCGAACTTCGTCCTACCTTCACCGAATTATTCTTTATTGGTTTTGCTTCGGAAAAATAATCTTAATAGATTTGTTTTCATTATCCCACTTCAGGTCACAATTAAGAGCTTCCACTATAAACCGAAGCGGAACTACTGTTGTTTTATTTATAATTTTAGGCGGGATGTCTAAACCAACTTTTTTGCCATTAACGATGGCAACGGTTGAGTTGATGGTAAGCATGATTGTCGTGTTATCCAAACTGCAAAAAATTGCTTGAACTTCTTTGGTTGTTGGATTCACAGAAAAATCAAAATCCGCTTCTACGGTTTCCCCGATAAATCTGAATGGCGCTAACGTATATCCTTTTTGAATATAGGGAGCTACAGGTAAAGTATGTTGAATACCATTAACAATGGCAATTTGATTATCAATCATCATTTCGATAGTTGTCAGATAAGTGATGATGTACATTTTTGTAGTGGTATTACCAGCTTCATCAGCTAATTTGACCTGTATTGTATTGTCCCCTTTCTTTAAATGTACTTTATAAGAAAAGGTACCATTACTTTCCTCCACAGAGACAGGTAAATCGTTGACAGATAAATACTTATCAAAGAATGATTGGTTGTTGCCAAAATAAGATATGGTATTTCTCTTAACGTTCCCTTTGATGAAAAAATCAGGTTCAGAGACAGTAATTTTATTGCTATCAGGAAAAGAATCAACTGAAAAAAGAGGGAAAATAGTATCCATATATACAATGAATGATTTTGGTTCTTCATCCCCCCATTCTCCTGAGGAGAAAAAAGAGAATTTGGTTACATATTGACCTGAATCAAGAAGGGCTGGAAGCACCATTGGCTGATATTTATCTTGTTCATTGTCATTGAAATAGACATATGTAATAGGTTTATTTTCGTAATCATCATCATAAAGATTATCAAAATCTACCCACGGAGATTTAACATACCAGTCTCCATTGCCATATTCGCCTCCCAATTTATGTATAACCGTGAAGGGTAAATGAGGAACAATATCAATTGCGATGGTTTCTGCCAAACCATTAACAAGTAAAAATATCGTGTATTTTCCTTTTTCCGGATTTTTTATATCTTTTAATTCAATTTGAAAGCCACCATCAATAAAAGCTTGGTCAACTGTGTAGGTAAAGTAACCTTGAAAAGGGACTAAAATGTCTATTCTATCCTCAATCTCCAACCTATTCTTTAATGAACTCAAATCAAATAAATAGGAGCTAATTGCTTCTGCATTCGGTTTTGATAAAAGTACTTTCGTTGAAGGTTTTGCCCGTTCTGATATTGGTATCGTATTCGACCAGATATTAGAGCTTGATTCATTGCATATGATACCAATGATAACACCCGTGTTTCTATCAGGATTCCTTAAGCTGGCTTCTTTTAAAATCGTTATTTCTTGGATTTCGTTTGATATCAAAGCTTTATCAGATTGAATGAATAAAGAATTTTCTTGAATGATAATTGAACTCACTGTTTTCCCGTTAATAAGAATGGCTGAAGGTTTGATAACAGCAGGTAGTTGGATTGTTTCAGGCAATATTATCTGCATTTTTTCTTTTTGGTCGCTGATTGCTTTTTCCGAATATAACAGTATTTGATAAGAGGCGATTTCATTGGCTTGAGTAGTATCAATAGAAACAGAAGCCCATTCAAGGGAGGTAGAAATAAAAAACGGATGGCTCGAAATATCCCAATCTAAATCGTCAAAAACTACAGACAGAATGTAAAAATCCTGTTTATTGGGATTAATCAATCCACATTCTGCAGGGATTTGAATCAGTATTTTATTTCCAGATACACAATTTACAGGTGATATAAAAGATATCTGGTTCTTTGTAATATCATAAACAGCAGAGACGGGTGCATCGTTAACAAGAATTTTCTTTTCA
>JAJFUD010000031.1 GCA_021372585.1 bacterium
GCTGTTTGGTTTGCAGGATAATCCTGCCCATAGGATCCAATACAACCGAATCTACCCTGAGATCAGCATTGTACTCCATTTTGGTCCAACCGGGATCATAACTGATTTTACTGTAGAGGGTTTTATTGGCGCTGACTGCGATCAGGACATCCCATTCGTTAATGAAGCAGATATCAGTAAAGTCATTCTCTTGCAGGTCTTGATCTGCCGAAAGCCATACGTAATTGTCATATTTATACTCTCCGCCACGCATAATGTCGGGGGAGAAGAAGAAGAAAAAGAAAAATAATAAAACACCCATCAAACAAGCTGTTACTTTATAAAAGCCGTTAGTTTTCATCATTTTAGTATAGAATCTCGATTGAAGAGGTTTTGCTATCCCATGCCACTTTTACCCCGAATTCTTCTGAAACCAGCCGAAGTGGAATAAATGTCCTGCTGGATTTGATCTCCGGTGCTGCGTCGATCATTTTGTCGGTCACTTGATGAGTATCTAAATTGGTCAGAGAGATTTGGCTTCGGTTGATCCAAAGTGTAATCATGACTGCTTCCCGCACAATCTGAATCTCCTGTCTTTCTGCTATCCAGCTAACGTCATAATTCAGGACTTCTGACAGGGCTCTTAATGGCACCATCGTTCTGCCTGATTTGATATAGGGTGGATGGTCCAGCATCTGCTCTTTGCTATTCGCTTTCATGATGAATGAGCCGATAGTCAGCTGTATGATTCCGAAGCGTTTGATATGGTAAATGAAATCAGTTTTGTTTCCAGCTTGGTCTATTGCCTGGATAAGACCTTCATTCATGCCCACTACTAGCTGTATTTCAATCGCAAAAGAGCCGTCAAGGCTCTTTTCAGTGATATTCTCATCTAACAAAAGTTGGGTTATCGGTTCTGTTTTTCCGACGATGGTAAAATGATCCTCTTTGGTTTCCCAATTGGTTTCCTGGATCTCTAGTTTCGGCGGAACGGTGTCCGAAAAAACATACAGTGTCACTTCATTGGTTAAGCCTGCAGCGTTCATCGCCAAGAGGGTAATCCGGTTCTCGCCATCCCGTAATGAAATATCCCATTCGAAAGCGCCTTCCTCCGATAAAGGCACCGGTTGGCCATTTATCTTTAACTGAGAGGCATTGTCGGTTTTGCCGATGAGCTTGACCGATGTTTGATTGGTAACGGTGTTGTCTGCGGGAGAATAGAGTATGATCTCGGGAGGAAAATAAAGAGGATTCTTGATGACCTCAATGGATATTGGTACAGTATGCTTATTATTTCCGCTCTCAGCGGAGATGGTAAATTTGGCTTCCTTAGAAAAAACCTTTTGTTTGAACACAAGGTCTAAGGTAAGATTAAAATCCGGAATCGCTTGATTATGGGAGAATGAATAGGAATCCAATAACTCTATTTCTCCTTTTAAAGAGAGTCCCACTGGTTGGTCAAACACCGGATTCCGGCTGATCATAAGAGGGATGGATAGTTTTTCGCCCGACAGAATGGATTTCGGAAGCGGTCCTGCAAGGGCAAGGGAGAAGTCCGGTACCGGATCTTTCCTGAGGATCAGCTTTCCCTGGATGGTCTTTGTCTGAGTGGGAAGATCCACCGGAGTGATGTGCCATTGTAAAAGAAAATTCGTTTCTTCAGGACTTTGAGCTGGTATTTTACCTATAAATTCAATACTTTGTGAAGTATAAGGGGGAATCTCCACCTGATTTTCTATCGGAGCGATACCCAAAGCAAGGTCACTCTCTATCTGGTAGCGAAAGAACCTGTTATGCTGACTTTGATTGCCTATGCTAAGGCTATACCGAAATTCGGAACCTGCCGGTTTTATTTGGACCGGAGGGTGATGAAAGGTGACGGTAAAGTTCTCCCTTTCATTTGTTTTTAACGGAACAGCAAAGCTTTGAAGCACTTTTTTGGATTTCTGGTCCTGCACAAAAACCACCGCGTGCATATCAAAGTCTTTGTAAAAATCCTGTAAAACAAACGGGAGCTCTATAGAAAAATCCTTTGACGGGGAGCACATCAACTCACCATTTTTGTCGAATAGGGGAACACTTATCTCTTTCGCCGGTGTATCCGGTGATATCAAAAAGTTTCTCATAATTAAGTGATGCATCGTCTCACCGCTGGTTGCGTTGTAAGGGATATTACTCTCGATTAGGGCAACATACAAAGCGGGGTTTTTAAATTTTGATAGTGATTGCAGAGCACGCAAATTCACTGCGATTGTACCGGTTCTTGCAATGGGTTCGTATTTGGAAAAGGCAGAAATAGATAAAGGAGAAGAGATCGGAAGAGCGTCGTGTAGGGAAAGAGTGTTTAGTTGGGTGTAG
>JAJFUD010000033.1 GCA_021372585.1 bacterium
TTTCACTGATTTAACATAATCTTAATATTCTTTTACAAACTCTTAATCAATAGAATTTATTATCTTGGTAAAATAGAATCATTTCATAATAGGAGGAAAAAGTATGAACAAAGCAAAGTCAGTCGCTTCCTTTTTTAAAAATGTTATCTTATCGTTGATGCTTATTTTTTTACTAGGGACTACTTTTCATGGAGTCTTTTCAGGAGAGAACTTTGGCGGTTCCCAGTATCACTTGGAACCAAGTGGTCATTCAGTAAAAAACGTCATCATTTTAATGGGTGATGGTTTTTCTGCCGGACATGTAGCTACTACCCGGTGGTATAAGGGATCCAATCTTGCCCTGGATGAAATGTTTTGCGGTGCTATCAGAACTTATACAGCCGAATCAATCGTAACCGACTCTGCCCCTGCTGCAACAGCTTTTGCTTGTGGATACAAAACAAGTGATAAGTTTTTAGGCATCTTGCCGGATACTGTTACCATTCCTTATGTAGACAAACCATCCGAAGAAGAAAGAATGAAGCCAATCGCCTCAGTTCTTGAAGGTGCCAGGTTTGTTGGTAAATCAACCGGTCTTGTTGCCACCTCTCAGATTCAACACGCTAGTCCTGCAGGTTTCTCTGCTCATTGGCCGGATAGGGGAAATTATAATGAAATTTGCGAACAAATGGTTTATCAAAACCTGGATGTAGTATTCGGTGGAGGTAAAAAGTATTTACTTCCTGAGAGTAAAAAAGGTACAAGAACTGACGGTGAAGATATGCTTCAGATTTTAAAAGAAAAAGGGTATGATTTTATTGAGACCCGTGATGAGTTGATTGCTCAGAAGAAGCCAAAAGTGTGGGGAATGTTTGCTGATAACGATATGAGTTATGAGATGGATCGTCAAACCTTTCACCCAGAGCAACCCTCTTTGGCTGAAATGACAGAAAAAGCCATTGAGCTCTTATCGAAAAACAAAAAAGGATTTTTCTTGTTTGTAGAAGGAAGCAAAATAGATTGGGCTTCCCATGCTAATGATCCCATCGGAGTGATTTCAGATATGCTGGCGTATGATGATGCAGTCCGGGTGGCACTTGATTTTGCAGCAAAAGATAAAAGAACTCTGGTGATGGGGTTTGCCGATCATGGTAATGGAGGGATGACTATTGGTTCAACAGCCACCGATGCTACTTACTCCAAAATGGAACCGGAAGAACTTCTGGCCAGCCTAAAAAAAGCGAAATTGACCGGTGAAGGAATTCAACTAATGCTCGGGGACGAAAGAACTCCTGAAAAGATTAAAGAAGTAGTGGAAAAGTATTATGGGATAGCTAATTTATCAGAAGAAGAAATTGCCCAAATTCAAAACAGCAAACAAGAATTAAATTATGAACTTGGACCTATGATGAGTAAAAGAGCACATATTGGTTGGACTACATTTGGTCATACGGGCGAAGATTTATTCCTCTTTGCCTATGGGCCAAACCGACCTGTTGGTATGATTGATAACACGGAAGTGGCGTACATCACTGCTGAAAGTCTCGGTTTTGAACTTCCCTACATCGATCAACTCTTATTTAATGAAGCTGAATCCTTTGCAGAAAAGATAGGCGCAACACTCACGATTGACAAAACCGATGAGAAAAATCTGACACTGGTTTTGAGCAAGGGAGAGATGCTTGTCAAACTACCTATTTCAAAAGACCTGCTAATTTGGAATGATAAAACATATCAACTAAATGGCTTAACTGTGTTAGCACCAAAAACAAATAGAGTATATATTACCCAGAGCGCCATAGACTTAGTTGCTGATATTTTCGAAGAATAAAAGCTAACATAAAAAGAGAGTAGAATCATCCTACTCTCTTTTTTGTTTGGTTAGTAAATTTTTAGATAATGGTAATAGAAACATAACGGAAACCATGGTTAACCGAAGAAACGATACCGCAGATAAAACGAGAGTCAGTAAAAAAAACAGGACGGTAATGGTATAAAGAAGGTCAAAATTTTTTATCCACTTTTTCAACCCGAAAAAAAAGAAAACAGAAAGGATCGAGGACAGAATATATTGAGGGGTAGTAAATCCAATTATCACTGCAACACCCTTACCACCTTTACCATGTAACCAAATGGGATAGCAATGACCGATCCAAGCAAAAAAAAGAGCAAAAAAAAGAAGACTATCTGTGAGTTTAAAATGAAACCCTATCCACCAGATGAACGCACCCTTGGTAAAATCGAATAAAAAGGTTAGCAATCCAATCTTTTTCCCTACCGAATGATAAACATTCCTTGCACCAACATTTTTATCCCCTAAAGTAAGAATATTCTTATGAGAAATAACCTTCGACAAAAAATAAGCACTAGGAAAAGACCCAATAAAATAACTCAGTAAAAAAAGAATTAATATCATAGGTTGATTATATCGAATTTATACTTCTTTCATCATTTCTTAATCATAACTTAATCATTCCTTAATCCTGGATTAACAATGAAATGATATAGTAACGGCAGGATGGAAAAAACTAAGCGTTGAAAAAGGGGGAAAAATGAAAAAAATAGATCTTCATGTCCACTCTTGCTATTCTAATCAATCTTCCCTTCTCCTAGTTAACAAACTGGATGTTAAAGAATCTTATACACAGCCAGAAACCATTTATAAAAAAGCAAAAATAGCTGGAATGGATTTTGTAACGATAACTGACCACAATACAATCGACGGGGTTTTATTGCTGCAAAAGAGTCATCCTGAGGATGTCATCCTGGGAAGCGAATTATCATGTTTCTTTCCCAGCGATAATTGTGAAGTACATATACTTGTTTATGGATTCACAGAAGATCAGTTCAAAGACATGAATCTTCTTCGTTTTGATATCTTTTCATTACGCTCCTATTTATTCCGCTGTAACATTCCTTATTCAGTAGCTCATGCAACTTATTCAGCAAATGGAAAACTTACTTTTCAACACCTGGAAGAGCTTCTTTTTATGTTCTCTGTTTTTGAATCTATCAACGGATGCAGAAGTAATCTGCATAATGAAGCCTGGACTCAAACAATCAGCAATTTATCTCAGGAAAAAATGAGCGAATTGCAAAAAAGGTTTTCTCTGGATCCTATGGATTACGAATGCTGGATAAAAGGAAAAACGGGAGGTTCAGATGATCATGCAGGTTTGTTTATTGGAAAGACTTTTACAGAAGCCAATTGTCAAACAAAAGAAGAGTTTTTAGAAGCTTTGCTTCATAAAAAAACTACCCCCCGGGGCAGGTGTAATGATTTTATTACCATGGCTTTTTCTTTGTATAATATCGTTTTTAAGGCAGTAAGACAAAAAAAATCGACAACAAAGAATTCTTTTTTTGAGGTTTTGTCAGAATCAATCTTAAGTCCAGAATCCTTAACTAAAAAAAACAGATTTACCTTTTTATTAACTAGGTTATTTTTATCAAAAAAACATAAAAAAATGAAACACTTTCTTTCATTACTAAATAACCTGAATAAAAATAATCTTCCAGCTGACCAGCGCTTTATTGAAATTTTCCAGCTAATTAGCGATTCCATCGATGAGGTAGTGAGGGATTTTGCTTCCAGCCTATCTAAAAACCTTAAATCTGGTGATATTCCGAGTTTGGCCAGAAGATTATTTTGTATGGCTCCGGAGCTTCTATCCAGTCTGCCTTTTTTATTCACCAATCAACAGCTTCATGCTGGAAATGACTTAATCCAAGATTTAAAAATTCATTACCAAAAAAATTATCAGCCATCTGATTCAAAAAAAATTCTATGGTTTACCGATACAATTAATGATTTAAATGGTGTTTCTACAACTCTGAACGAATTAGGATGGCAAGCCTATCAGCACCATTTTCCAATTACTATTATAGCCTCCTTGGATGACCGGATTCATAAGAATCACCTACCCCCCAATCTCCTAAACCTGGAATCAATTTACCAATTCAATCTACCTTACTATGAAGGCTACTTTTTAAAGATACCTTCCTTTTTATCCTCTCTGAAAAGAATTTTCGAAGAATCACCGGATGAAATTGTCATTTCTACACCTGGACCTATTGGATTGTTTGGTTATTTAATCGCAAAAGTAATGAAAATAAAATGCATCGGTGTATTTCATACTGATTTTGTCCTGTTAGCTAAACAAATCGTACATGACGATATCGTTATTACCTTCTTAGAAAAATATATCCATTGGTTCTACTCTCATATGGATGAGATACGAGTATCCACCAAAGAATATGCAGCTATTTTAAAAAGCAGAGGCATAGATGAGTCAAAGCTGCGTTTTCTACCAAAAGGAATTGATCCAGACTTATTTACCCCCTATTTGGAGACTGACCCATCAAATCAAAAAAATAGAAAATCAGATTTTAAAATGTTATATGTTGGAAGAATTTCAAAAGATAAAAACTTAGATTTTATGATATCTGTTTTTGAGAAAGTTCTCTGTAGAAATCCAAACGTAAAACTAAATTTAGCCGGGGACGGTCCCTATTTAGAAGAATTAAAATCAAAACATCAGCACCTACCAGGCCTCCAGTTTTATGGAATAATACCCAGAAAAGACCTTCCCAGACTGTATTCAGAGAATGATTTGCTACTCTTTCCCAGCATATCAGACACCTTTGGAATGGTTGTTCTTGAGGCGCAAGCATGTGGTCTTCCAGCGATTGTCACCAACCATGGCGGTCCTCAAGAGATTATCAAGCATGGTAAAACTGGATATATTTTAGAGGTTAATCGGTCTTTTATTTGGGAGGAATCAATAGAGAAGCTAATTAACCTTCGTGACAATCAACCGGAGATATATAAAAGATGGAAAGAAGATTCAAGAATCAATGCAATCCAAGGAAGAGAATGGAAAACTGTTTTAGCTTCTTTGTAAAAAAGGAGACTCGATACTTATGAAAAAAAAGATTACCGTTATTGGCTGTGGATATGTTGGCATCGTTACAAGTATTGGCTTTTCTGAGATTGGGTATAATGTCATTTGTACGGATAAGGATCCTGATAAAATAAACAATCTCCAATCTGGTACTATTCCTTTCTACGAGCCAGGTTTAAATCGATTAAGAACAAGAAATGTGATAGATGATAGACTTATCTTTTCAAAAGATATCAAGGAATCAATAAAGAAAGCTGATATTGTTATCATTGCGGTTGAAACGACACCATTAAAAACATGGGAGACCGACTTATCACAAATTAAATCAGCTGTCCAAACCATCATCGAATCGATATGTCATTATCAGCTGATCATCATGAAAAATATAGTCCCTCCCGGTACAAATCATTTGTTTTCACAGTACGTAAAAAGCCAAGTAGGTAATGATTTCGATTGGATTTCAAATCCAGAATTTTTTAGAGAGGGAAACGCTGTGCAAGACTTCTTCTCGCCTGAGCGTATTGTGATAGGTCATGAAACACAGACAGGTAAATCAGCAATATCTCAACTTTTTAGAACCTGTTATTGGTTGGATACTCCCTTTCTATATACTGACTTTACCTCATCCGAACTAATATACTATGCCAGCAATCCATATCTGGGTAAATATTGTTCTATAAGTAATCTTGCACAACAACCAGAGAAATTTGTATCTGATCATGAATGGTTCAAAGATGGAATTGGTTTGGATGCAGAATATTATGGAAGTTACTAACCAAAAGACATGAAAGTATTCAATCCTGAAAACAAAAAAGCAGAGTGGTGTTAATTCATCATGAATAAAAAAATCCTTATTGTTGAAGACAATAGTGATATCGCTGAGTTAATCATCTATCACCTTGAAAAAGAAGGATATTTTGTTACCTGGGTTGAAAACGGGGAAGAGGCTCTTATTTTTTTAGAAAACATGCCTTGCGATTTACTTATTTTGGATCTGATGCTTCCCAGTATCAGCGGATTTGAAGTTTTATCTCTTCTTAAAAGCAACTTCAAGTTTAAAGCTATACCAGTTATTATTGAATCAGCAAAAACAGAAGATGTTGATATTGTCAAATGCTTACAAATAGGAGCAGAAGATTATTTAACAAAACCATTTCATCCGAAAGAATTATTAGCCAGAATCAAAAAAGTGATTGATCGAATCGATCAGAGTAAAGAAAAAATACTCACTTTTTGCCAAGGGGTGATAAGTATTGACCCAAGCAATCGAGAGGTTTCTGTTCAAGGAAATTTAATCAACCTGACTTCAATTGAGTTTAGTATTCTTGAATTCTTAGCTAGAAATTCAAATAAAGTGTTAACTCGAGATCAAATGATAGATTTTATTTGGGCAGATAAAAACCAAGTCACCACTCGAGTGATAGACGTTCATGTCAACTATTTGAGAAAAAAGCTAAACTCCTGTTCTGGATTCGTAAGAACCATCAGAGGAGTTGGCTACATTTTTCAGCCTGATACTAAATAGAGAGCTTTACACTAAATTTCTTCTAAATTTTTTTCTTCCTTACCAAGTAACTTCTTAATAACCTTTTTAATATGTTTCATGATATCAAAAAGAGTTTCTTCTTCATTTTTCGATTGTGAAATAGGTTTCCCGTCAATAGGCAGATAGTCAAACTCGCCAGTCACAAGTTCTTTCCAAAAGGGAGTGAGTTTGACTAGCACAGGCAAAATGATGGCACGCTTGTTGTTGTGTCTTTCAATCAGTGCTTTCAAATCATCCTGATAACAAAAATCAGAGGCTACAAAATCAGGACTTATCAAAGCAATGAAAATATCGGATTGATTAAATCTCTCTTTGGTGTCTAATTCCCAATCCTTGCCGGAAATAACATCAGACCCATCATAAATATCCACCCTTTTCATTTTAACCAGTGGAATTAAATAATGCATTAAGATTTCTGCCACTCGCTTGTCTGTTTTAGAGTACAAGAAAAAAATCTTCAAAGAATTCATAACATTGGCTTTAGCCATTTTTCTCTCCTTTTATTTTTCTAACAATTGTTCTACCTTTTTTTTAAGTTCAGTATTAATCGTTTTTTGGGTTCTATTTCCATTGATCACATTAAAATGATATTCTTTGTGTAATTTTCGAAATTCCATCCGCATGTTCTGTTGATAAATCATAAAACTATCATACCACTCTCTTGCACATCCAATATCCATCCCTGATTCCCAATAATCCAGCCTGCCCCTTGACTGGAGAGTTCGATCAAGTAAAGCATTACAATCCACGTTTAAGAAGAAAACAGCATCTGGAATAATAGCTCTTGAATAGAGGATTTTTAACCACTCTTTGTCTGCACCACGCAAAATATCTCTAGCCATCAAAGTATAAATATATCGGTCTGCAATAACAACAAATCCCGCCTTTAGAGAAGGTATGATCCTGTTTTCAAGTTGATCATAAAAATCGGTGGCATAAAAAAGGCTAATTGTTCTAGGGCTGAGAACATTTCCCTTTTTTGCCTGTTCTAATGATTCCGAAACAAGCTCAGACCGTTTTAGTCCCGTTTGTATGACTGCAAAACCTTGTTGCTCTAACCAATCCGATAAAAGAGAGACCTGGGTTGTTCTTCCTGAAGAATCTAATCCTTCGATTACAATTAGTTTTCCAAATAATCTTGCTGGATCTACTTTAGGAGGAGGGGCAACAAAAAAAAGCTTTTGGCTCATCACATGACCCCTTTTTTATACAAAGATAAATTAATCTTACTCTTCACTATTTCTTTCATTTTTTCTTGCTGTTGCAGAATCAATAATTCTGCCTGAATAACAGTAAAATGAAATTCTTCCACCATTAACTCATATTGTTCCTTTACCCTTCCCTGAAACAATCGAAAACTCATGTAAGGATCAGGGGATAGATTCATATCCATCCCCGCTTCAAAGTATTTTAAGGCTGGCCTTCCATCTAAAATTCGACTTAAAGATACTTCTAAGGGTAATTGAAAATAAAACACGATATCAGGCAAAATTACATACTGGTAAATGTTACGAAGCCAATCCGGATCACAACCTCTCACTTGATCCCTTGCATAAGATGTAAAAATATACCGATCACAAAGAACAATATATCCTGCTTTTAGCATGGGTAAAATTTGGCGCTCGTATCGATCGGTAAAATCGGTAGCATGAATTAAACTAAATGTTGTCGGTGTCAATAATTGCCTTTTTTTTGCTTTCTTGGTAGATTCCTTTACCAAATCACTTGAATTCCACTCGGTAAAAAATACCTTATATCCATTCCCAAAAAGCCACTTGTAAAGAAGATGAATTTGGGTTGATTTGCCAGAACCATCCAGTCCTTCTACGGCTATTAACTTACCTTTTATTTCTTCTCCATTTTTCTCATTTTTCATACAGACTCCTATCATGTACCCCAAGAGCTGGATAAAACAACCACCTATTTAAAGTGATTTGTTTTCTCCTTTCTCTGAAATAGATAATAATCCACTTTTTGATTTATACAACGATAAAGGGGTTTGATCCCCTAAAGAGGAGTGTAGGCGTTCCTGGTTATAGAATTGGATGTAAGCGCCAATACTGCGTTCTGCTTCCCACACATTCTCATAGGCACGCAAATCCTGTTTTTTCCATTGGGTAATCTGGTTGGGATGAATGCTATACTCAGAAGCAATCTCTGAGAGTGTTTTTTCTCCACGAAGGACTTCCAGTACGACCCTGGACTTGAAAACACCGTCATACACTTTTCTATGGTTCTTTGGTTTCATGAAACAACCACCCCCAGCACACTGTTTTGTTTTATTCCGTTTTCTTCCATTCTTCTGTTTTCACCAAAATAAATCACCTTAATGAGTGTTTTGGGTGACAGCATATCCTAAAGATCAAACTTCTCTGTAATTTCGACAGAGATATTAAAAAGTTGCGAGAATAGTTTTGACTTCTTTTTAAATGACCAGCATTCCAAACTCAGATCGCCCTTTCCCCTCAAAACAATCAAAATCGATGAATCCATTTTCTTGATAATCAAACGATCCACCTTTGACTGATGCTCCCTATCTAAGGAATCAGCCAGTCGTAAAAGGGAAGATAAAATTAGAACTTTCTTTTGATTCTCTTTCGATAAAGCTCGAAACGAAGTATGTTCGATAGATGGGTTACTCTTTCGATGGTATCTGGCAATGCAAGCAACTATTAAGTGTTCTGATTCATTAAAACCTGCTATTTCAGAGTTTTCGATTAAGTATTGAGAATGTTTATGATGTTTATTGTAACTGATATAGGTGCCAATATCATGAAGAAGGGAAGCTGCAATAAGAAATCTCCTATCTTCGTTAGTTAGTTGATGAATGTATTTCAATTGGTCAAAAAGAGAAACAGCTAAATTCATTACTTGAAGAGCATGAGATTCATCAAACATAAATCGAGATCCAATGTTAAGGCAAGATTCCTCAACAAATTTTTCATTATCCTCAAAATGAGAAAAAGGCTTGGTTAATTGTTGAACCAGATCTAACAATACCCCCTCTTTTGTGCCCACATTTGGAATAAGGAGGCTCTCCACGTTAGCTAATTGTGCAATATGTTCGTAAACCAATGAAGCAGGAAGAATGACATCAGCTCTGTCTTCCCGAAGATGCAATTGTTCCATCCTTTCATTGAAGGACAATCGAAACAATGTCTCAATGGTTTGAGATAACTTCATTAGTGGTAAATTATAAATTCCATCATCATCCGGCTGAATAAAAGCAATTTTAGCTAAATCTTCAATATTGCCACCAGTGGCAATAAGTCCTCCGATATTGGCTAAAGACCCCGGATAAGGAATTTTTAGCAGAGAAACATACTCAGTAATTAAGTTTTTTAGTTTTCCATTTCCATTCTCAGTGAGTGTTAATTCTTCTAAAAGTCTGACTGACCCCATCGTGTGGGATTCTGACCATATCACTCCAGTGCTTTTTATTAAGGATAACTCAACGCTACCGCCACCAAGGTCAATCAGCAGCCAGTTCTGATTTCCTAAGTGCATTTTCGATCGGGTAGCGATATATACAAGTCTTGCTTCTTCTGTCCCACTAATTATTTCTAAAGTGATCCCCAATTCATTTTGGATTTGGGCAACAAATAACTCACCATCCTTGCTTTCTCGAATAGCACTGGTTGCAACGCATCGATAGGCTTTGACGGAATACTCTGTCATTTTTTCTCGAAAGCTTTTCAACAACAAAATCGTTTTTTCTTTTAAATCAGGGGCTAACTTTCCTGAAACAAAAACAGAATGTCCCAACCGTATAGGGGCTCGTTGAAAATAAAGAACTCGATAATTAGTTGAATCATCGAACTCAGCAATAATCATCCGTATAGCATTTGAGCCTACATCGATACTGGCTAACACTAAAGGAAACTGATAAATCAATCCTTTATCCCCACCTTCCTTCGATGTATTCTTGCGTTTTCTTTTCTTTCGGATGATGAAAGATTTCTTTTGTTTTATCAAATTCGAGCAAATCACCCATATAAAAGAAGCCAGTCCAATCAGAGACCCTTTGTGCTTGTTGCATATTATGCGTTACGATCACGATGGTATAATCATCTACTAATTCTTTCATCAATTCCTCAATCTTAGTAGTAGAGATAGGATCCAGTGCAGAACAAGGTTCGTCCATTAGAATCATCTCTGGTTCCATAACTATCGCTCTTGCTATGCATAATCTCTGTTGTTGACCACCAGATAAAGATAAAGCAGATTTGTGCAATTCATCTTTTACTTCTCCCCACAAAGAAGTTTTTTTGAGGCTTTTTTCTATCAATTCTGCGATTTTTTGCTTGTCCTTTATGCCTTTTATCCTAAGTCCATACGCCATATTGTCAAAGATAGACTTGGGTAGAGGATTTGGTTGCTGAAAAACCATTCCCACCCGTTGACGAAGTTTCACGACATCCGTATTGTTTCCATAAATATCCTCATTATCTAATAAAACAGTGCCAATAGCTCTGGCTTCCGGAATTAAATCATTCATTCGATTCATGACTCGTAAGAAAGTTGACTTTCCACATCCTGAGGGTCCCATTAAGGCTGTTATTGAATGTTTGTGGATATCCATTGAAATTTTTCTTAGAACCTGCTTTTTCCCATAAAAAAAGTCCAAATGATGAACCGATAATTTGATATGATCACAATTTTCATTTTTTTTCATTTGAAACCTCGTACTTTTTGATTGAAATGATTAAAAATAAGTTTTGCTAAGAAATTGAGCAGAATGATTAATATTATTAACACCGTTCCTACTGCCATAGCTTGTGACAGTAAATCATTTCTGGTTAATCCTCCAACGGTTGGCGCTTCGGTCGCTAAATAAAATAAATGCAGTGCCAATGTTCTCGTCCCATCCATGGGAGATACTGGTAAAAAGGCACTGAAACCTACGGTTGCTAACAAAGGAGCGGTTTCGGCGATGACTCTGCCGATACTCATGATAACTCCTGTTAGAATTCCCGAAGTGGCATTTGGAAGTACCACATGAATGATGGTATACCATTTTGTCGCTCCGAGTCCATAGCTTGCCTCTCTCCAGGCTTTTGGTATGCTTCGGATCGCTTCTTCTGTTGTGGCAACCATAAAAGGAAGAGACAGACAAGTCAGTGTAAGCGAACCTGCGATGATACTGGCTTTTTTAAACCAGATCATCACAAACAATGCAACGCCAAATAATCCAAATATGATAGAAGGGATACCTGCCAAACTGGTTAGGCTATACCGAACAAATTCAGTGAACCAATTTTGTTCGGCATATTCAGATAAATACACAGCGGTGCCGACACTTAAGGGTATCAAAAAAATGAGCGTCATGATAGTGAGGTATAACGTGCCCACAATAGGGGTCATTAATCCTCCGTTGGTTGTCGGCCCAAAGATGAAGCTAAGTTTCATCTCAGGAGCCCCTTTGACAAAAACATATCCAATCAATAACAGCAATACTATCATTAACAGGATCGTTATCGCCCATAGAATTGACCAAACAATATTTTGCTGGCTATTTTTAGTTAACATGATCGACAGCCTCTTCTTTTAATAAAAAAGCTATAACTATTAAGAATGAAAACAATGAACAATAAAATCAGTCCGCATCCAAATAATGCATGAAGATGTGTTCCTCCGACAGCAGCCTCCTCAATTTGACCAACAATATTGCTGGTTAACGTTCGGCTGGGATCAATTAACGATTTTGGGAAGGTAAAAGTATTTCCTATGACCATATAGATAGCCAT
Source organism: bacterium (assembly GCA_021372585.1). Taxonomy (GTDB): domain Bacteria; phylum Caldisericota; class Caldisericia; order UBA6126; family UBA6126; genus UBA6126. The sequence continues at coordinate 12,177 of JAJFUD010000033.1, forward strand.
TGCTTCTCCTATCGCTCTACCGGAAGCAAGCATAACGGAACTCACCAAACCTGATTTTGCACAAGGCAAGATCACATTCCAGATGGTCTGAAGATGAGTAGCTCCCATAGCAAGAGAGGCATTTTTAAAACTGGATGGAACGCTTCTAATACTATCTTCCGCTTGTGCGATAATGGTGGGGAGTATCATTAGAATTAAAACAATGATAGCGGCTAATATACTAAGTCCCGGTCCGCCATAATGGTCCCGAATATAGGGAACCAGCAGGATCATGCCCAGCAGACCAAAAACAACAGAAGGAATTCCAACGAGAATATCAATAGCTGGTTTAACAATATTTCTAACCTTCTCCGGGGCAATTTCAGCGAGAAAAACAGCGCAGGAAAAACCGATTGGAACAGAAAAAAGAAGCGCCCCTATGGTAACTACCAACGACCCGACAATCAAAGGAAGAACAGAGAAAGTGTTATCTTGTACATTCCAATCGTGACCAAAAATAAAATGAAAGAAACCATTTTCCTTAAAAGCGAGGAATCCATCTCGAAAAATAAAGAAAACAATACTTAGCAAGATCAGTAAAGAGATAGATGCAAAAATAAAAATAAGACTTTTACCCAATTTTTCTGAAAATTGCTCGTGTTTACTCATATGATATGCCTCCTATAACAGTTTTAGCAGGAGCCGAAAGGCTCCTGCTAAAACTCTTTTAAAGGGGTTTAATGCAAAATTAATCAGCAAGCTGAATGTATCCTTCTTGCGATACAATCTTTTGGCCTTCATCACTACGACAAAAAGCAATAAATGCTTGAACCAAGAGGTTGTCGTTGTGTTTGGTCAAGAAGTATAAACGACGAGATATCGGATAAGATCCATTCTTAACGTTTTCGATTGTTGGTTCTTTTCCGTTCAATAGAAGCCCTTTAACTCCCTCTGTATAACCAAAAGAGACATAGCCGATTCCGTTGGGATCGCTTTGAACAGACATCTGGATTTCACCATTTGACTTTTTTGCAAGACATGCTGGTGACATCTTTAATCCAGCTGGATCTAGCACCATAGATTGAAAGGTGTCTCTTGTTCCAGATCCTTCTTCACGAGTATAAACATTGATCTTTCCTGATTTTCCGCCAACATCTTTCCAATCAGTTACTTGACCGGCGTAAATCTTTCCTAATTGATCAATCGTAAGGCCGGTAATACCAATTCCTTTATTTACAATAATGGCAACGCCATCTCTGGCAATGGCATGCACCATCAAATCAGGCTCAGAAATCTTAAGGTCGCGTGAAGCCGCACCAATATCAACCGTTCCTCCAGCGGACTGCTTAATCCCAGCTCCGGTTCCTCCACCAGTATAGGAAATACGAACCTTGGGATGTTTCTTCATAAAAGCTAATGCAAATTTTTCGGCTAAAGGAAGAACACTGGTTGAACCAGCTTCAGAAATAGTGCCTGCTAATTCTCCCCCTTGCATCACGGTTACTTTTGATTCTTTAGCATCCCATAAAGTAACTAAGCCAAAATTCTCTGAGATAAATCTTACTGGTAGTAAAGTTCTTCCCCACTTACTGATTGGCGTAACACTATGATTGGTATCATCGATCCATCTTGTCTCTCCATTAACTTTGGCTTGCGGTTTGTTCAGCCAAAGCTCAATCGTAGTTTTAGCGGTAGCGGTAAGAGCATTGGAAGGAACCATGAAAGAAGCAATACCTAAAATAGCTACAATTCCAACGATCACGGATAAAATCTTGTTTCTTTTAAACACTATGATCCTCCTTCATATTTTTCTTCGTACGAGTTAGACTATAACAAGACTATGTTAAGGGAAGATTAAGGAATTATTAAAAATTAGTAAAAGTTTGTTAAGATTATATTAAGATATTTTTTATATGATCAAACCATCCAACTCATCAGTTCAAAGAGCTGGTAAACCCGAATCTAAATTTCGTACAGGAATCGGTACAAGGAACCGTCCCCTGCCCCAATTATAATATTTAGGAGTATGCACATTATTTGAGAATTAATGCACTTCATTGGGTAAATCAACGGCGGGAAAAGTCAGGGTTACCTGGTATAACTTAGCATTCCATTCTACTTTAAAACCGATATTTTCTGATACAAAACGAAGGGGTAAGAATGTTCTGCTGTCTTGAATCATAGGGGTAAGCGTGATATCGTTCCTGTCGATCGGAACCAGCTGATTATTGACTAATCCGGTGTTTTTACCAATCCACAGTAAAATCTCATCTTTCTCCCGCATTATCGTAATTTTCTGGGTAAGGGAGTCAAAATCTATTTTTCCGCCAATCGGCTCTACAATGAAACGTATCGGAACCATAGTGCGCCCGGATGAGACGTGGATAAAAGGAGGCGCATCGATTATGGAAGGTTTTCCGTTCACAAAGATTGTTTCCTGGCCAATCGTCAGCTGAACGACAATTTTTTTCACACCTTTGATTCGAATGACTGATTGAGTCGAATTCCCGACTTTATCCGTTGCTTCCAAATTAAATAACTGCTCCCCCTCCACAATCGCAATCGAATGGCGAAATGAACCGTCGGATGCCACCTCGACCTTTTCCTGATTGATCGTTAACTCATGCAATCCGGATCCGATATCCCGGGCGTTTCCGCGAATAAAGGTGTCTAAGGCATAGAGATCCTGATTATCCTGAGGAAAATCTACTTGGATCACCGGGGGTATAGTATCGAGCATCACCGGAATGATCTTATGAGTATTATTTCCCACATTATCTTCTGCATAGACCAACCACTCATTTTTCCCCTCTTTTAAATTGATGGTATCCATAAGATCGACCGATGAGTGATCATAGGTTTTTTCATTATGCTGGGAGCGGATGAGCCGTACTCCCGAACCTGTATCGGTTACCCGGCATTTGACCGGGAATTGAGGCTGATTCGTCCAGCTTTCAGTGAATGGATCCAATTTGTCTATCACCGGAGATTGGGTATCCAGATACACTAAAACTGAATCCGTAGCTTTATTTTCCCCGATATCGGTTGCTTCTGCCTGAATCACATTCGATCCTTCCTGAAGCTGTGTTAACAACGTGAAGGTTCCGCTTTGGTTGGTTTGAACCGGTTTACCTTGCACGGTGATTGATTTTAATCCGGTTTCCTTATCGGTAGCGATTCCCACTACCTGCACTGCAGGATCTTTAAACCAAGTACCGTTCAATGGATGCTGAATCTTAACCATGGGAGGGACTCGGTCCACAAACACTGAGTTTGAGGGAATGGAATCTGTCTGTTCCTCATCGAAAGACCGAACCATATAATAATAGGTTTCATTCTGTCTGCCACTGGAATCAACGTATTGCAGAGTGTCTTTATCAACGGTAGCCATCAGTGTAAAATCCTGGGGTGAAGAGAACAGGCTTCGATAAATCCTGTATCCTGCTACCTCGTACGTTCCCGGTTTCGCCTCGTTCCAAAAGATACGGCTATCCGCTCCCTTGGGTTCTGCTGATATTTGGGGAGGAAACGGTGGATGATTATAGAAGTTGGCATCCCGAAGGTTGGGAAGGTCAACCAATTTAGACAAAGTACTGCTCCAAGACCCATCCGTCTCTGTAATAAAGGTATCAGAATACGAGGTTCCGAAAATCAGATATTTCGCATCATGACTCAGTCTTAATCCAATTAATCCACTCGTTAATGTCTTCAGGTATATCGGAACCGGATCGACATCCGGACGATAAGACCAAAAACTGATACTGCCGGCTCTATCAGGATTAAAAGAACAGAATACGATCAATGTCCCATCTTTGGAGGGAGATCCCAGGTTAACGTGTTCATCCGGGAAAGCAACCATTCTTTTAAAGCGTCCATTGCTGATGGTATAGTCCCATAAAGTGATAAAACCATCCTGCTGAAGATACCTTGTGAGTAAAATCCTGGAACCGTCAAAATAAAATTCTGCGGACAGTACAGATCCATCATATTCATCGGTTAATTCTCTGTCCTGGTCCCTCTCCAAATCACGAACACATAGGCAGGTAAAATACTCTTCCTGGCTGATAAACTTCACTTTGATATAAATGGCTTGTTTGCTGTCATAGGAGAACCGTACATCGCTCACATAGCCATCTTTTATGTTCCGGTCGAACTGAGTCAGCCTTTTGGTTGGCACATGATACAACCAGGGAACATAGGCATCAGTTTGGAAAGCTACCCAGTTTCCATCGCGCGAAATCATCGTGTTGAATGGAATGCTCTTGAGCTCATCAATAATTTTCTCTTGTGTATTGTTATCCAGATTCACTATCCAGTAGGAATAAATACCGCCCCGAACTACTTTACATAAAATCGTTTTCCCGTTATAGGAAGAGGTGATGACCGAGATTTTGGAATTCATGTCTTCACCGACATTCTCAAACAGGGTTTGCTTCTCAATACCCGTCAAGCGGGATAAATAGATTTCCCTCCCGGAAGCGCTGATGACCCAATACCGGTCCTCATGAGTCGGTTTGGCAAAGGCTGTACTCTGAATAGGGTATAGTACAGTCAAGATCATGACAGATAAAACCAATAAACGATAAAAATGAATGCTTTTTCTCATAAATGGAATACAGATACAAAAAAAAACGGTTCAGTTTTTAAATGGTAACGAGAATGGCTTTGACCCCTGTTGTGTTATTTAGGGCTTCCTGAAAAGCTTTAATTTCATCGGGATTGTTTTGGAGAATCAGTATAACCAAACCTGAATTAGAGCAGATCATTCCGCTACTTTCATGTATGCCTAATCGTGCTTGTATCAGGCACCCATATTGGGTAAGTACTTCCTGTGCTTTTACAGCATTTTCTTTAATTCCTTCAATTTTAAGAATTAGCACGTTTTGTTTCATTTTTTTCCTCCTGAATATATATATATTCATTGTATTGAAAAAGAAGGAGCTTGAAAATTTAAATTGAACCTGATATATTTGATTTTTGTTATATAATAAAACCATAATGAATAAGGGAGGCATCCAAAATGAAGATAAAAGTGTTAGGAACCGGTTGTCCGAATTGTAAACGTTTATATCAAATGGTGATCAATACTGTAGCAGAGATGGATTGGGCGGTAGATATCGAAGAAGTCCATGATATGAAAGAAATTATGAAGTATAAGATTCTGGGATTACCCGGTTTGGTGATCGATGAAAAGGTCGTTTTTTATGGAAAAGTACCCTCTCCCGTTGAATTGAAAAAAATTCTGGTTGAAAATCATGGATAAATGCGAGTGCTCTACGACAACTCCCAAGCCGAACCGGTTTTTTTCACGCCCTATAGCACAGCAGGTCATTCTTCTCATTCTTCTCGTAGCCTTGTTTATTTTTCTGTATCTTGAAACAAAACCATTTGCTGAGTGGATGACTTACTCCGTTCTGGGATTCTCCAGAACTTCTCTTTTTGGTTCAGCGCTGGCTTTTATTCTATACGATGTTCCTAAGGTTTTCCTTTTGTTAACCGGGGTTATCTTTCTAATTGGCATTTTACGGTCCTTTGTGACACCGGAGCAAACCAGGAAAGTGTTACACCAACGCAACTTATTATGGGGACATGGTATTGCTTCTCTATTAGGCATTGTATCCCCTTTTTGTACCTGCTCTACTATTCCATTGTTTATAGGGTTTGTTGAGTCAGGAATCCCCTTAGGTGTGACTTTCTCGTTTCTCATTTCCTCCCCCTTGATTGATGAAGTGGCTTTGGTACTGCTTCTTGGTATGTTTGGCTGGAAAGTGGCAGGTTTGTATTTGCTGGCTGGCTTGTTAATCTCCTTCTTTACCGGAATATTGATTGGAAAAATGAATTTGGAAAACGAGGTGGAAGACTGGGTGCAGGCATTACGCTCCAACCAGGAAGAAGAACCGAGTACACAAAAAATGTCCTGGCCGGATCGATTAGCATTTGCATCAAAAGCGGTCCAAGACATCGTCTCAAAAGTTTGGATATATATCCTGATCGGTATCCTGATAGGTGCTTTCATTCACGGTTATGTACCGGAATCCTTTCTGACAAATATCATGGGGAAAAAAGCTTGGTGGTCAGTTCCTGTGGCAGTTTTACTTGGTATACCCATGTATTCGAATGCTGCCGGTATCATTCCTGTTTTTGAAGCTCTCATAGGGAAAGGAGCTGCGTTAGGAACTGTTTTGGCATTCATGATGGCAGTCATCGGCTTATCTCTTCCGGAGGGAATCATTCTGAGAAAAGTTCTCAAACCTAAGCTGATCGCCATATATTTTACGATCGTAGGCGTCAGTATTATTTTTACCGGTTTGTTATTTAATATTATTATTTAACGGTGAATTCATAAGTCCATCACCAGCCGATTGATTTCCAAACTGGCTGCACCCTTCATGGAGCGCCTTCATCAACCCAATTCTTTTAGCGCTTGAATCCGTTCTTCCGGTGCCGGATGAGTGTAATACCAAACTCTATAGAGCGGGTGTGGGTGCAAATTTGATAGATTATCACTGATAATTCTTTTCAGGCTTTGCATTCCGGGTACAGGTGACTTAATCAGCCTGGCTGAAAAAGAATCTGCAGCGAATTCCTGCATTCGAATGAAGTAGTTCATGATTGGTTGAATAAAGAACAATATCGGGCTAACGAGCATCATCGTGTAATAAAGCACAGTATATCCTTCAGACACATGAAAAATGGCCTGAATCCAGTTGGCATTAAAAAGCAGGTTGGCCGTATAAAAAAGAGCGGTGACTAAAATCACGATCACACCTAACTGTCTCCAAACATCCCGGTGTTTCCAGTGTCCCCACTCATGCCCGATAATGGATAACACCTCCTCGGTTGGATATGACAATAACGTATCAAACAGGACCAGCCTTTGAGTTGGTCCAATCCCGGTAAAGAAAGCATTTCCATGACTACTGCGCTTGGAAGCGTCCATCACAAAAATCTTCTTCATCGGAATCTTGTTTTCCTGGGCAAATTGTTGAAGCGCCGTTTTCATCTCCCCTTCTTCCATCGGGGAAAATTTATTAAACAGAGGCATAAGAATGGTTGGACCAATCCACATGGATACAAAGAAAAAGGCAATCACTAACAGAGTGAATTGCCACCACCAGACCGTTGACTGTAAAGCCCATAATACACCGGTCAAGAATAAAGCTCCCAGAATCAAAGTAGTGATGATATTTTTGAGTAAATCAGACCAAAAGGTGGTGATAGTCATTTTATTAAATCCAAATTTCTGTTCAATCCGAAAATTTTCATACCAGGAAAATGGGAGACCCATGATTAAATTGACAAGGTAAATCACGCCAAAAAAGACCAGTCCTTGCCAATAATAATTCGATGACCAATGTTGAGTCCATTTTTCCAAAACCGGTAAAAACCAAATAAGAATAGGCAGAGAAAGCAGGAATGAAAACACTGACTTTATATTGGAAAAATCAGTATTCTCTCGTAAATACGCTTTCGATTTTTCAAATTTTTCCGGCGTGATGATATCTTGTAATATTGTCGGAATATGATGGTCTTTTTTGAGAGCATAGGCTAAATTTATTCTGGACAAGTACCACTCAAAACAAAATTGGATCAAAAGCCAACCTATTACAATCCACATCTTTTACGATCCTCCTTCAAAAAAAGTGTCATGTACTTTCTAATAATGTTTCCGGATGCAGCACTAACTGCCAGTAAAAACCTTTCTGATCCAATAACGACTGATGGGTACCCTGTTCGATGATTTCTCCCTGATGAATCACCAGAATGATATCCGCATCTTTAATAGTGCTGAGACGATGAGCGATCACCAATGAAGTTCTGTTTTTCATTAAACGCTTCATGGCTTCCTGGATGTGCACTTCAGTTCTGGTATCCACATTACTGGTCGCCTCATCCAAAATAAGGATGAGAGGATCTGCCAAAATAGCTCTCGCGATCGATATTAGCTGCCTCTGCCCCTGACTTAGATTGGTCCCGTCTTCCGACAAAACCGTTTCATAGCCGTGGGGGAGCTTTAGAATGAACTGATGAGCATTCGCCATTTTCGCTGCTTCGATCACCTGCTCATCTGAAGCAGTTAACTTACCAAATCGAATGTTTTCCAACACATTTTCAGAAAAAAGATGGGTATCCTGTAAAACAATCCCCAAACTGGACCGTAAACTATTTCTGGTGATATTCTGAATTGGCAGATCGTCAATTGAGATTTTTCCTTGGTTAACCTCATAGAATCTGGTTAATAAATTCACAATAGTCGTCTTTCCAGCTCCGGTTGGCCCAACCAGGGCTATCGTCTGACCTGGTTTTGCATGAAAACTCACTTTCTGGAGCACAATCTTCTCTTCCTCGTACCCAAAACTCACCCGGTCAAACTTCACATCCCCCTCCGGAGAAGATAAGGTGACCGCGTTTTCTATATCAGGAGACTCTTTGGGCTCATACATCAGTGAAAACACTCTTTCCGCTCCTGCAATCATTGATTGAATCTGGTTAAATTGGTTTGCCATCTCATTGACCGGTCGGGTAAACTGCCGGGCATACATGACAAATGTAACGATAAATCCTAACTCTATTCTTCCGGTTAAGACCATCCATCCCCCGGCTCCGGCTATCAGACCGTAACTGACATTATTCAATACATTCATGAAAGGACCAATCAATCCTGAGAAAATCTGTGCTTTAGTACTGTATTTGCATAACGCTTCATTCATCTCAAAGAATTCTTCGGTAATGATTTGTTCTCTTGTGTATAGCTTCACAATTTTTTGCCCGGTAATCGTCTCTTCGATCAATCCATTTAATTGTCCTAATTTTGCCTGGGTTTGTGTAAAATACTTTTTTGTCGCTTTTGCGATTAAAAAAGTGACCAGAAACATGACTGGAACAACTGCCAGACTAATGATAGTCAATAACGGGCTGATCCAGAGCATTAGAATCAAAGTGCCCAGGATAACGGCAATACTGTTGACCATTTGCGTGACGAAGGTGCTAAGCGTATTATTAATATTCTCCATATCATTGGTAGCACGGCTCATCACATCCCCATGAGAGACTGTATCAAAATATCTGATCGGGATATACTGCCAATTTGAAAACAAATCAAAACGAAGTCGTTTGATGATATTCTGACTGACTGTTACCATAATGGATCCTGATCTCCACGTAGAAAAGGAGGATAAGCTATGGATCCCCAACAAGTATAGCAGATAGAGAACGAGTTTGTTGCCCGGAGTAGGGTCCACCAAGTCATTAATTAGCCAACCGATAATCAAGGGGGCTGCTAATTGTGATACTGCTGTGGAGGTTAATGTCCAGCCGATTGCCTGGAAAAACAACCACTTCTGTTTAGAAAAATAATCCCATAACCGTCTGAGAGTTTGCATCGGATTTTTTGCTTTATCTACCTGACCTCTGAATTGACCGCGGCGTCCTCCCCGAAAACCCGGACCGATATGAGCAGGAGGCTGGGTAGGTTTAGCCATGGATGGTTTAGCCATGTTGTATTCCTATGCTGTCTTGTGATTGTATGATATCTCTGTATAAAGGACTGGACTGGATGAGGTTCTCATGAGTACCTTGGCTGACAATCGTTCCCTCATCAAGCAGCAAGATCTTGTCGGCTTCTTTAATCGTAGAGATTCTTTGGGCAATCATCAAAATAGTCATCCTGGGCTGTAATGATTTTAAGGCTTGCCAGATACGTGCTTCAGTTCCGGTATCCATCGCACTTAGACTATCATCCAGGATTAACAGGGAAGGTTTTCGAACCAGAGCCCTGGCAATACATAAACGCTGTCTCTGCCCTCCGGACAAGTTGATTCCTTTTTGCCCGATGATAGTATCGAATCCATCAGGAAAGTGATTGATAAAATCAGATGCCTGCGCCATCTTGCACGCCCATTCAACCTCTTCATCAGTTGCTTCCGGTAATCCCCAGCGTATGTTTTCACGAATGGTGCCGGAAAACAGGATGGAGTCTTGCGTTACTAAGCTGATGCTCTGCCTCAGTATAGTTAAATCATACTGCCTGACATCCACACCATCCAATTCAATCTTACCCTTTTGTATATCATACAATCGGGGAATCAAACTGACTAAAGTCGTTTTCCCGGATCCGGTTGCCCCCATCAACGCAACTACCTCGCCAGGCTCTATAGAAAAGCTCACATTGGATAGAACTGAGACGTTGGATCCGTCATCAAAGGAAAATGATACATCTTGGAATTGTAGCTTGCCTTTTTTACTTCTTTCCGTAACAGGGTTCGAGGGATTATAGATATCCACTTTCTCGTTCAGCACTTCCAGGACTCGGTTCGATGATGCTTTTGCCCTGCTAATCATAATCATAAAAAAAGCAACCATGAACAGAGCAAATAAAATATAATTAAAATATTGTATCATAGCCATGATTTGACCAACCTGGATAGATCCTTTTAGTATACTCTTTCCACCAAACCAGAGTAACGCAATCGTGCTTAAATTCATAATTAACATGATCAATGGCATTGTCAGAACCATCATTTGAAATGCCTTATAATTTGTTTCAAATAGTGACTGATTGGATTGTTGAAATCTCTCTATCTGCTGTTTCTCTCTCACAAATGATTTCACAACACGTATAGCAGATAGGTTTTCCTGAATAATACTGTTAAGCCTGTCTAATTTCTTCTGAGCCAGAGAGAACAATGGAAAACCTTTTTTAATGATGATGATCAACACTAATGTCAGCAGGGGAATGGTTACCAGCAGAATGAGTGCCAGTTTAGCATTAATGCTGACGGTCATAATGATCCCGCCAATAAATAACAAAGGAGCCCTGATCAACATCCGCAACATCATCATGACCATTTGTTGTAATTGGTTGATGTCATTGGTTAGCCTGACCACCAATGAAGAAGAAGAATAATGGTCCAGGTTTGAAAATGAAAAATCTTGGATATGCCTGAATAAATCATCTCGTAGTTTTGCCCCGGAGCGCTGTCCCACGATACTCGAGAAAAAAATACAACCGAAACCGCCGATCATCCCTATAAGAGCAATACCGATCATTTTCAAAGACAATTGGATAATATAGTGGATATCACCTGTTGGAATCGCTTGATCAATAATGACAGACATTATGTTTGGCTGCCACAAATCCATCGCGACTTCCAGCGCCATAGAAAGAGGGGCTAATAAAATAAACAGCCAATAAGGTTTCAAATATTGCCAATATTTACGCATAGGCATAAGTATAAAAGAATCTATTCAAGAAAGAAAACGATGCTTTCTCAACATATCAGAAAAAGGCACCCGGCTTATTACCGAGTGCCTTAAAAACCATAATCACCGGTAGAGTTAGCTCAGCTTTCTTCTTTATTAAAAACACACCTGGGTTGGCGAATGGATGGGGATACCTTTTCTTCCGGCGGGATTGAACCAGGTCCTTCACACTCGCATTTAAAGGCAACCGTGGCAGCTTCTGGACAACACGTCGTTTTTACGGGCATAGTGGCAGGATAAAAAGTACAATTAGCGTTTTTCGGTACAATCGTGTACAGGGTATTACATTTTAAAACGCATCCCGTATCGCATTTCCCTGATCGATCAGGGCTCAAAGAAAGAACCGATCTTTTGTTGGAGGAGTACTCTCCTTCGTACACATATATGGTTGTACTGGCGGAACATGTAGTGGGCACAGTGATAATTATTCTTGCTGTTGCGCTCTCACATTCACATTTGAAAGCTACAGTCGTTGTTTCAGGGCAACAACCCGTTTGCACAGATTGGCTTTCCGGATAAAATTTGCATTTCTCGCTCTTTGGAACGACCGTGTAATTGGTGCTGCATTTTAAGACACATCCTGTATCAAATGCTCCAACAGCATTGACAGTCAACGTAACCGCCAGGTTGCCAGCTGCATCATACACATACACAGTGGTGTTAGCCGCGCAATTTGCCGGCATATTGCAAACAATCCTGGCTTTTTCGGTTTGACAATCACATTGAAAGGAAATTGTATTGATTTCCGGGCAACAAAACGTCTTGATATATTGGCTTTCAGGGGAAAACTTACATTTTTCATTTTTGGGAATGATGGTGTAATACGTGCCGCATTTTAAAGTACAATCGGAATCAAAATAGCCCAGGTCATTGACTGTCAGGGTAGCCACTAAATTACTCGTTCCCTCATAAATCAGGACTTTTGTGCCCTCCATACAATTTTTTGGCAGGGATACCCTGATTCGCCCTTTTGGTGTTTCGCATTCACATTTAAAATCCACCTTCGCATATTCAGGACAACATGGCAGTGTAACTTTCTGGTAAACAGGATAGAATTTGCATTTTTCATTTTGAGGCATCAGCCAATAGGTTTTACCGCATTCCAATGTGCACTCACTGTCAAATTGGTAGTTATTGTCCATCTCGATCGCCCCAAGAGGTTTTGCTGTAGCGGTTGGCTCCACATCAAACACCCACACTAATGTGGATCCCTGGATGCAATCTTTGGGAATGTTCACCAACACTCTGCCCTTTTTTTGAGCACAGTCAAACTTGATTTCCGCTTTTTCCGGACAACAAGGCACTTTCACCTCTTGTTTTGCCGGTGTAAACGTACAAGTTTCATTTTTCGGTACAACTACATAGGTTACCGGGCATTTTAGCTTGCATCCTGTATCTATCAAACCGTCCGAATTAGGGTTGCCAGACCAAACGACCGCACCCGTCACGTCATACACATAGACCGTAGTGCCTTTGATACATTTGGTGGGTATATTGACTACTAGCCTTCCGCCCTTTTCCTCGCAACAGGGGCTTCGGTCCGGATAAGCTGCCCAACTGACAACTTGGTTAGAGGCATTATAAGCCACTTCGATACAACCCATCTTCGGAGGATTGAGGGGTGGAATACTCTGATAATACTGAAGAATCGTCAGTCCCAACTGAGTGTCGAGAAGGGTAGAAGGAAACATCAACACCAAGTCATAGACAGGATCGCCTGTAGAGCAGTCTTTTTTCAGATACACCGAATAATTTCCGTTATTATCTGGATCAATAGTCATCCTGACTACGCAACAACACAGTTTTTGTAAAGGTTCGCAATTACAGTCAAACTTGATTTCCGCTTTTTCCGGACAACAAGGCACTTTCACCTCTTGTTTTGCCGGTGTAAACGTACAATTCTGGTTGACCGGAACAATTGTGTAGACATCAGGACATTTTAGCTTGCATCCTGTATCTATGATGCCATTACCGTTTGGTTCCCCCTTCCAGACAACTTCACCGGCTGTGTTATAGATTAAAACGCTCGTACCGGCAATACATTTTTCCGGAAAATAAGCGATAATTCTACCGCCTTCTTCTTTACAGCAATCCGGGTATTTTTCGGGGGTAGCGGTCCATTTTATAATTTCAGTATCCTCAATAATGCACATCGTGGCGCACCAGTATTTTTGGTTGGGATATTTCTTGATATAGTCAGAAATAGAAATACCGAACTGGCTATCCAGTATATTGCCCAACATGACTAAATTCAGAATATTGGTCGGGTCACAATTAGGAGAGAAAACGATTTCCGTTTTATCAGTCCCTGCAATCGGGTCTACTGAGATGATACACCCGCAAACTTCCTTGCAGTCTAAAACCGGTTTGCAGCAATCCGGGTATCTTTCCGGAGTCGCTTTCCATTGAACCACATTCCCTTGATTGTCTACACAAACTTCTAAACACCAATATTTGACTTTATTTGATGGATATTGATCGATATACTCTCCAATAGTGAATTGATGATTCAGATCTTCCAGATTCCATGGAATAAAGTATTCAACCCAACTAGTGCTTGGACTATTGCAGTTTGGATTAAACCAGATTTTAGTCCCCCCTTTGCTTGATGAATCATATTTCTCAAAACATCCACAAACCCATTTACAAGAATCCTTACAGCAATCAGGAGGTGTTTTTTCAGGACGCGCCCACCATTTTACCACTACATTCATACTATTGATTTCTGCCTCAAAGCATAATTTTGCAGGTGGTCCTCCCAAATCGGTATAAAAATTGGTATACACATTTTTATTCTTGTTTAGATCCAAGAGGGTAGCTGGGAAATAAATGACTAAATCAAATGGTTGCTGATCGGTAGATTGGCAATTAGTGGATATATTTACCGAGTAGTTGCCATTACTATCTGGAGTAGTTGCCATTCTTACTATGCATCCACAAATTGATTTAGTTGGAAGTGGTTTGCAGCAATCCGGGTATTTTTCAGGGGTAGCAGTCCATTTGACCACTTTATTGTTAGGTCCGATACAGAAAGTAGCGCACCAGTATTTTTGGTTGGGATATTTCTTGATATAGTCAGAAATAGAAATACCGAACTGGCTATCCAGTATATTGCCCAGCATGACTAAATTCAGTACATTGGTCGGGTCACAATTCGGAGAAAAGCTCACTTGAATATTATTCGATCCCGCTATCGGCTCCACTTTCAGAATACACCCGCAAATCTCTTTGCATTCTTCCGGTTTACAGCAATCCGGGTATCTTTCCGGAGTAGCTTTCCATTGAACCACTTTTCTGTTGGCATCCACACAAATTTCCAAACACCAGTAATTCTGGTTGCCATACTTTCGGAAATACTCTAATAGGGTTAAACCGAGAGAGGTATCTTTCAAGGACATCGGAACGATAAAATTGATCAGTTCAGTATTGTCACCTTTACAATTAACGGAGAAATAAATCGAGATATGGTTATTGGGAGCTTCTGTCCATCGGATTACACAACCACATATCCATTTGCATTCTTTCGGTTTGCAGCAATCCGGGTATTGATCCGGTCGTGCTCTCCAGGCAATTACAGAGCCATCTTTATCTAAGCGGATTTCCACGCACCATTTCGGCGAGTTTGGATGTTGCTTGATATAATCAGCGAATAGCCACCCATGCAATTTATCTTTCATCGTGGGTGGAATAGTCACATTCATTCTGTTTGTATCGTCACAATCTTTGTAAAACTGATAGGTTGTTACGGCAGCAGCGGGAGAAACATAGGGCTTATAGCACCCGCAGATCCAGTTACAGTTGCCGTCATTAAAGGTGAGGACTGCGGTCCTGATATCACCTAACCAAACAATATCATCCGGTCCGGTGGCGCCAAGATTATAGGCTAAAGCCCGGAACGGAAGCATAGTACGGTTTTTGTAGATAATCGGGGTGACAGCTTTGTTGTTGGGATCGATCTGAACTTGCTGGCCATTCACTAGCATGATGGGATTCCCAATTTGCATCTGGATTTTCACTCCATCGAGAGTGACAATAGAGACCGTTCGGGTAGTGTCATCCCAACCTACGGTAGCCCCTACTTCCTCAGCCAAGTATCTTGCACTGGCAAGAACACGGCTGTTCAGAAGAACCGGCTCCACATCCATCGGTCCTTTCTGGTTTTCATTTCGCCAGTAATAAAAATTACCCACCTGATATTTCAGGATTAATCTACAATCTTCGTCTCCTATCTCGGGGACTTCCTCCTGACAAGTGAAAAGGGCACAAGCTTCCGTAGATTGAAGGAATTCTCTGCCCTCCTGGTTGACAGCTTTCACGTAATAACAATACTTTTGGTTCACTACCAGATCAGTTACATCTTGATAGGAAGTTTCCTCAATCGGAAAGTCTGTCAGAGGAGTTTCATATTCCAACCCCTCCCCGGGACCGCGGTAGATATAATAACGATCTGCACCGGTAACCGGTTCCCATTCCAACAGAATATACCCGCACTCCGGGGTAGCTTTCAGATTGAAGGATAGACTCGCTACCTTATTCAAGCCGGAGAAGGAGGAAAAGAAAACCATGAAAAACGCCACCATCGCAAAAAACTTTCTCATTGATACACCTCCTCAAAACATCTAAATATAAAAAAATAAT
>JAJFUD010000054.1 GCA_021372585.1 bacterium
AGAGGAATATGTGGAAAGTATTGATGAGCAGGACAAAGAGACTCAACAAATGTTTACTCTGCTATTTCCCCAAGAATCCTGCCCGATATCCCCTCCCTTGGAATGAATCAGTTGGTGTATACACTGACAAGTGATTCAAAAGCCCATTCCATCAAATCAAAGAGGGGTAAATACGCACTTCTCTTAGTAAAGTCCCGCTAGAAACTTGTTATCAAAACAAGGTACACTTTTCGACCTTCTTACCCCTCTCAAAGTAGTGTATGCAATACTCGTAAAAGGTTTTTGTAAAGTTGACATATGGGAATCACAGAAAATGGCATTAGAATCTATTATCATTGATAAGTTATCAAAATGTGTTATATGGTATAGTAGCACATGATCGTAGCTCATAACAACCTTCCATCTTGGGAAGTATATAAAAAAACCATCATTATTTACTCCTCAACAAAATAATCATTATCAATCCTCTTGATATCATAACTGATCAGCTTTGTCACGCCTATGTCATAATCAACCATTAGTTGGGCTAACATCTCGCCATCAATCAAGATAACCTTATTTTGAATTGTTTGTACAAATTCAGTTGCACCCTTGGAAAATGTAGCTGTTGTGATGAAAACTCCCTTGTTGGCATGATGACCAACCAAAGCACCAACAAATTTCTGAATTTCAGGCCTACCAACACAATCTTCCCACCGTTTTGCTTGAATGTAAATCACGTCTAATCCTAATTTATCTTCTTTGATAATGCCATCAATACCGCCATCGCCTGATTGTCCAATAGCTTTGCCAGCGTCCTTGAATGACCCACCATAGCCCATTTTTAAAAGAAGGTCCACCACTAGGATCTCAAAAAACTTAGGAGAGCAGTTTTTTAACTTCTCAAGAATATCTTTATATAAGTTATTTAAGATGAGCTGGTAACCACTTTCAATCAATTCTTGAGGATCCTTATCTTCAATTGGTTCTGCTAAGGAGATCAAGTTAGTTTTTTCTTTTCCTGCTTCTTTATTCGGAGAGATAAAGCTAATGAATTCAGGAAATTGCATCAAATATGCTCGATTAATTTTCTCTGGTTTTTCTTTAAGAGCATTTCTACCTCTATCGGTAATTAAGTAATAACCTAATTTTGAGGAACTTAATAAACCAGCATGTTTCAAATAGGATAGAGCCCAGCTAGAACGGTTAAGAAAGACAGTAGTTCTGCCGCTTTTGATCATCTCTTTCTGCTCTTCTTCCGATATGTTATATTTTTCAATTAAATGGTTCTTGATATCTTTCTTTTGAAATTCTTTTCCATTGCTTAACAAAATCAGAATCGGTAGCATAAACTCTTCAAATCCTGGTATTGGCATTCTTTTTCACCTCATCTTGTAAAATTAAAATGTTCATCAAAGGCTTGTTTAAGAATAGACGTAATATAGTCAATATCGTTAATATTTGATGGTAACAGTTTCATGTAACAATTGTAAACTGATGTGCCTTGGTGATTACGCTCTAAGCATATATTCAAAGGATCGCTAAGTTTGCTTCTATCAATTGTTAGTAAAATTCTGATTAAGCTTTTACTCACATACACTTCTAGAAAATTCGTTGTAGTTTTATAGCCAATATAAGATCGATAAACACGCTCTTTCACTGAAGAATGAAAAGAAAGAATTTTCTCTCTTAAAGCACGCATTATAAAGGCTAATTCATTACTAGTATTTTCAAGAATATCTTCAATTTCTAGAGTTAGTACATTCGTTCTTTCAACTTTAAAACTTTGGTATCTATCCAGTACCGATTGTTCAACTACAGGAAATTTCCAGATTTTCAAGGCGATATTGGTCAGTTCTTCTGCTCTATTTTTAATTGCAGCATCGTTCCAAGTCTCTAATTCAGCGATTTTATGATTTAAAAACAGGTGACTTTTTTTGAAACCACCTGGATCTTTGTCTCTTTTCTCTTGAAATGGCTTGTTGCTGTATTCTGTGTTATATCCAGTAAGTGTTAAATTGCCTATTGTATGAAGAAGTTTTGAATGCACTTCTTTCCAATTTTCGCCAAGGGCTTGCATCCATGAAGCTGATATGGTTTGAGGCATGATATGTTCAATAGTGTAATCATTCACCGAGAAGGTTTCTTTATGTTCCAGGTTTTCAAATTTCGAGAGTACATATTTCACATTACGAGAGTTATAGATGTCTTTTATAGGAAAGAGCTGAACAAACTCTTCATCAGTCGGAAATTTCTGGTAACCATCCAACAAAACCATTTTCGCTTTCAAAGAATTCAGATAATCTTCCTTATTAATGCCTTTGGTGAGTGTTGAGAAAACTGTATTTAAAGCATTGGATGGAATTCCAACAATCCACCGCCGGAAAAGGTAACTAGAGATTAGCTCGAGAACTTCGAGCAACTCGGAATGAGTTAGTATTTTATTATCGTAATCCTCAAATAACTCAAGGAAAAAAGGGTAGGTGACATTTGCTTTTTGGTCATCAATATCCACTAATGCCTTATTTATTTCTGGATTTTGCTCCATTAATAATGCAAATCGATTGTATAGCGTTGCTTTATAAAATATATCTTTAATCAGTATTTCTGCATCCTCAACTGTATGGATTCTAAATGTCTTTTTAAACGACTCATAAATCCGGTATTGTGTCGGGATGTTTTTGGTTTTATAAGTAATGTAATCTCTAAAAAACCAGTCTAGTTGTTTCTTGTCGTCATTATATTTTTCATAGTATTCATCAAAGAATTTCTCCATGGGGAACCAATTATTGGTATAAAGCTTATCCTGATCTTTTTTGATAAGGTTCATTAAAAAATAATTCCTGATCAAATCTGATTGTGTAAGTTCTTTTCCGGTTGAGTTCAGGCTTTCAAATATCAATTGAGGGTTATCTTCCTTAAACGTTAACGAAATACCAACAATCATTAATTTCCCTAGTCCAGTGTATAGTTGATCAGGATTCAACTCTTTTGATTCGATTTTCTTCTTGAAGTATTGGTAATTTGAAAAAATTAAGCTAGATTCACTTTTATTGTCTATATATGAATCCTCAAGAATTTTCTCGTAAATTTCTTTATCATGTCTTGTAAGGATCAATTTGTATTTCAAATCACCTAATTCCACCGAGTTAAAGAGGTAATAATCCTGGATTTTTTTGTATTGCAGGTTTTCATTCATATACAAGTATTTGATATGCTCAGAAAATGCTTTAATAAGAAGTGAAATGGAAATTAACCGTTGTTGTCCATCTATAAGCAAATAAGGTATCGGTTCACCAATTTTCGGCGTTCCATTCAGCATGGTGACTATGGATCCAAGAAAGTGTGATTGTTGCTCCTCATTTAACGCAACTGATACGGTATCATTCCACAATTGGTCGCATTCCTCTTCAGTCCAGGAGTACTTCCTTTGATAGATTGGTACTATCAATTGCATGTTTGAGTTTAAGAAGATCAGTAAATTTGTCTCTTTAGCATTCATGAATTACCCCTTGTTTTTTTCCAAACATTACTTTTTATAATATCTATCAATGCCTCACTACAAGAATCATTTGCAAAAATAACATTTGGATTCGGCAATTTATCTATAAAAATTTGCCGTGGTTTAAAATATTTTAAAAATACCTTGTTTGCCTCTGAATCTATAGGTTGTTTTAATAAATCTTTGTAACAACCTGCTATAATATCGGATAATTGTATTCCAGGTTCTTTTTTTGAATCAACTAAAGATATATTATTATTTTCAAGATCGTAACAAAAATTGTGTAAATCTTTTGTACAGGAAGGATTGTCTAAAAACCATTTTATAGAATTGTGATCAGAAAAAGCTGCTTTTGCATTTATAAAATGCCATTTTTCATAAGTTGCCATAAACAAAAAATGTTTAACAGTTTTTATCAATCGACTCTTAGTAATTGATGCACAATTATCATTATAGATGTTTCCATCAATATATCCTGTTAATTCATTCTCTTGTAATGAGTTTATTTTTGAAAAAGTTTTCATATTCTCGATTCTATCATTTGCACAAGATGTAATAGAGATCGTGATAAAAATCGAAAAATCAATACTTAATAAATTCTCAATACATGTTTTATAAAGCATATTCTCAAAATTATTTTTTATTAATTGCCATTTTATTTCTTGCCCTTGAGATATGCCTTTTAGTTCATTCAAATATTTTTTGTAGTTTTCATAATTATTAGGGTCAATTTTAATCCAAGAACGAACATAGTAATCTGATCCACTACATACATCCCAGCAACCTGATTCATCGCTAAAAATATAAATTTCATCTTCCATTTTTCCCCCTTCATGTTTCCTAAATTTAAAAATCTGGGATCTCGTCTAAATTTAAACCTTGTAATATTCCTGGAACTCTGATAAAAGAACCCTGATATTGGAATTTATTTTCATTAAGAGATATCTGAATTTCTTTTAAAGTATTTTGAAACTCAATTTTGGTTTTTGATTCAAATAGATAGGCAATATCTTTTACCTTGATTAGACTTTTACAACCATCCATCAAGCTTATCCCATCATCAAATCTACCTCTGTAGATATACAACCTGGGGAACCAATATAAATTTTTTGTTTGTCGATATTTCCAAAGTGAGTAATAGCAAAGAAAAATGTCTGTATCAATAAAATCGGGTTTTATAAAAAAGCTTTTGTTGTATCTATTAATGAGTAAATCAGAAGAAAATGAGTATAGGTTTGATTGTATTTGTGTTTTATATTCCTCGTCAATACCAAAAAGATGGTCATTGATAGTAATAAAATCATATTTATTACTAGCATCTGTTGTTTCGTTATATATATGAAATGCGTGATCTAAAATATCTTTAAGGTCTTGAAACAATGAATGTTTCAATAGAAAACAGGTTGAATATATGAAGAATTCTCTTAAAAATAATTTAATATGATCTGAAGTTTTTCTCTCTGGAAAATTACATATTATATTTCCAACAAGCATCAAAAATTCAGTATTGTTAAAAACTTTACATTTTAATGCCAAGTTTAACGCTTTTAATGATAAATCTCTTAATGATTGAGTTTCATGAAATTTATCAATCAATATCGCGGGATAATGTTCTTTGATCTCAATTCCAGATAATTTCATTTTTAGTAAATCTGTTAATAATGCATCGTAAAAGGAGGATAATAGAAAATTCAAATGAGGATTACCTGTTTTTATACCGTTTTCAAGAGAAATAAATGCTTTTTCAGATTCATAACTGATTTTAGTTGATTTAGGGGAATCAAATATAGGTTCATTTCCTAGTGTGGGTTTACAATGCAAAGGCTTATCATAGATATGCCTTAACAAAGAATCAAAATTTCTTTGTTCTTCAACTTCATTGGAGAAATCAATATAAACTTTACTACTATAAAATATTGGCACGAAAGGCTTTTCTTCTTCATCTAATTCAGTAACAATGCCGATATACTTTTCATTTTTTCTCATATCGTATATCTTTGGCGAAATGATTTGAGCTTCAATGCCTGCACCATCTTTTCTAGCGTCTGCTTTTTCTTTATAATCTTTATTAAAGATCATAATCACAAAATCTATATCTTCTGATGATACATTCTCTTCCATGTAATGATAAAGATCGTTTCCAAATTTTACATCCCATTGATCAAGCTTTACATCAACTCTATTTTCGCAGAGTTTTTCAGCTAAATTTCTTACCCATTCTTTGTGTTTTTCACTAGTCCAAGCATATGATATGAAGACAGTTTTTTTCTTTTTTTCAATTTCGTCAGACATTCTCTCACCACCCCTTCTTCAGGTATTTCTTGGTTTCGTAGTTGTCGAGGACGGTAGAGCAGGATTCCCAATCGATATGTTCCAAGTGTTTACGGTAACGGATTTCGAAGGGATGCTGTTTGGGGATGGCGTTGATTCGCTCTTTGGCGGATTCGATTTCATCCAAGGCGACATCGATCCAGACATCCTCCAATACATCTGGTATCTGCCCAAACATATTGCGGATATTCTCTAACCGTTCGGATAACAACTCATGCACTCTGTCTTCTACAGACTCTTTGTACCGCATGTTGTATATCCACACTTCTGGATACACTTGTCCGATACGTTGTATTCTTCCCTTTCGCTGCTCTAATTTGGTTGGATTCCAAGGTAAGTCCAGGTTGATAAGGGTGCCTAATGTTTGTAAATTCAATCCTTCACTCGCTGCATCGGTTCCAACCAATAACCTGATTTCATGATCCCGGACCATTTGCTTGATGATTTCTCTGGGTTTTCTTTCATAGTCTCCATTAAGTAAAATTCCCGACTTATCCCCTCCGGCGTATAATCCTATTTTCTCGCTTGGTAATGATTCGGATAAGCTTTTTGCGATCCATTGTGCGGAATCGAAGTATTGACTGAATATGATACAGCCTCTTTCTATCCAGTTATTTTTGAATAAAACATTTTTGATCTCTTCTAATTTTGGATCCGGGATCTGTCTTTCATCCAGGATTCTGATTAACCGTTCCAGGATATCATGTTCAGAGGGGATGAGATTCATCTTCCTCTCATTCGGGTTCACCATTTCTTCAATGACATCTGTCATGTCTTCTTCTTTGATATCTTCTTCTTCCTCCAGTTCAGCCCAGTTTTCCATAAAGTTCATCGCTGTTTTCTTTCCAGCAATTATGGAGGAGCCCATCCTGCGCAATAACAGAGTTTTCATGAAACCAGCGTTTCTTAACCGCTTTTTCAGCGAGTTACAGAATTCAGTCGCTAGTTCATAGGCTTGTTTCAAATAGGAAGGAAGGTAAATGGCATCTTCCGGTCTGTCTCCGAACAGCTTTACATCAATTTTGGGCAAGAATGACTCTCCTGTATCGGGATTGATAGTATTTTCAAGGTAGCTTCGTTCTCTTCTGATGATGTATCGAATAAATGGATTGTGATTGGGAAAGAAATGTTGATTCATTCTTTCTATCCTATTTCTATCCCAAGGATCCAATCTGTCTAAGTAAAACGAAGGGATGACATGTTGTTCCGGTTGAAGTTGTACAGCGGTTCTGATCCGACCAAATTCTCTTTCCTCTTCTTCCACAGGTGGAAAAGGATCTCTCAACCAATCCCAGATATCTTGGGTGCTTAATTGTTTTTCCGTTAACCCCATTGAATGGAGCAAGCCCTCATAAGGTTTGGTTCTCCATTGGCTATAGGGGGATCCTAATACATGCTCTGTTTTCTGGGCCAGGATGTTCAATAAATCCCAAGCTTCGATTGGGTAAAGCTGGACCGGTGTAGCAGTAGCCAATAACATACTTTTGGTTCGATTCGAGAGGGTAAGCAAAAACTTATACAGGTTGTTTGGATCCGGACGTTCATACTCTTTCCCTTTGCCCAGATTTTTACGTCTTGCCCGATGGGATTCATCGACAATGACACATTCATATTCTTTGGATAATAATGGGGGAACGACTTCTGAATTGGCAATGATCAATCCTTGCGAAATGATGCCTATTCTTCTGGGACATTGGAGTATTCCTGCTTGAGGATTACGATTCGGGTATTCAAGCTCATTTTCATCTATCCATAGTTTCCCATTCCAAATCGCTGATGGCATATCCAGAAGGGTTTTTAATTCGTCCTGCCATTGGCACAACAAGGTTTTTGGCACGATGATCAGGATTGGTTTTTCTCCCCATAAAGCCATCAATTTGGCGGAAATGGCCAATTGAACGGTCTTTCCCAGACCTACCATATCGGCTAGTACCAATCTGGCACCGTGATTTTTTTTATGTTGCTCAAAAGCGAGGTAAATAAAATTTTTCTGGTGTTCCCAAAGCCCCAATTCTTTTCGGTTGATAGGGGATTCTACGACTGTATCGGCTACATTTGGCTCCCTTCTCCAGCTAATAATATCATAATTCACTTTCCGGGTAGCAATTCTTTTGATATCTTCTACTACAAAGTTGGGAAGGGGAATGGCGTTCACATTGAAAAATAACGCATCAAATTCTTCTTGCACCCAATTCACAGCTTCCGGAGAATTATCCTCCCAAAGTAATTCATAATTGAGGCTCCAGCCAGCTTGTGTTTCATTGACACTTCCCAGGAAGGAAGTTTTGGTTCCGTCCGACATGGTTATGACGCCAGCTTTTCCATGGATCAATCCGAAACATCGATCAGGCAACACTTTGATCTGCAGTTTTCCGGATTGGATGAGCTCATACAGTTTTTGCAACCGTTTAGGCTGACTGGAATATTGTTCTTCCGGTTTTGCATCGCACCAGGTTTGTCGGATTTTATTCACTGCAGCGATACTGGTTTTTACATCTTCTATTTCCAGGGAGGAGTTACAGATCATTCGAATATTGCCTGTGATGCTCTCGATCGCTTCTCCGGATATCTCGAAAATGGAGGCGCTGAAATACCCGGCAATTCGATCGTAGGAAAGGGCATTTTGTAGCCGTACATCCAAAAATTGCTTGGACAATTTTTCTTTTCGAGAGGAATACCGATTGATCATTTCTCGCTTTTACACGCTGTCATTTTTCACCAATTCCTGGAGAATTCTGGCGGTTTCTGCTTCTTGGTGCCAATGGGTCATTTTCGAATGAGATGAAAAGGAGCTGATATAACCAAGTAATATCTGTATCTGGTTTCGGTTTCCCCAATACCCGGTCACTTCTGTCTTTAACCAGTTCTTCCCTTTTGCAGGATCTTCTTCTTTGATGGCTTGATGGATGGCTGCAAAAATATGACGCAGTAACGAACTGGAGAATGGCTGATCACCATCAATCCCTTTCATGCCCATTTCGGTAGGGGTTTTTAATCTGGCTTCGTTGGCTTTTTTGGAAGCAAGGAAGTCGCTATACTCCACTACTCCAAATCCTCTTGCCAATTCTTGATAGGCACTGAGTTGATTCACGCCATCTTTTTCCATGTCCAGGCTTTTTAAGTAAAAACGTTCTTCGGGGGTTAACATCTTCCAGCTATAGGTATCAAATCCTGGAGGAATGAGGTAGTCATACGCGATTTTGACCGCTTGATAAATAATTTTCTCAATCGGGGATTCTTCCCCTTTTTTCTTGGTTCGAGTCAGTTCATACTGTACATTGATATCTTCTATCTTTTTGTAGGAAGTCAGTATCTTTAGGGATGCGGCATAAGCGGCTAATAAATAATCCGGGTCGTAGAAATTGGGCTCTTCTTTATCATCCAGATTTCTCATGCTGTCAATTTGATTTTTCACTTCCTGCTCTATCTGAGGGTAGAGTTCGTCAAGATAGGCAGTCTCATTGGATACTAACTTTCGAAGGACTAACAATACTGTCCCTTTCACATAATTTCCGGATTTTAATCCGGCGCTCTCTGTTTCGGTGGCGATATTCCAAGCAGCTGTTACCCGGAGTCCTGCTGACCAAAGAATCAAGGATAAATCCGCCCATACAGCGACGTCCTGATGGGTGAACATGACGATCTGCATCCCATCGTCTGGCATATGATTGGCGAGGTTTCGGTAAATCTCGATCATGGAATGCTTGAAATTCTCTCCAGTTCCCTGAACCGCTAAGGCTCTTTTACTATCGGTGTACCAATCGGGAAATATCTTGGGTAGCATTTTCTCATCCCAAGCCAGGAAGAATTCAGAAAGTTCATGATAATTCACGGCATCGGCATAGGGGGGATCCGTAATCCAGATATGACAAAAACGAGTGACTTGACGGGCATCGGATGGAGAAGAAATTGATTCATTATTATTAAATTTTTTAATTATTGACATAATGAAAAGTTCTTTATTACCATAATAAGGTCTACATGCATAATTATAAAAAGTATTTAAAGCTTGATTATAAAAAACTTGCTGGCTTATATGAGAATCGTCATTTTGCCATGGACTAAGTTTTGAACCAAAATTAATTATTTGGCCAATACCTAATAAACTTATTGCTTTTTCTTTCTGTGTTTTGGCTTTTTTCTCAATATTTTCCATCAACAATCCATGCACTAACAATTGTCTTGGATTAAACAACTGATGCCAGTATTGCCACCCTCTATTACGTATTGGCTCAACAGTTTTATCACCAATCTCAATTTTTTTATTTGGAATAAACCCTTTTACTTGCCAAACTTTGAATCTCTCTGATAATAGCTGGATCACTTTCTCTTCTCTTTTCAGATCCTCTTTGGTTGGGGTGACATAGATTCTTTTCTGATTCTTGTCTTCATACCGGATGCAATACAATCTTTCCTGGAATACGTCCGTTGGTTTGGGTAGGAATTCCTCTTGTTCCCATAACCGAAGCCCATATTCCATCTCGTTGTTTGCGTTTTTCCTATCTTTTCGTAGGACGGTGATGGGAGTTTTTTTATGGCAATGTGGGCAATCCAGATTGCTATCTACTACGGTTCCGTTTTCTGCTTGTTTCATCTCCTCGTTGGTCGCATTCATTTTGATTTCGATGTCAAATCCGTTGTTCTCATTTGGATGAAGAAGAGCTACCGTTTTGGTTTTGGTTCCGATCACCCAAGAAGGAGCTAACGGAATTTTCCATCCACATTCCGGGCATTTCACTTCATTACAATACAAATAGGAGTTGCCTCTCATGTCCTCTTCGTTATGCTCAATGCCCCATTCAGTGATGATGCTATCTGCTTCGTTAAACACTTCTTTTTGAAATCTTTCCAATTCCTTTGCTTCGGATGGGGAGACTGAAAATAAATTTAACGATGCCCAAGTTAATAACATCGCGATGGGATTGAGATCGGAGGCAAAAGTATTCAATCCCATTCTCGCTGATTCAAACGGGATGGAGCCACCTCCGCAAAAGCAATCTCCTATCCAAGGAATATCCCCAAATCGCTTCTTTCCTAATGCCTGAAAAATTTCTTGAATATTAGTGGCTTGAATGCCAAGGTATTGATTGATTTCTGGTAAGCTGGTTGCACTCAATTGATCCACTTCTTCAGGACGTAGGCAATAGCGGAGCTTTTCATCGTACGAGAGTCGGGCGAATACTTTTTTTTGGAGCTCTTGTTTCTGATCGTTGGATATGTCTGGTTTCCAAGCTGGTTTGGTTCCATTATTCGTATAGTAGTTTTGCTTTTCTGAAGGGGTAGAATTAGCGTACAATACATCCACTGTAATCGGTTTGTTCTTTCTCTCCCATAACCCATCAGGATCCAGAGTCAGAATCTTTTCAAAGATTTCCCGATCCTTTTCGGGGTTGTCCGTAGCAGGCATAAGTAGCCCTAATAACGCAGAGCGGACGAGAATTAAAGGCTTACGTCCCCACCATTTACCAAGCCCTGTCAGGGTTTGTCCAGCTCCTGCCTTTCTTTCCTTATACGCTTCTTTCGACATTTTCGATACCGGGAATTGGACTTCGATAAAGGATTGTTGATTAGTCATTTTCCATCCTTTCACGGAAAAGGCTTGATATTTGGCTGTCTCTTTCGTTGTATGTTTGACTAATCTGGTTTTCAGTCAGCGCATATCGAATCGCTTTTCGCCACCCTCTTTTGTCAAGGTAATTTCCCGAAGAGGCATTGGTCATCGTGAACAGCCACCACCGCTCCTCTTCGCTGAGCCCCTGCCAGTTTAAAATCGCATTCCCAATCAAAGCAGGATCCGCTTCCTCGATCGCCCATAGCAAGAGGATGAGTTCTTTGCCCAGTAATCTTTCTACTGGATTTTGTCCTATTTTCCATTTACCGGAAGGTTTATTGTGTTTTCGTAGTCTTTGGTTGAAGGATTCCTGCAACGCCTCTTTGACTTTCTGCCATTTTTCCTGGCTGATTTCTACTTTTTTGTGATATAGATCTTTGGTTTGGGTCTCGGCATCCGGCTCCCATTCATGGCGCTCAAATACTGCCACCAATTCTTTCGTGGTTTTGGGGATCACTACCAGAAAATGATGCGTGGATTCTTCGGGAAGAAATCCAAACCCAAGGTAATTCTTTTTTTCCATTATTGTTGAATATCCTCCTGCTTGTATTCGTTGATGTTTTTCTGCATCCCGGAGAGATAGGTAAAGAAATCCTGACCGGATTCAAACGACAATTCATCCAATTCGAATTGGAGGGTGATCGGTTTTTGCTGAAAAATATCTTGCTGAATGTGGTCAATCATCGCCTTGATAGCACTTGAGTCGATGGGTATGGTTTTATCCAACTGTACATCCATCCACTGAGAAGAATCGCTTTGAAGGACGATATGGATCCCTTTCACTTTGCCATGGGTTTTTTCCAGGTTATCCAGGACTTGATACGTTTTGGTATTGGTATCCAGCTTGATACTCTCTTTCACTTTTATCGGTTTGGTTGTATCTACCTTGATGCCGGAGGATTGCCAGTCAATGGGGATGCTGAGTTGATTAGAAAAAATTCCTTGTCGTTCGGCTACTGCCAATACCACAGTGGTATGGCTATCCTTTGTCACCTCAAACGAATCGAGATAGGTGGCGCCATTGGGATAGGGATTCGATCCATCGGTGGTGTAATAGATGGTCTGAGCTGGCGGAGCGGATAGTAATTGAATTGTTTTTCTCTCCCCC
Organism: bacterium; assembly: GCA_021372585.1. Classification (GTDB taxonomy): domain Bacteria; phylum Caldisericota; class Caldisericia; order UBA6126; family UBA6126; genus UBA6126. Next base: position 12,532 of record JAJFUD010000054.1, read on the forward strand.
GTATCTTTGATGTCATATTTCAACCGAATTTTGTTTTTCCATTCTCTTGGTTCGCCGGTGGGATGAGCTCCCTCCGGATCCACACATAAGAAGGACAATTTCATCTCTCTGGTTTTAAAATTGTTGGGATTTTCTACCGGTGAGGAAGCAGGAGTCGCGGGTGCATCGATTTCATAGACAATTTTTTCACCGTTTCGGGGAGAAAGGCGTAAGGTAGCTTCACCAGATTTTTCATCAAATGAGATTTCCTGGATCTGCACATCGGTCGGTTCTTCCTCAAAGGGTCCTTTTGTCAGATAGCCCAAGGTGTCTCGCCAAACCTCCCGTTTGATACAATAGACCTTCAGATCCTCCAGTTTATTAGGATGGAACCACTGCCACCCAGAATTGGTGGCGGCGCGATCCAGAATATCCACCCAACGCATTTCTTTTGAGGTGAACAACCTATCCTCGCATTTTTTTCGTAATGTTTCCAGATCGGGATTATCCTCAAATTTATACTTCTCTTTGAGAACTCTTCTGATTTGATCTTCCCCATTGTATTTGTTGTTCTCAAATTGCATTAAAAAGTCTGCCTTTAGCAAGCCGTCCTTGGATGGATAAAATAACTGAACAAATGTTTCCCGAGCAGATTGCAAAAGCTTCATTGTATAGCGATCCAGTTTATCGTTGGCTGCTTGCAGTTGAGGGTTTTTTTCGGATACTTTATCTTCTTCGCGCATTCGGATAATAATCGCTTGAATGGCTTTGTATTCTTTCGCAGCGGTATACAGATTGTCCATGGTGTTGCGGGAACCGGATAAAAACATCACCCTGTTTTTATAGGAATTATTGTCATAAAATGCCTGCAAATCAGGGTCCAGTCCACCATTCAGGTAAGGTTTGAACAAGACCAATGTGACCTTCTCTTTCACGGTTGCTAATTCATCCATAGCAGGAAATACGCTGACCAATTGGTAGCAATCCCCCACCACCGGCTTGAATTTATCCAGCAGAAAAGTACGCAACTCTTTAATGGCAGTGTCTGTGGAGTAGGAATCCACCAACGAGTTGATCTCAGCGATCAGGTTTTTCTGATTCTGAAAATACAGTCGCCCATCCCGCTGGTGCAAATACCAGGCTTTTAAGGAAAAATCCTCCAAGTGTTGTTTTATCTGAGTAATATCCAAACCAGGGCTGGATAGAAAACCAAGGATTTCGGGAATGGACAAACCGAGTAGGGCGTTGGGTATATCTGCCAGGGAAGAGACCAAAAGAAGTTTTGCTACCTCCGACAGATGGGAGTTCGGATTTTCTTTTTCTAGAGTTTCCGCTATTCCCTTTCCCTCTGAACAGATATCATGACTGATCGCATTGGATAGAGAAGTTTTGATTTGGACGATCATGGTATTCATTTCCCGGTCATGCAAGTCAAAATCGTAGACATGAATGATGGATTTTTCTTTTGCTTTCGGTTGATCTCCTGAATAGAGCTGACTCACGATTTTACGCATAATACGGATCAAACCGCGGGTTTGCTGGAAGCCTTGGTTTTCTTTGAAGCGTTCATACAAAAATTTAGTCGAGGGGTGAAAAGGATAGTTATCCTTGATACCGGTATAAATAGCATCAGGCAGGAGTGAGGTTAATTGCATACTTTTGGTTTGCGCTAACGCAGCTTTAAACTCCAGAGCCACTTCATTCACTTCTTCTGGCGTGGGGAGTGTTTCAAATAATCTTTTTTTCAAAATATGGTAAATATCATCCGTATTGCTACCCACTGGTTCAATGTTGACAGCAACACGGTTGATTTCATTTTGCAAATTAGAAAAAGTACTCAGGAGCATTTCACTACCTGCTGTGTAGGAAGCGTTCAAATCAGATAAAACAACACACACATTGTTTAATTCCGGACGGTTTACAGCGTTAAACAGATTAGCTAATGCCGTTTGGGTAATTTTGGATAAATCAGAATTGCCCACTGTTTTTGAGAGAGCATTTTCCAAATAAGGGGGCAACTCATCAAACAAGATAAGTAAAGGATCCCCTTTTAACAGATTGATCCAGGCGCTTTGACCGGGAGCTTGAAGCGGGGAATAATATTCATTGAACATTTCTTTTTTACCGAGTTGTTCTGCGATGGACCCCCAAATTCCAAATGGTGCATCGCTCTCTCTTCCGGTAAATGCAACCACCCTGACTGGCTTATTCCAATCCAAGTTCAGGGAAGGAAGTTTACTGCGATAAGCTGGATTTTTGGCTAATAACCCAAGCGTGATCATGGAGTGCGTTTTACCACCCCCCATGGCTTGTGTGAGTCGGATTAAACTCGTGGTGCCTTTGGATTGAAAGCGTAGGAAAGCTGATTTAATCAGTTCTTCCATGCCTTTGGTCAGAAAGTTCTCCTCAAAAAACTTATCAGCAACAATCCGGTTTTGAGCCAGGTCAATTAAATCCAATACATCGTCCCGGACATTATCCTCGAAAACGCTATCTCTTGGTTTGCATAAGTCCCATAATGATTTCATGATTGGCTCCTTTTGTATTAATGGGAGAAATCTTGAGGTTTTATAAAATTATGTACTAAACAGCTTGATACACATATCTCTACGTCATTTCTTTTATTGATAAAAAATTCCATAAGAATACTGTATTGAAAAGATTCGCTGAATCAATTAATTTTAAGTACCAAATTTAGTAACAACTAAAGAAATTTTGGATTAGTTAAATTCCATAGAATAAGTCTATCGCTGTCATTAATAGGAATTTCAATTGGATGGTTTTTTAAATCTCTCTGCCAAAACCTTAGCTGCTCATCTATCGTTGGAGTACGATCACCAAGTGCTACATAAGGAGCTGGCATCTTGCTGTAATCAAAAAAAATTTTGATTTTGTTTGCCTCTGTAAAAACAAAATCAAGAGTGATACTGTATTTCTCTTTGGAAATTTGATTAATCTGTGATTCCTCAATATAAGCTTTTTCTAAAATTTGTTTCAAGGTTAAATTGAAGGATACGTTTTTTGTGAGTAATACATTAACTGAAAAAGAACCATTCCATATTTTTTTATCTTTGCAATTAATGTTTGAACACTTTTTATTGTTTTTTTGAATTTCATTTCTTGATATTATTTGACCTGTTTGAGAATCGATAATAAACTCATTAGGAAATGAACAAAAACCACTTTTTAATACATCAAAAACACAAAGTAATTCATCCATTGATTTTCCCCTTTGATTTTAAAATACATCCATTATAAGTAGGAAAA
>JAJFUD010000055.1 GCA_021372585.1 bacterium
ATCTTCATTCTATTACCGTTATGTATAATTTATGGACATAGAATCTCCCCTATGGATACATTTTCAAATTTTGCAGATATACCGTATTCTTGAAAAATAGCCAAGCAAATAAACGCAAAAAAACAGGGGTAAAAATTTTCTTTGGAATAATCTCTTATTTGAAATGACAAAAATGCACTATTTACCCCTTACTTCTATTTTATTCTCAAAATAGGTTTTTGGTACAAGCCCCTGCCCTATTGTATTAAAAATAGAAAGGGGTAAACCGCGCATGGTAAAAGTTACAAAAAAATGGTATAAACAAAATAAATATATGCATGAAAGGAAGACAAAAATGAGTAAAAAATGGATTAATTTTCTGGCATTTTTTGCAATGTTTATTATAAACATTTTGGCAACAATGGGAAAAATCAATAACGTTACCCCCGGGAACATTTCTGATCAATATCCCTTAACCTTTACACCAGCAGGTTATGCTTTCTCAATTTGGAGTCTTATCTATTTTTTGATGCTGGTGTTTTTTGTTTGGTCTGTCTCTGATCCGCATCAATTTACAAAAGCTGCTGTTCATCAGAGTTATACGTTTTTAATCAGTTGTATTTTGAATATTGCCTGGATTTTCACCTGGCATTACAAAGTAATCTGGTTATCTTGGATTTTCATTGTTGGATTGTTAGTTACTTTAATTGTGCTGAATCATGAAATACAAAAAACTGTCTCTCTTAAAAAAACCTGGCTTGAAAATTGGCTGGATGTCTATCCTTTCCAGATTTATTTTGGATGGATGATCGTTGCCGTCATAGCGAACACTTGTATTTTACTGTACTCTTTTGGATTTAAGAACTCATTTTTAGGTATTGGGGCAGAGATCTGGACGGTCATTCTGATTTTAGTCGCCTTTATCTTAGCTTGGTTTATCACTTTTGTAAAAAATATCAAAGCGGTCGGGTGTGTATTTATGTGGGCTGTTCTGGCAATCGCTGTTAAAAATTACCAATGGAGTATGGCCGGAGCAGACATCACCCAGTTTGCTTCCAAGGGAAACCTGCTGATCGTGATTATAGCGCTGATTGCTGTTTTATTAATGATGAAAAGCTATATGGATCAATGTCCCTGTGTAAAAAGCCCTTGTGAATGTTCGGACCAACCGGAACAAAAAATTGGCAAAAAAGCTAAAAAGAAATAATTAGAAAGTTGAAAAAAAAAGGGCGGGTACAGTACCCGCCCTTTTTTTATGGTTTTGATTTTATTGGTCGTTGGCTAACTTTTGGTAGTGTTCTAATCTGTCCTTTGCGTCTTGTTCCGCTTTATCAAATAATGCCTGAGCATGTTCAGGGAAAGTAGTGATAAGAGAAGTATAGCGCACTTCCGTTTTCAGGAAATCCTGGAACGAAGCAGTAGGAGGCTTGGAATCAAGAATAAATGGATTCTTGCCTTCCGCTTTTAGGAGAGGATTGTATCGATAAAGATGCCAGTATCCTGCCTCTACGGCACGTTTTTCTTGTTCCTGTGTTTTACCCATTCCGCTCTTCAGGCCATGGTTAATACAGGGTGAATAGGCGATGATCAAAGATGGTCCCGGGTACGCTTCCGCTTCCAACAGGGCTTTCAGATACTGACCTTTATTTGCGCCCATCGCTACTTGCGCTACATACACATATCCATAGGATATCGCCATCATACCAAGGTCTTTTTTCTTGGTTCTCTTGCCGGAAGCTGCAAATTTAGCAACTGCCGCCGTAGGAGTGGATTTGGAAGATTGTCCTCCGGTGTTCGAGTAAACCTCAGTGTCATACACCATGACATTGATATCTTCCCCGGTGGCAAGAACATGGTCTAGCCCACCGTAACCGATATCATATGCCCAACCATCCCCGCCAAATACCCACACTGATTTTTTAACGAGGAATTTGTGGTTAATAGCAATCTGTTCCAGGAGTTTATCGATTTCTGCATTGCCTGTTTTCTTCGTTAGAAATTGTTGCAGGTTCTCTGCTATCTGGAAAGTATTCTCTCCTTTGTTCTTGTTATCAAGCCATTGATTCAGGGCATTTTTCAGATCGGCCTGGATAGGAAGCTGTAATAGCTGATGACAATACATCTCTATCTTGTCACGGATTTGGTTGGTCCCTAATAACATGCCAAGTCCGTATTCAGCATTGTCCTCAAATAAGGAATTTGCCCAGGCAGGTCCACGACCGGCATCATTCTTACAATACGGCATGGAAGGTGCGGAAGCACCCCATATAGAGCTACAACCTGTGGCGTTTGCTATCAACATCCTGTCACCAAAGAGCTGAGTAATCAGTTTCGTATAAGGAGTTTCGCCACAACCGGCGCAGGCTCCGGAGAACTCAAACAAGGGCTTGGAGAACTGACTGTTTTTCACGGAGTTGAGTGGAAGGATGTTTTTCTTTTCCGGTAAAGAGATCATGTAGTTCCAATGTTCTTTTTCGATGGTTTGGGATTCCAAAGGCTTCATGATAAGGGATTTCTCTTTGGAAGGGCAGATGTCAGCACAATTACCACACCCCGTACAGTCAAGCACACTCACCTGGATTTTAAAGTTCATTTCTTCCAAGCCTTTTCCTATTGCTTTCAAAGAAGAGAGCGTGGCAGGCGCTTTTTTTATTTCGTCCGATGTCATCAGAAAAGGTCTGATGGCTGCATGAGGGCAGACATAGGAGCATTGGTTACATTGAATACACTTGTCTTTTTGCCATTCCGGGACGGTGACTGCGATACCACGTTTTTCATAAGCAGAAGTCCCTAATGGAAATTCTCCGTTCTCTCTGCCTGAAAAAACACTGACCGGCAAGGTGTCCCCTTTCTGCATCGTCATAGGAATCAGGATCTGATCTATAAACTCAGGATTTTTAGAGAGTTCAGATGAACAGGTACAATCTTCCTGTATAGCATTCCAGGCAGAAGGAACGTTCACTTTGTGAAGGAGCTCAATCCCTTTATCGATCGCTTTAAAATTCATCTCGATGATCTTTTCACCTTTTTTACCATATGTGTGTTCGACTGCTTCCTTCATATATTCCACGGCTTTTTCGATGGGGATCACTTTGGAAAGCTTAAAGAAAGCAGATTGCATGATCATGTTGATGCGACCACCCAGTCCAATCTCAATGGCGATATCGGTGGCATTAATGGTATAAAATTCAATCTGGTTGGCGGAAAGATATTTCTTCATCGAACCGGGTAGATTTTCCTCTAATTCTGCGTCTGACCATTGTGTGTTCAATAAAAACGTTCCTTTTGGTCTTAATCCGCATAACAGGTCGTATTGGTTCACGTAGGCTTGGTTGTGACAGGCGACAAAATCCCCTTCGTCAATCAGGTACACTGATTTGATCGGTTTATCACCAAAACGCAGATGAGATACAGTGACTCCTCCTGATTTCTTAGAGTCATAGGCAAAATAACCCTGTGCATATTTGTCCGTTTTATCACCGATAATTTTGATGGAGTTCTTATTAGCGCCTACCGTACCATCGGATCCCAACCCCCAGAATTTACAGCGAATAGTACCTTCCGGAGCAGCATTGATCTTCTCTTTTTCATCCAGAGAGAGGTGAGTAACATCATCTACAATGCCAATGGTGAAGGGGTGTTTTGGCGTGGTGGAATCCAGATTATCAAAAACAGCCTTGATCTGTGAAGGGGTGGTATCCTTAGAACCGAGGCCGTATCTGCCGCCAATAATCATCGGAGCATTGGGACGGTTATAAAAGAGTTTGCAAACATCAAGGAATAAAGGCTCACCAAGAGCGCCTGGTTCTTTGCTTCTATCCAAAACTGCGATTTTTTTGACTGTTTTTGGAACGATAGGATAGAAATACTTTTCAGAGAAAGGCCTGTAAAGGTGAATTTTAATTAAACCGTATTTCCTCCCTTGTTGATTCAGGTAATCAATTGTCTCTTCAATCGTTTCCGTAACAGAACCCATCGCAATAATAATGTTTTCAGCTTCCGGATGACCATAATAGACATAAGGTTTATATTCCCGACCGGTCAATTGACTGATCTCTTTCATGTAGCCGGCTACCACATCCGGGATGGCATCATAGAACTTATTGGATGATTCCTTAGCCTGGAAGAAGATATCTGGATTCTGAGCAGAACCCATCATTTTGGGTGTTTCAGGATTCAGGGCATTATCTCTAAATGATTGTAGGGCTTTTTGATCGATCAATTTCTCCAAATCATCATAGGATAAGACTTCAATCTTCTGGACTTCACTGGAGGTTCTGAATCCGTCGAAGAAATGCAGAAAGGGGACTCTGCCCTTGATTGCAGAAAGATGAGCGACACCAGCCAGGTCCATGACTTCCTGTACACCGCCTGAGGCTAATAAGGCAAATCCTGTTTGTCTGGTAGCCATGACATCGGAATGGTCTCCAAAAATCGAGAGTGCATGAGCTGCGATAGCTCTTGCTGAGACATGAAACACTCCCGGCAATAATTCGCCGGCAATTTTGTACATATTCGGCACCATCAATAGTAAGCCTTGGGAGGCGGTAAACGTTGTAGTTAATGCCCCTGTGGCTAAAGAACCATGAACTGCTCCCGCAGCTCCGCCTTCTGATTGAAGCTCCATTACCCTCACTGGTTGCCCAAAAATATTTTTCAGACCATTGGCTGACCATTCATCTACTAATTCAGCCATGAGAGATGAGGGGGTGATAGGAAAAATCGCTGCTACTTCAGTAAAAGCATAGGCTACATGGGCAGCTGCGGTATTCCCATCCATAGTTTTCATCTTTTTAGCCATTGTTAACTTCCTTTTATTAATATAATCTCTATACACGGTAACATTATATTTATACTTTCATAAAGGCATGAAATCAAATGATTGATCCACAAAGAGTTGATAAGGGTACTACCTGGACTCTTTAAGCTGGTCTAAACGTTTCTCCAATTTTAGCTCTGTCTCCTCTTTTTCTATTTCCAGTTGATGCCATCTTTCATATCGACTTGGCAAAGAATCTTTTTTATCCAAAATTAATTGTTTAATTCTTTTCACTTCCAAACCATCCTTGAAAACTTCTTCCTGACAAAGACTATTCTCTAATACTTGTATTTCGTTCTCTAACAACCCGATTTCAGATTCCATCGCTTCAATTTTCCGATAAATAACACCGAGTATGGTTCGATTCTCCGCTTCAATTCTTTTTTGTTCTTTTAAAGTGAGAGGACTTTTCTGTGAGACGGTGGATGAGGAGGGGGCAGAGGAGGAAAAAACCGGGTTGATTTCTGAAGTTAGCATCTCTTTTCGTTTTCGGATAAAATAAGAATAGTTGCCTAAATATGTATAAAGACTTTTATTTCGGATCTCCACCACCTTAGTGATGATCTCATCCAAAAATGACCGATCATGAGAGATAATGATTAAAGTCCCGTTATATTCTTTCAAGGCTTCCAGAAAGATCTGTTTTGTCTCCAGGTCAAGATGATTGGTCGGTTCATCCAGAATCAGTAGATTATAAGGCTCCATCAGTAATTTACACAATATAAGCCGGGATTTCTCTCCACCTGACAGCATGGCTATTTTTTTTGAAAGATCTTCCTGATGAAACAAGAAGGCACCAAGAAGGTTTTTTCTCTCCTGGTCATTCATTTCACTCTTCACTTCCTGAATCTCATCCCATATGGTGTGTTCATAGGAAAGACTCTGGAAGGATTCCTGTGCAAAAAACCCCATCTTTACTTGAGAACCTAATTCCACTGTCCCTTTGGTAGGTTCTTCCGAAAGACTGATTAAGCGGGCAAAGGTAGATTTGCCGGCTCCGTTGACACCGACAATCGCTACTTTTTCTCCGCGGTTCACCGTAAGAGAGATATTGGAAAGGACCTCCAAATCTTCATACCATTTCGAGACATTGACAACTCGAACAACGTCTAAGGCATGGGTGCTGATTTGACAAAATCGAAAATGAACGTTTTTTGTCTGTTCAGGAATTTCAATTCGCTCAATTTTTTCTAGCTTTTTAATCCTGCTTTGGGCTAAGGAAGCTTTATTAGCTTTGTAACGAAATCTTTCAATTAATTGTTCTTCTTTTTTGATGATCCGTTGCTGCAACTTATAATTTTTCAACAGTTGGTCGTCCTGTTCTGCTTTTATACTCTGATAGGCTGAGTATTTACCGTGGAAAACCTGAATATCTTGTCTTTCAATCTCCAGGAGATGGTCTGCTAATTTTTCTAAGAAATACTTATCATGGGAGATAGTAAGAACGATGTTCTCTTCATTTCTTAAAAAGTCTTCCAACCATTCCATACTCTCTGTGTCTAAATGGTTGGTGGGTTCGTCGAGTAGGAGGATATCCGGTTTTTGTAGTAATAATAAAGCGAGATGAATTCTCATTTTCCAACCACCGGAAAAATCAAGGCAGTTTTTATTAGTATCTGATAATTTAAATCCAAGACCAGACAGAACTTTTTTTGTTTTGGCTTCAAAGCTATACCCATCGAGTTTTTCAAATTGCTGCTGTAGATTATGTTGTTCTGAAATCAGCTTCGATAAGGCATCCTGGCTGTCAATTTTTTGTATTGCGTTGGAAATCTCTGCTAAGCGTTGTTCTAGGGCTTCAATACCACAAAGTGATTTTAAATATAACAATAAGCTTACATCAGGTAAAGCGATGAGATCTTGTGGAAGATAACCGATGCGGTTATTAGGAGAGATCTGAATATGACCTGTTTTTAAAGAGATCTCACCAAGAATAGATCGGAATAAAGAAGTTTTACCGGTACCGTTTTTTCCGATAATGCCCCATTTGGTTTTATCGGGTATTCGGAAGGTAGCTGGATTGAATAATACACGATCTCCAAATTCGATGGAGATATTTTCAAAATAAATCATACGTTTTTTGATCCAAGAAAATTAATAAAGGCTGGCAGCTTCCTACTCTCCCAGCAGCTTTCGCACACTAGTACCATCGGCCTTTACGGGCTTAACTTCCGTGTTCGGAATGGGAACGGGTGTGGCCCCGTAGGTATCGCCACCAGCCAAAATCATAAAC
>JAJFUD010000074.1 GCA_021372585.1 bacterium
GAAAAAATTTCCTTCAAAAAAATATAGAGAATTAACGTTTTTATTGTAAACACTATATTCTAGTTACATCAATCAATTGATAGCGTTCAATTATCAGCTCAAAAACCCATCAATCGGCTCAGAACGTCAGATCATTATCCGAAAGAAAAAAAGAAATAGGCTTTGAAAAAGATTTTTCCGAAGTATTATTTTGATCATAAAAAGAGTAAAGGAGCGTAAATATGACAACACTGCGTATCATTAAAGTCAATCAGGAGAATCTGGATATTGCCATGGAGAATAAAGTGTGGGGCAGGAAACGGATGGGATTTAAGGATTGGGCTGTGGGGGATAAATTGCTGTTCGTAGTGGGGAATGAAGTGGCAGGATTGGCGGAAGTGGATGGCAAGCCATTCAAATCGGAGGATATGTATTGGGAGGACGACCTGTATCCCAATCGGATTGCAATTAAGCCGGTAAAGGTATTTACGAGCAAACGGGTGGATTATAAGGAGAAGATTAAACCTATATTGGTGGAGGAGTGGGGTACACAGTTTGGGTGGCAAATTTTAACGCAGCAAGCCATGACTGGCAACAATGCGGAGAAAATTCTGAAACTGCTGTAGGTTCTGTTCATTTTATAGTCAGCGATAATCAGCTTTTTCAACCTTTTTTTGAGTTGCCCTTGATTGCTATTGCTTTGTCAGCAGAATATTCTATCATAATTAGCTTATCTGAGTAAAAAACCTAAAAAAACAGTTCTTGACATTAACTTTTATATTCCATTTTGGTGCCAAGTCAAGAATAAAAATACATTAAAAGAAAAATACTAAAAATAAATGGATTAAAGTATTGCATTTTCTATATTGTTTTATAAAATCAAAAGTAATTTGAACCTTGAAACTGTATACGATATTTTTCCGCCCATTTTATTCATGAATTTTATCTTTAGTATTAAGTATGTATAAAGTAAATCTTAATGAAAGGGAAGGGGAATCATGAGAAAGATCGTTGATTGTTGTGACTTTTCAAAGAGCGAGTATTCGGAGGAGGAGGTGGTTCAGCTGAACAAGAAGCTGAATGAGATGTGCAAGCAAATGTTGCGCTGCTGTCACCTGCCCGAGGCGTATTTCCAGGAGATGGAGACGTACCTGTGCAATATCTGTTACAGGATTATTCATCTGGACAAGAAGCCCAAAGGACTGGATAACTATTGTTACGTCGCGATCCGGAACAGTATTTATCATCTGCTGAAAAGCAAGAAAGACTGGAACAAGAAGAATATTTCTTTAGACTCAAACGATGATTTATAAAAACAAAACACAGAAAGGATTTTGAAAATGACAAAGTACGGGAATTTGTTATATTTGGCCGATGAGGACGACCAGATCGGGAATTTGATCACCAGGCTGGATTGTCAGCGTAGAATGAAAACCTTGCGTGTAAAAGAGAAGACTGTATTATACACTTTGCTAGATAAGGGAGTTTCTGAGAGGGAGGCAGCACAGATTTTGCACCTTTCCAGACGGTATATAAGGGAGTTGAAGAAGAGCGCATTAGAAAAGCTTCGTGGAAACCTGGAGGAAGAATTCTGACCGCTCCCGCCCACTTTTATTAGATACAGCATCTTTATCCCTGAAGGGTTTTTACCCTTCGAAATCCTGTGTGAAGGAGGGAAAAGATGACAGCAGTCGATCAAGTCGGGTATGTGACCATCGGATTGAATGGTCCAAACGAGAAGATCGTCAGCGTGCGCATCAACAACATCAAGGCTACGGCTACAGACCTGGATGTGTATGATGTTGCCACCAGTATTGCCGGTTTACTGCAGTACACCGTGAACAACATTATGCGGAATGAACGCACGATCCTGACAGCGTAACTCTTCTCTTTCAATGTTTGATCTGCCAGTCTAACGAAAGGAGGCACCACTATGGCTGATACTGATGTAACCAGATTACAGTTAAGTTTCAAAAACGCCGAGGACAAAACTTATTCCATGAGTTTTCTCTATCCCAAGGCTGATGTTACCGCTTTGGAGATTGACACCACGATGGACTTGATTCTCGCCAAGAACATCATCCAAACCAAAGGCGGAGAGTTGATCTCTGTTTTTGACGGCGGATTAGTCAACCGAACCTTTACCGACTTAGTCGAATAGGGTTAACGGTGGGGAGGGATGGTGGGAATGAATCAAGAAAGGAGCATCCAGAATGGAAGAATTATTCAAGTTGGTTGCGAATTACGGTTTTCCAGTTGTGATCTCCGGATATCTGCTGATCCGCATGGAAACCAAGATGGAGACCCTGGCGGAGAGTATCCGGGCGTTGACCAACGCGATTACGAACCGCTTTTCAGCAGAAGGCGTTTCGTGAACGTGGAAGCGATCGTGCTGCATCACACGGCAACCAGGGGCATCGGGGACGGCACGGCTGAGTGGAAAGCGATCATGCAATCCGCCCAGAATAAGCGCGGACCCAGCTATTTAGCGGATTATCATTACGGGATCGGACCTACGGGTCTGATCCTTTCCGGTATGCCGGTGGAAAGAGTTTGTTATCACTGCGGTTCGGATGAGTGGAATGAGAAGAGCCTGGCGGTGGCGGTAATCGGGAATTGCGAAGACCGGAAAATGCCGATGGTTCAGCAAACCAAGCTGATCTCGCACCTGACTTTTTTGTTGATTCGCTATCCAAAAGCGAAGATCTTGCTTCATAAGGAGATCGTCCCGACACTCTGTCCGGGAAAGTATTTTCCGGTGCAGGCAGTACGGGATTTATTGACACCGGGACAGCCGTTCTCGGATGTGGCGTATCATGACTGGTACCGGTTGGCGATCGAGACTTGTGTCAAACGAGGACTCTTGAAGGGTGATCCGGACGGACGGTTCCGCCCGGACGACCCTATCACCCGCGGAGAGTTGGCGCAGGTGTTACAGAATCTACTGCTTCTGGAGCAGTAGGAGTACTCTGATTAAAAACGCAATATGGCGGCGGCGGAAGATTTGTCGGGCATGAATTCCGGCATCACAGGGATGACTTCCCCTTTGTGGATCAAGGTGTGGATGCTGGCGTAGCTCAGTAAGTCTTCGTCGCCGTTTTCAAAGGCAGGATGGATCGTGACGGTGTGGTTCAGCTCATCGACATTGCCCCATTCTTCTACATCACGGGCTACAAATAATGTCTCCACTTTACCTTCCAGAGCAGCGGTGACGATCTCATCCACACGGGTCGAGGTCCGGCCGGTACCTGCCAGCTGTTTGTACAGTTCTTCCGACTGGGTGCGCTGTTTCTTGAAGTAGGGGCGGATCAGTGCAAAGCCTTTTTCGTGCAAAGTATCGGTGGATTCACGGTCGGGACTGCCGGGGATATACCCTTCGAAGAGATTCGGGTAGGTATTCACCTCTTTATACAGCGGGAAGTTGGAGTCTACGGTAGCGATGATCAAAGGATCCGTCGTATCCCCGAGTTTTTTGGTGACGACTTGGTCGATCGCACGGAAAGATTTCTTAATCAGCTCTTTTTCGGCGATGCCGGCGTCTCCCGTACCCCACATCTGATCGCCTTTGCCCCCTTTGCCCATCAGGTGGTTGAAGTTGCGGTTCTCGGTGTCTTTGTTCCCGATGATCTTGGAGGTGACCATCTCCAGCCCGATCAAGTCCACTTCCTGTTTCAGGTCACGGTTGCACTGAATCAGCCGGCAATGCTCCTGGCTCAGGGCCAGGATGTAAAAGTTGTCTTCGCGGCTCAGCAAGGGAAGCAAGGGTTTGAGGTGAAAACGGTGTCCTACGACGGCTTGCTCTACGAAAGTGTGGTTGGTGTTGTAGTGACGGTAGTGGGTGGCACTCAGGAAAAGCGCAAGCCCTTTGCTCTGGTGACGCCAGAAAAAGTTGTTGTTCTGCAGGAGATAGAGAGGTTCGAGAATAGATTTCACATCATTTTTCTTCAGATCTTCCTTCAGGAGAGCTTCTTCGGCTTTTTTCAGAAGGTTCTTGAACCGAATAGGATTTTGCTCCAAATCATTCCCGGAGGAATACGTCGGCTGGAATAGGGAGATATGGTACCCGTCAGTAGATTCAGATAAGATTTCAAGTTCTTTTCTTGTGAAAATAATCATTGAACCACCATCCTTTTTGGTATTGATTATAGGGAGATTATACCCTTCTTTCCCTATTTTTCAATTTTCCGGAGGAGGGGGAAGCAAAATAATAAATGCTGGGAAAGCGGCTGTGTTTCTGTATGAAACCTGATTTCGCCCCCCAGGTATCGGATCAGCTTTTTGCAGTGCAATAAGAAGTAGGCTTCTTCAGGATAAGCTTGCTCGAGTGGCTTCCGGTAAAACAGGTGGTTCCAGAAAGGCTGCCAGTCAGGATCAGTCCTCTCGGTCGGATCGAACTGGATATCCAGACAAGCCAGTTTGTCTGATTGGTCTGTGGAGATGGTGATAGCATGATTCACCAGGTTCGGCGGAAGGAAATAGAGCCAGGCCCGGAGCATCTCTTTTAATAGTTTTTTGTTGGTCATCACTAGGGGAGTCGGTTTGAGACTCAGGGTGAAAGAAGGGTAGTTCCATGCCGAATCATGGCTGATCTCAGTGTCTAACTCCATCATAATCTGATGCAGAGAGGTAGGCTCGAAAGTATAGTCGGGTATTTCCCGGGATTTGTCTTCGAGCAGTATCAACTGGTAGAGGAAGTTGACCAGCGGGGAGACAGAGGTGTGATAACCTTCCCAGTAGTTTTTAAAGAGAGGACCTGTCGGTTCTAACGCCAACATATTTTCCATGATGAGGTTCAGCTTGGAACGGGTAATCCCCAGGTAGTCGGATAGGCTCCTGTGAATCTTGGATTCCCATTTCTGCATCTGAAACTCTTCCCCTGTCGGGATAAGCATCATCAAGAAGACTGTCTTGCCCGGGATGGAAAGTTGTATCGAGTAGAACAGGCATTCCTGCTCCGGATACTGAGATTGTTTGGAAGGCTGGAAGGGAACCAATCGGAGGGTAAAATTCTGGTAAGGTTCATCGACTACCCGCTGCTGCTCCAAGCAGAACCATTCCTGCAGGGCGTTTTTTGCATCTTCCACCTTGGCATATCCCAGAAAAGCGAGCATGGCGGGATTGCCAGACAGCAGGTGGTAATGCTGGTCAACCAGCCCGATGCGATTGGTCATCTCCTGGAAAAAATGAAACGTGGGGGGGTGGTTGCTTTCATAGAACGGATCGGTCGCTTCATTTTTGATCAGCATCTGGTAATATACCTGATCCGCTATGATCAGGCGCAGAAGAAACACTTCGGTGGCAAAAGGTTCCTGTCCGGGGATGGTAAACAGGACGGATATATTGGTACGGTTGTGAGTGGGAGTCAGTGTGGAGATTGTTTGTAAGAAATGCTCCCGAAAAGCGGGGTGCAGCAGATCCTTTAACTCGAGATTGACCAAAGGAGCGTACCGGAAGATCTCTTTGGCTTTATTATTGATTTCTTGGATTATCCCCCGGTAATCCAAGAGGAAGATTGCACGGGGAAAATCATCAAAGACGCTTTTAAAACGTTCACGTTCCATGGAAAGCTTCCGAAAACGGTTCAGTTTTAAGATAGTCTGAATGCGGAGTTTCAATTCCACCTTGTCAAATGGTTTGGTGATAAAATCATCCGCTCCCGCCTCGAAACCTTTTAATTTGGATTCCTTGTCATCAAGAGCGGTGATAATCACAATCGTTAATTCTGCGATATCTTTTTCCTGGCGGATCTTCTTGCATAAAGTAAATCCGTCCATTTCGGGCATCATGATATCCAGCAGGATCAGGTCAGGCTGGTACTCTTTGGCTTTGATTAATCCTTCTTGTCCGTTGACCGCTGTCAGGAAATCATAATTCTCTGATTGTAACAAGGCTTGAAGGGTAGCAATGGCATATTCATCATCATCAATCATCAGAATAAGCGGTTTGTCGGACATATTACTCCTTTTTCACGGTAGAGACAGAATCCAGAAAGTCGTTGAAATTGAAAGGATGGAGCAGAAACACTCTGCATCCTGCCTGTTTCAGTTCCTCTTCCCAGAGGGGATGCCAAAGGGAGAGGATCACTACCAACTGCTGTCTGGTTTTGTCTAATTTTGCGCTAATTTCCGAGATCAGCTGGAGATTTTTTTCCAGCAGAAACGGCAATTCAATGAATATATGCGTATAGGCATCGAGCCGGCTTTCTTTGAGAGTTGCTATCTGCCTTGTCAGGAAGAGGTTTTGGATGTCCTGGTTCTGGAGAAATTCTTCGTAGAAGTGGTTTTCCGTATAGAACAGAATCGGCTCTTGGATGGATTCCGGTTGGAAGGGAGGGAGGGGGGAAAGGGGTAGAGTGACTTGAAAGGTGGTGATATTTCCCTGCGAGGTCAGGGTGATACTGCCATGATGCGCCATGACCAGCTTGAGAGCAAGTACCAGCCCAAGTCCTGTCCCCTGGAATCTTCGGGAATACGTATTATCCAACTGAATAAAAGGCTGGAAGATCTCGGATGTCTTCTCATAGGGAATGACGTCTCCCTCATTCCGGATGATCAGACTGACTGCATTCTGTCGATAATGAGGTACGACATCGAATTGTATGGGTTTCCCGGTGATACCAAATTTGACGGCATTGTTCAGAAGGTTCAGCAGGACCTGACGGATCCTGGTTTCGTCCGCTGTCATACCTTTCACGGCAGGATCTATGGTCAGGCGGATGGGAATATTCTTTTTGGAGGTGATGGGTTGAATAATCCGGATACAGGATTCACACAACCCTTTGATCGAGAAAGTGGTCATTTCAAGGACCATTTTTCCGGCATCCACTTTTGCCAGATCCAGGATATCGTTGAATACAGACAAAAGATGAAGGCCGCTTTCATGGATGATGCTGAGTTTCTCTTCTTGCTCAGACGGATTGGGAGCATCCGCCGATTCTTTCAACGCATCGGTCATGCCAAGGATAGTATTCAAAGGGGAGCGTAATTCATGGCTCATATTC
This sequence comes from bacterium, assembly GCA_021372585.1. Classification (GTDB taxonomy): domain Bacteria; phylum Caldisericota; class Caldisericia; order UBA6126; family UBA6126; genus UBA6126. Next base: position 6,980 of record JAJFUD010000074.1, read on the forward strand.
ATCAGGAATTCATCTTTGGCGGAGGTATTTTGTGACAGGGTAAAGAGCTCTTTCTGCACGGTTTTCAGCTCCTGCTGGTACTGCCGTATCAAGGATTGATGGTTTTCTATCTCTCTTTTGGTTTGGATCCGCTTTTTTTCTTGTTTTTCGAATACCCAGGTCATGAGGATTATCCAGAGTAAGAGAAGGATATTGCCAAAGATCAGGAAGAGATTTCGCCAATGCGAGATTTCCCCGATATAGTTCCAATCATACACCTTCTCTACTTCGGTGGAGAAAACCAAATGATAAGTCGTTTCCTGAATGTCAAAAGAGGTCCAGCTGAGGAGAATTTCTTCTTTGACCGGGAGCCATTGCAGGACTTGTGATCCATCCGGTTCAGAATGGATCCCTTCCACAAAAGCCTCCCACCGCTCATCCGGGATAGCTTTGATCGAAGGGTAGAAATGATCTATGGGGAGACCGTGAAACAAGACGTGATGATGTTCGTTGCTGTCAAATACCAGAATATCATCCCGGAACAAGCTGAAAGTCCCTGTCATATCGGTTTTACCGGTCTCGATCCAGTGAGTGATACGTTCTTCGGCTTCCGGCAAAGGGAGGGTGAAGAACTCTTCCATCCAGTTCAGGGATTGCTGAAGTACGTTTTTCTGGATATATTGCCAAGTTTGCAAGGAGCAATAATGTAATCTATTCGCATAGTAATGAAAGGTGACAAGGATAAAAAGGTTCGATAAAAGGATTAAAAAGAGAGACAAAGCATACACTGTCCACCAAAAAGATCTTTTTGCGTTTTTCATCTTAGATAATATTATGACAAAAAAGCGAAGAAACAAAATAAAAGCAGAAGGATGTTATTTCCTTCTGCTTTTAAGAACCTGAAAACGTGAATCGATTATGGCTGGCAGCCTCCGCGGCCTTTTCTTCCCCCGTTACCGGGTCCTCTGCCTGTTCCGGGAGTACCGTTGCATCCGCCTTTTTCATCGTAGATCTTTTTCTGGGCCTCTGTCAACAGCGCATAGATAGCTTCAACCATAGTCTGGTGGCTGGTTTGGATCGCTTCATGAGTTTTCTGGAGGGTATCCTGCAGAGCGGTGACTTTGGCTTCGCTGTAATGCTTGGTCCATCCGAGATTGCGCAGTTCTGTCATGGTTTTCTGAAGGGTTAGGTGAAGGGCAGCGGTGTCGGTTTCATTTTTGGTGAGAAGCGTAGAGATTTTGGCAATCTGGTCATCGGTCAGTTTCAACTCAGCGACCCAATTGATAGCGCCGTTTACGCCACCGGGACACTGTCGGTCACCATTTCCCTGACCGGGATTCCCGGGACCGGCAAATACCAGCTGGCTGGCTGTTAAAACCAATGCGAGAGCGATTGATACGTAAAGTGCAAATTTCTTCATTCTTTTCTCCTTAACTTTCAAATTAGTTCCACTATACTTGTATTATGTGAACCAATTCTTAAGCAAGTATGAAGAAATTATAAAGAGTTTTATAATTTCAGGAGGCACGGAGGAAAATATGGACCGTAAGATCATTGACTACATGGAACAAAACGAAGACCTGGAAGGATTATCTTCTGTGATACGGTCCAAGAAGCATCCTGAAATGAGAATAGAAGCGATTAAGGCCTTGGCGAACCTCTCCCAGACGAGTGCACGGTCTTTGTTGCTGGAACTGCTCAATGATGAAGAAGATCCGCAAATCCGGCTTCTTTGTGCACAGATCCTGGGGAAACGTAAAGATGAAAAAGCTATTCCGGCTTTACATCACTCACTGAAGGATGAGAATGCCGCAGTGAGGGCTTATTCAGCAGGCGCACTGGCAAAACTGAAAAAGACAAAATCCGTGAGACCTCTCCTGAATCTATTGAAAGATCCCCAGATTTCCGTTCGGAAACATGCAGTGATCGCCTTGGGCGAGATACGCGATGACCAAGCCTTAGACAAGCTGATTCCCCTGCTGTATGACGAGTCGGATCAGATCAAGATAGTCACAGCCAAAGCGATTGGTCGAATCGGAGGAGAGAAGGCGTTGCAGGCCCTCACCCCTCTCCTGTCCGTGAAGAACGAGAAAGTATTGAAAGCGGTGCTGGAAGGATTAGGCAGGGTAGGCGGCGCCCCGGTAGAGAACCTGTTGGAAGATTTTGTCGCCAGAACCGATTCGGAGCCTTTAAAGTCACTTGCTATCGAGATTCTGGAGAGACTGGAAAGGAAAAAAACGCCCATGGCACAGAAGAAAGCAGGGAAATCTTCCCGAGACCTGGCAGAAGAATATGAGTCTATATTGGAGCAATTAAAACATGCCGGACAACAATGACAATGTCTATGATTTAGTGGTAGTGGGAGGCGGACCAGCCGGGATGATGGCGGCGATAACAGCTGCACAACACGGGGTGTCTGTCTTGATAATTGATAAAAACAGTATGCTTGGAAAGAAACTCCTCCTCACCGGGGGAGGGCGTTGCAACCTGACGCATACCGGTACTCCGGAGGAATTGATAGAGCACATTCCCTATTCCGGTAAATGTTTGCTCAAAGCGTTTCATCGGTTTCATTCACCGGAATTGATCGCTTTTTTTGAGCAGTTAGGGGTATCCTTGGTCGAAGACGCCAACGGAAAATATTTCCCGGTCTCTCAGCAAGCCAGGGAGATACAAGTCGTTATGACGAGAGCTCTGAAGATTTACGGTGTCGAGGTGGTTCGTTCGAAAGTACTGAATCTTGATAAGACACCGGGGTATTATACCATCCACTCTGCAGACGGGAATTTCCGGGCGAAATATGTCTTGATCAGCACAGGCGGATCGACCTACCCGGGAACCGGATCGAGCGGAGACGGGTATAAGTTTGCCGGATTGTTCGGGCACACGGTCTACCCGGTGGAGCCTGGTTTGGTGCCTTTGGAATCCCCCTTTCTGGCTTCGGGAGAATTAGCGGGCATCAGCCTGCAAAGGGTGGGATTGCAGTGCTTTACCCACTCGGGCAAACTGAAATTTTCCCATAGAGGGGAGATGCTATTCACTCATGACGGCGTGTCGGGACCGCTTATCTTGGATGCCTCGTTGTACTTGCTGGAATATGATTTCCCGGTGGAGCTTGTGTTCACCTTACCCAAAGATTATGCAATCACTTTCCCGAAGCGTTTCCTCCAGTTTTTTGCCACTACCCTTGCAGAACAGGAAAAGGCCAGGGGCGACATATCGATTCGATTCCGTTGCACCCAGAAAAAAGGGTGGGATCACGCGATGGTCACGCTAGGGGGTGTCAGCATGCAGGAGATTGATCCCCAGACCTTTGAATCCAAATTTGCACCCGGATTGTTTTTTGCCGGTGAGGTTCTGGATTGTCATGGCAAGACCGGCGGGTACAACCTGCAGATCGCATTTAGCACCGGATATATGGTCGGAGAAACGGTTGCCAAAAGAAAACCCCCCTTACAATAGCGGAAGGAGCTGAGAATGGGAAAAGGAGCCTATCGAGAGTTGCTTGGGATACCTTGGAAAGTCATTCTAAAAGTGGTTATCGTGCTATTTATTCTTGCTTTACCTGTCCTTATCTGGTATGTAAGCCCATCCAAGGTAATGAACGTGTGGCTGCTGGATAAAACGGTTCCCAACAAAACCTACCGAGAGCATAAAGGACTAGTCTGGGCATTAAACTACTTTAAAATACATAATCAAAAGAAAAATGAGATCTTTTTATACAACCGGGATTATTACGGATTCTTCCCAAAAACAAAAGAGGAGTACGATATTGTTGAATTTTACAAAGCTGCTCCGGAAAATCCCGATTTGATTTATATTACAGATACTTATGGCGTGTATCGCCAGGAGTATATGCTGGAGCAGGATGAACAACGGCTCATGACCGGAGACAGAGATTTAAACGATATCTTTACCGGAGAAAGATCCGAGAAATTTTTCGGAGGGATTTCCCAGGAAGATATCTTTAAATTAAAAACCTCTTTACATAATAACACTACGCTGATTGCGGAGTGGAACACGTTTAACAGTCCCACTACAGAAGACAACCGGCGCCAAATGGAACAGATCCTTGGCGTAAAATGGCGAAAATGGATGGGCCGGTATTTTTTTGACTTGGACAGGAATAAAGAAGTAGCTCTCTGGATGATACGAAACTATGAAGAACAAAGCGGAAAGAAGTGGGAATTTAAAGGACCAGGCTATGTAATTGCTTCAGATTGGGATCAGATCATCGTACTCGAACAGCATAAGGATTTTGGCAGTAAGGAATTGAGGATGGCGTATGAGCCTTCGTATCAAAAAGAGTTTGGCAATGCCATGACAGTGCCCTATTACTACTGGTTTGATTTTATTGATGTAGAACCAGACACAGAAGTGTGTGCCAAGTTTTATTTCGACCTGACCGATGAAGGCAAGAAAAAAATGGAGAAAGTAGGTCTCCCCAGTGTTTTCCCTGCCGTAGTAAGAAAGAAAGCTAAGGATCACACCACCTATTATTTGGCGGGTGATATGTCTGATCAAGAATCGGTACCGAGTTTTTATGCTATTGCCGGATCTCATTGGTTACGTCGGTGGTTATCCCTGAATTTTAAAGGGGAATCAGGTTATTTTTATTGGCGAGTGTATGTGCCTCTGATGCAGAAGATTATAAACGACGTGTCTTTACGAGATAAGAATCCCGTTTCCACCAATCCGATTGTCTCGGTTTATCAAGAAAATTCTATAGAGATGACCAGTCGTATCGAGGGAAAACAACTCAAGGTTTATACAGACAATCAATGGAAACCTATTTTTCTCAAAGCAATCAATATGGGTATGGCGGAACCGGGAAAGTGGTTTACCGAGTTTCCAAAAGACCTGTCAACGTATACTCGCTGGTTGACTTTGATTGGTCAGATGAACTGCAACGCCATTCGAGTCTACACGTTGATGGACCCTTCTTTCTACGAGGCATTGTATCTCTATAACGAAGCCAATCCGACCAAACCAATTTGGTTGATGCAGGGAATCTGGCCGGAAGAACACCCGCCAAACGATGATTACCTGGACGAAGCCTATAACAAAGGATTCCAAAAGGAGATCGAATACGGTGTGGATGCGATTCATGGAAATGTGGTGATTGAGGAGAGAAAAGGGAGAGCTTGGGGAATCTATCAGGCAGATGTATCTCCGTATGTGATTGCTTTTTTGGTTGGCAGAGAATTAGAAGCCAAAGAAGTGCAGGCAAATGATCTCCTCAACAAAGGGTACTCGTTTCAGGGGCAGTACTTCCAAACTTTGAAGGGGGCTTCGCCTACCGAGGGGTGGTTGGCCGGATCCTGTGATGCTGTTGTGAAATACGAGAGGGAGAACTATGGGTGGAGCCGACCTATCTCCATTGTGAGCTGGCCAACGATGGACATACTGAATCATGATTCGGAGTGGGAAGCGCTCACCGATAAATCCAACCAGTTTGATGACCTGACCAGTATTAATATCAACCATATCAAAACGACAGATGAGCTGAAGTGCGGATTCTTCGGATCTTACCATATTTACCCGAACTACCCTGATTTTATGAATAATGATTCAAAGTACAAAGCTTACCGAGACGCACAGGGAAGATTTATGTATGGCGGCTACCTGAAGGATTTCATGGCTGTGCATAGCCAATACCCTGCGTTTGTCGGGGAATTCGGTCTTGCTAATGGAATGGGGAATGCCCATAGTAATCCCGACGGGTTGCATCACGGATCTCTGACGGAAGAGCAGCAGGGGAATGGCATAGTTCGGATGATGAAAGCCATCAAACAAGAGAAGTACATGGGTGGGGCTATTTTTGAATGGATGGATGAATGGGCCAAGAAAACCTGGACGACAGAACCGTTTATGATTCCTTACGAACGGCACGTTTTATGGCACAATATCGTCTGCCCGGAACAGAATTACGGCATCCTGGCGAATGAAGCGATAGAAAAGGTGACATCAGAGTACACGCTATCCGATGGAAAAGGTTTGATTGAGAAGATGGAGATGCGGACGAATGAAGAGTATTTCTTTATTGATCTCTATACCAATAAGCTATTGGATCTCAAGAGAACGAATCTTCATATCGGTCTGGATACTTACAGTCGGGAGTGGGGGGAGAGGTTCTTTACTCCCGATAAGACGGTGCAAGCTCCATCAGGCATGGAATTTAAAATCGAGATTGTCAATGGGACGGCGAGATTGCTCGTGATTCCAAGTTATAATTACAGCCAGCTGAAATTTGCTTCATCAAGTGTGGCTGATGGCGTTTTTCAATCAATTCATCCGATTATAAACAAAGAACGTACGACAAAAGACGGCGTTTTTATCCCTGCCGTTTACGAAAACGCCAGCCAAATGCTGATAGGAGACTTTGAAGGTTCCCGGAACAGCTGGTTTCAACAAGGGAAAAAGATTCGAATTCGTATTCCCTGGCAAAGGATATTGGTGACGGATCCTTCCAGTCATTATGTACTGAATGATACTCGAAAGATGAATACATATCCCGAAAGAGATAGTTTTCAGACTTTGAAAACAGAGGGATTCGTCGTCTTTGCTATCGTGACAAACAGGGAAGATCAACTGCTTGATATCTTTCCCGGAGACAAGACCTTTGATAAGGTTGAACCCTTTTTATGGAAAGGATGGGAACAGCCCAGGTACCGGGAAAGACTGAAAAAAAGTTATGAAATTCTTCAACGATTCTTAAAGGATTTCGCTGAATAAAAGTTAGGAGTGGTTGGATGAGAAAAGTAACGATTACATTATTCATGTTATTTGCTTTGTTATTATCCTTCATCGGGAAAAGCCCGGTGACTGCCTCAACAGAAGAGTCGACCACCAAAAAACTGGCTGCTTCCGCTGACCGGATCTATGTCTTAGCTAGGGAGAGCCGGATGGTGCGGATTCTGGACGCTTCACGGAAGGAATTAAAACGGTTTGAGATCGTAACCCCTTATTCAAGGGCACAGTCTGATCCCGTAGACATCGCATTTGCTGAAGAGACGCTCTATGTGCTGGACGCGGAGTTCAGTGAGATCTGGTGTTATACCCCGGACGGGGTGTACACACACAATCTCCCGCTGGTGACGCAATATTTGGCTTCTCCGAGTGCGTTGTGCGTGAAAGGCAACCGGCTGTGGATTGCTGACTCTGGTTGTATCTGGGTCACCGATGAAAAAGGGAATGTAATAAGCCGGATTACCTTACCGTCCGGTGACAATGGTATTCCCGCCGTTATCAGTGATATGACTTTAAGCGAATCATTCCTGTATGTGGTGGACGCTTTGAGTGCACGGATCTTTTCCGTATCAATCAACGGTGATGCGATCAACAGTCAGACTTTTTTCGGTGTGGAAAGCGGACGTTTTCAGCAAGCTTCCGGGATTACTTATTTTGGCAATCTGTATGTCACGGATTCGTTGCGGGGAACCGTCTCTGTTGTCAATTCCCATACCCGGGAATCTCGATTTTTGTCTATTCCAGATCCTATTCCTCTTCATCCTACCGATATTCAGTTCTGGAAGAAGCAGTTTTGGATGGTAGATCGGGATTCAGATGAGCTCAAACACTTCGATTATTCGTATTTATCGGAGAAAAGCACCATTACCCTCTCGGTCAATGTGATGGATTTCGGTTCGCTATCGGTAGATTACCAGGCGCCTTTTTCCTGCTACAGCGTATTTGGCACTCCGGTATCGGGAACGATTGTCTCTGATCATCCTGCGTTTCAGGTTTCCATCAGCCAATGGACGGAAGAGACTGTTGTGACGCCGTATGTCAAGGTGATCGCATCCAAGCTGAAACCGGGTATCCGAGAGACCGGGAACATCCGGATTCGTCTCGATAACGGTATAGAACAGAGGCTGGAGGTTCGTGCCAAGAAAAAGGAGGATAAGGATTTTCTGATCTGGTATGGCAGTCATGCGATACTTTCCAGCCGGGATAACAAAATCAAGTTCAATCTTGTGAAACAAAACGGTATTCAGGGAAATCTTGAGTTTTCAGTGGGGAAAACGTTTATCCCGTTTACTGTTGCTTGGGAACTTCCGAAGATGCCATTTGTAAATGACAGAATGGAAAACACGTTGGTTGTGAAACCGATTGGCAAACCGGAGAGCAATGTTTACTTTATTCCCATCCTGGTCAAAGTACCGGAGGAGAAATTGGTCAAGCAGATGACCATCACCTTTCTTTATAAAAGCAGGGATGAGACTGTTCCAGGCACGATTCTCGGGGAGTATTTTGCCGCGGAGTGGTGCGAGTACTGCCCGGCTGGCCATATGGCTCTCCCGGAATTGCATCAGAAATACACCAAAGACGAGATCGTCTTTGTCACCTATTATAATGATTGCGTGAAAGAGGCGCCCGAGCGGTTGTGCTTCCCGGAGGGAGATGCCAGGATGAAATGGTACGCCCCCGTGGGGCTCCATGTCGCCTTAATTCTCAACGGTACCACCATTAAAGAAGGTGGGTACAACGACGGGGTGACAACAATGACCAAAGAATACGATGAGCTAATCAAAGGCTTGTCACCGATGACGTCACCGGTATCTCTCTCGGGATCTGCAAATTGGGATGAAACCAATCGAAAGCTATCGGTAGGGGCGACATTGGAATGTCTACAGGACATTCCCTGGAAAACCCCCAGGCTGTATTGCATCTTGGCAGAGCATGGGATCAAATATGACGCCCAGAACGGTGTCAAGGTGCATGACTATGTGATGCGTGATTTTCTTTCTCTGCCGAACCCGGAAAACAATGATGCATTCGGTAGCCCCGTGTGGGGGCTGGACGGGGAGATCCTCTCCAAAGCGGATGACCAATGGCAAGGACACCTGGAGACGACGGTAGATCCGCTGGTGAAGATGGAAAATGCGTTTTGTATCCTGTTTGTACAGGACAATGAGACGAAGCAGGTCTACCAAGCCCGGTATATTCCGCTGCACGAAAACAAGATAAGCTCGATGCAATGGGTACCGGAACGGAAAACCGTGCGTTTGGCTATTGACCAGACGGCGAGAGTGAAAACCTGGCTTGTAAATCGCGGAAACCTGATGGATACATTCTCAATCGATATATTCAACCACAAACCGTTTTTTGGCGAAGATTCCTGGTTCGTGGGCGGGAATGAATACGCGATCAACCAGGAAGTCTCGGTGACCTTAAACCCGATGGAGTCCGTGCTGGTCGAAGTGCCTATCTCCCCTGTGTGGGGTAAGCCGGAGATGCCGGCGCTGGAACTGAAAGCGACCGATTCTACCGGGAAAGAGCTGTATTGTCAGATCCCGATTCAGGGAACGGAACTTCAGCCCCGGTTTGAAGTGCTCTATCCGGATTCGTCCATTTTGGATAAGGAGAAGGGCTACACCCTCGATCGCAATCATTTCAGTTGCGTGATCCGGACAGAACCGGGTACATATCTGGAATCCAACAAAGAGATCAAAGCTTCTGCGGACGGTATCTTGCTGGTGTCGTTATCCGGTTGCTATCAACCTTACCAATACGGTATTTCACTGGTTTATCCCGATCAGCAGACCCAATCAGTTCTGTTTTACTATACCTTCACTTTAGAGATGAAACTGACGATCGGGTCACGTACCGTCTGGATCAACCGGGAACATGAAGAAATCGAGGCAGCGCCGTTCATTAAAAACAGCCGAACGATGGTACCGATACGGATCGTTGTCGAAAACCTGTTGTGTGCAGCAAAAATTGATTGGGATGCTCAGACGCATGATATTACCATTACTTATAAAGACGGTGTGATTGTGATTCCGGAAGGCAAAGATTATGTGGTAGTGAATGAAAATAAGGTAAAGCTGGATGCGCCACCCGAGAATGTGAACGGGCGTGTGTTCCTGCCGATTCGGTTTTTTGCAGAGACCTTAGGCGCCAAAGTCGAGTGGGATGCCAAAACCCAAACCGTGACAATTAAAAATTAACACAG
>JAJFUD010000097.1 GCA_021372585.1 bacterium
CCATTCATCTAAGAAAGGCATGATTGAAAAGGGTAAGAAAAAAATCTATAATCTTTAGGGATGGATATGACCAAAATCTATTTGGGTTCTGATCATGGTGGGTTTTTGTTGAAGCAGGGATTGTATGCTTTTTTGTCCGGAAAGGGGTATTCCATAGAAGATTGCGGCGTATTCAGCGAAGCATCAGCCCATTATCCCGAAATCGCTCTATCTGTGTGCAAAAAAGTACTTAAAGAAGCCGGTTCAATCGGTATTCTGATCTGTGGAACCGGGATAGGGATGTCCATAACCGCCAATAAAATACCGGGTATCCGGGCAGCTCTCTGCCATGAGCCTTTGTCTGCAAAAATGAGTAGAGCTCATAACAACGCTAATGTACTTTGTCTTGGTGGAAGAATGATTGGGTATTTAATGGCATGCAGTATCGTAGAATTTTTTCTTAATACACCTTTCGATGAGGGAAGACATTCTCATCGATTATCATTAATCCAGGAATTGGAGAAAGAGAGTCAACATGAATCATAACCTATTCAATACAGATCCGGAGATTGCCCAAGCTATAGAAAATGAGCTCAACCGGCAGCGGAATAAACTGGAACTGATTGCTTCAGAAAATATCGTTAGCCGTGCCGTTCTGGAAGCTTTGGGTTCTGTCGGAACCAATAAATACGCGGAAGGGTATCCTGGAAAACGCTATTACGGAGGATGCGAATACGTTGATGTGATGGAGACTTTAGCCATTGAACGAGCGAAAGAACTTTTTAAAGCAGATCATGCCAACGTACAGCCTCATTCAGGTGCACAAGCCAATACCTCTGTCTATTTTACGGTTCTCAACCCGGGTGATTTAATTATGGGTATGAATCTATCTCATGGTGGTCATTTGACTCATGGGCATCCACTGAGTATATCCGGAAAATATTTCCAGGTGGTCTCATACGGGGTGGATCCTACGACAGAGCGAATTGATTACAATGAGGTCGCCAAAATTGCTGAACAGGCTAAACCAAAGATCATTATAGCGGGTGCGAGCGCTTATCCACGACAGATTGATTTCCCGAAATTTCAGGAGATCGCTAAGTCTGTAGGAGCCTATCTTATGACAGATGTGGCTCATATTGCCGGCTTGATCGTGACAGGTTTTCATCCCAGCCCGGTTCCCTACGCTGATTTTGTCACGACCACTACACACAAAACACTCAGAGGACCCCGCGGAGGATTGATCCTGTGTAAGGAAGAGCACGCGAAGGCACTGGATAGGGCTGTGTTTCCCGGTATCCAGGGAGGACCTTTGATGCATGTCATCGCTTCGAAAGCCGTTGCTTTCAAGGAAGCGTTAAGTGATGATTTCAAGGTTTATCAGAGACAAGTGATTAATAATGCTAAAAAATTGAGTGAGTCATTGGCCGGCAAAGGACTTCGGATCGTGTCCGGCGGAACGGATAACCATCTCATGCTGGTAGACTTACGACCGATTCGTATCACTGGCAAAGAAGCAGAAACTGTGCTGGATAATATTGGCATCACCGTGAACAAGAATACCATTCCGTTTGATCCTGAAAAGCCCATGGTAACCAGCGGTATCAGAATTGGTACCCCGGCTTTGACGACCAGAGGCATGAAAGAGCCAGAAATGGAGATCATTGCCGAACTGATTTTCGATGCCCTTAGCCATAAGGACGATGCCACCCACCTGAATCATGTAGCGCAAGCTGTAAAACAGCTAACCGCTAAATTCCCTATTTATGAGGGATTAACGTATATCTGATAAAAACTTTCATGAGGAGGTAATAGTATGCTATGGATTTTAGGCGCTATTGTTCTGATTGCGTTATGGATAATGTTGAAATACAACTCTTTTGTCATACTTCGAAACCGTATTGAAAATGCATGGGCTCAAATTGATGTGGAACTAAAAAGAAGGTATGATCTCATTCCGAACTTAATCGATGCCGTCAAAGGGTATATGAAATACGAGAAAGAAGTGTTGGAGAGCGTCACCAATGCAAGAACTGCTGCGATGCAGGCAAAAACCCCGGCAGCGTCAGGCCCTGCAGAAGACAAGCTGACCCAAGCGGTTCATAATATTTTTGCAATGATGGAAAACTATCCTGATTTGAAAGCAAATGAAAATGTCTTGAAATTACAGGAAGAATTAACTACCACGGAAAATAAGATTGCTTTTTCCAGACAGTTTTATAACGACATCGTGATGCGTTTCAACCAGTCTATCCAGACCTTCCCCTCCAGTTTGATTGCCAATATTTTCGGTTTTAAAGCCAAAGAGTATTTTGAAGTCGATCAACAGCAAGTTAAAGACGCTCCCAAGGTGGATCTTTCGATATGATTTATGACCAAATAGCCACTAATAAGAGAAACACTTTTTTACTAGTGTTTGTTTTCACTATCATTATTATTTTGGCTTGTTATTTTCTTGGTGAAGTCTGGACTACCGGTGGTGGGCTACTGGGTATCGTCATAGGTGCAGTCATTTCAGTCGGATTATTTCTGATAAGTTATTTTTCAGGCGATTCAGTCTTGCTTTCCACGGTCGGCGCGAAGGAAGTGGATCCGAATTCCTCCAGCCAGTTTTATAATGTGGTCAAGGAGATGAGTATTTCCTCTGGGACGGCAATGCCAAAAGTGTATATAGTGCCGGATCCTTCTCCGAATGCGTTTGCAGCAGGACGTGATCCGGAACATGCCAGTTTGGCAGTTAACGAAGGCTTATTGCAGTTAATGAACCGTGAGGAATTACAAGGTGTTATCGCCCATGAGATGTCTCATATCCAGAACCGAGATATTCTTTATGCTACGATAGTTGCTGTGATGGCTGGCGTGATTGTCATTATTGCTTCCTTTTTCAGGAACAGTTGGGCTTTTGGAGGCTCAAGAAGGAGAAATAGTGATGGTGGCGGAGCTGCCATTATGTTCGTGATAGGGTTAGTGTTTGCCATTTTTGCTCCAATTGCCGCTAAGCTGATACAATTAGCTATTTCCAGACAGAGAGAGTATTTGGCTGATGCAAGCGCTGCCATGATGACCAGGGACCCTGCAGGATTAGCCAGTGCTTTAAAAAAACTGCAAACGGTCTCCATTAAAGCAACCACTACCAACGATGCTGTTGCCCCTCTGTATTTTACTGAACCACGCTTGCACTTTAATTCTGCCTCTCTTTTTTCAACTCACCCTCCTATTGAAGAGCGTATCGCCCGTTTAGAACGTATGGCTTATATTAAATAATAGGAAAGGAGCATTATGCTTATAGAAATCACAAAAGATCTTGATCAGCTGGCATTCGCTGAAGTCCTGGAGAAAGAATCCGGCACGGATGTTAAAAAATGCTACCAATGTGGCAAGTGCACCGCTGGTTGCCCTGCCAACTACCTGATGGACATCTCTCCGTCCCAAACGATTCGATTCAGCCAGATGGGGATGAAGGAGAAAATTTTGAATTCCCAGACTATTTGGAATTGCATCTTCTGCGAAACTTGCAGCACCCGTTGTCCGCAAGGTGTGGACATTAAAGGGGTGATGGATGGACTTCGCAGAATGGCAATAAGACAAGGCATTCGACCAAAAGCCCAGGTCAGGAACCTTGAAAAAGCTTTTAAAGACAATATTAAAAGTTTTGGCCGCGTGTATGAGCCTGGCGTGGTATTGGATTTTAATTTCCGCTCAGGCAATATTTTGCATGATGTGATTTATTTCCCATTAATGTTGATTAAACGCAAAATTAGCTTATTACCTCATTTCAAGAGGACTGCTGAAGTGAAACGGGTACTTCGTAAAGCCTTTCAAATCTCACGAAAGGCACAGGAGGAGGCAAAAGAATGAACTACGCATATTACCCCGGTTGTTCTCTGGAATCTACGTCTCCTGATTTTAATATCTCTACTGAAGCATTAATCGAGTTTTTATCTCTCGATATTCCCGAAGTCGATGATTGGGTATGTTGCGGTGCCAGCTCTTTGCATCCCGAAGACAAACTAGCTTCCTTGGCATTGCCTGCTTTGACGATTGAATCAGCCGAAAAACAGAAGCGGGATATTATGGTACAATGCCCGGCCTGCTACGCCCATCTGCGGGAATCCCAGGAAGCCTTGACCCATGAAGGCACGATGCAAGATAATTTAAAAGAAGCCATCGGAAGAGAGATTTCCGCAAAACTCAAAATCAAACATTTTTCTGAGATATTAATGCAGGAAATTGGGTTGGAAGCTCTTCAGGCGAAAGTGACGAAACCTTTAAAAGATATCAAAATAGCGAATTATTATGGTTGTGTCATCGTCAGGCCTCAAGAATTGATGCAATATGATGATCCGGAAGATCCCCAGCTGATGGACAAGCTAGTCAATATTACCGGTGCGGAATCAGTCAGTTGGCCTTTCAAAACCAAATGCTGCGGCGCCGGAAATTCCATCTCAAAGACAGAAGTCACGCTTGATATGACTTACCAGATTCTCTCTATGGCAAAGAAAAACGGGGCAGATGCCATTTCTGTGTTATGTCCCTTATGCCATATTAATTTAGATTTTCGTCAGCCTCAAATAGAGAGACGGTATAAAGAAAAATTCAATCTACCGGTATTTTACTATACCCAGTTGTTAGGATTGGCTTTTGGGCTGGATCCTAAGAAACTCGCGCTTGATCGTCTTTTTGTGTCCCCCTTCCCTCTGCTGAAAAGCAAAGGCATTCTATCTTAACGAGGTGTTGATATGGCAAAAATAGGTGTATTTGTTTGTTGGTGCGGATCCAATATCGCTGAAACGGTAGATGTCAAAAGGGCAGCAGAGACTATAGCCAAGATTCCCGGTGTGGTGTACTCAGTGGATTACAAGTATATGTGTTCTGATCCGGGACAGGATATGGTTAAAAATGCTATCAAAGAATATAATCTGACCGGTGTGGTAGTCGCTTCCTGTTCACCCCGTATGCACGAAAAAACATTCCGTAAAGCAGCCAGCGAAGCTGGTTTGAATCCTTATATGCTCGAAATGGCCAATATTCGTGAACATTGCTCCTGGGTGCACGATAACAAGGAAGAAGCCACCCAGAAAGCGATCGACCTAATTCGCATGATGGTCGAGAAGGTGAAGCGAAATAAGCCTCTTCAAAATATCAAGATTCCGGTCACGAAAAAAGCCTTAGTGATCGGAGGAGGCGTTACAGGCATTCAAGCAGCTTTGGATATTGCTGCCGGTGGGATTCCTGTGATTCTGTTAGAGAGGGAGCCATCCATCGGCGGTCATATGTCCATGCTGGACGAGACTTTCCCGACATTGGATTGTTCTCAGTGTATTCTGACTCCCAAAATGGTAGAAGTGGCGCAAAATCCTCTTGTCACCATTATGACCTATTCGGAATTGGAAAAATTAGAGGGGTTTATCGGTAATTTCAAAGCGACGATCAAAAAGAAAGCCCGCCACGTCAATGTAGAAGAGTGTACCGGATGCGGAACCTGTTGGACTAAATGCCCTACCAAGGTCACCTCTGAGTTTGAGCAGGGATTGGGTATCCGGAAAGCGATCTATATACCATTCCCGCAAGCCATTCCAAGCCGACCCGTCATTGACGAAGCCAATTGTATGAAATTTACCCAGAATCGGTGTGGAATTTGTGCAAAAATCTGTCCAAAACAATGTATCAGCTATGATGATAAAGAAGAATTTATCGAAATTGAAGTAGGATCCATCGTAGTAGCAACCGGCTACGATTTAATGCCCACCTCCGCTTTTGGAGAGTATGGCTACGGAAAGTATCCGGACGTCGTGACTTCTTTACAGTTTGAGCGGATGGTCTGTGCTTCCGGACCGACTTTAGGTGACTTGCAGAGACCTTCCGATAAAAAGAAACCGAAAACAGTGGTGTTTATCCAATGCGTTGGATCGAGAGATCCGGAGCATCATAAAGCGTACTGCTCGAAAATATGCTGTATGTACACCGCAAAACAGACAATGTTATACCGGCATAAAGTTCATGATGGGAACGCTTATGTATTCTATATCGATATCCGGTCCAACGGGAAAAACTACGAAGAATTCCTTCGCAGAGCCCAGGAAGAGAATAAAGCCCAGTATATCCGCGGAAGAGTGTCCATGGTGTATCAGGATGGTCCCGACTTGGTGGTGGAGGGAGCAGACACGCTAACCAACTCCCAAGTGAGAATCAGAGCTGACTTGGTTGTCCTCGCTACCGCGATGGTCTCACCAATAGGTGTGAAAGAACTCGCCCAAAAACTCGGAATCGGGTATGACCAACATGGTTTCCTCACAGAAGCGCATCCCAAATTAAGACCGGTTGAATCGGCTACAGCAGGTATATTCCTCGCAGGCTGCGCAATCAGCCCAAGAGATATCCCCGATTCTGTCTCAGAGGCATCCGGCGCTGCTGCGAAGGTGTTAGGAATGCTATCCAAAGATGAGCTTGAGAAAGAAGGGGTGGTGGCAATTGTTCGTGAATGCAGCTGTACGGGGTGTCAGAACTGTATCCGGGTGTGCCCGTTTACCGCCATTGCTCTGAAAGATATCCGTGATAAAGCCGGGAATCTCATAAGACAGGTGGCCAATGTGAACCCTGGTCTTTGTACCGGTTGCGGTACCTGTACGCCAACCTGCCCATCCAGGAGTATCGATTTACAGGGCTTTACGGATGAAGAGATCTTCGCCGAAATCAATGCTATGGCAGAATTACATTAGGGGGAGGCAATCATGGAAGAAAAATGGGAACCAACTATCATTGCGTTTGTATGTAACTGGTGTACTTATGCAGGGGCTGACCTGGCAGGTACCTCCCGCTTTAAATATGCACCGAATGTACGAATCATCAAAACTCCTTGTACCGGCAGGATAGATCCGATGTTCATCCTCTCCGCTCTCGAAAGAGGCGCTGATGGAGTGATTGTTTCGGGTTGTCATCCCAATGACTGCCATTATAATGAGGGAAATTTCAATGCAAGACGGAAATATATTATGTTCCGTGCTTTGTTAACTCAACTCGGAGTAGACCTGGATCGGGTAACTTTTGCCTGGTGCAGCGCATCCGAAGGTATTAAATTTGCGGGTTTGGTTACGGAAGTGACGGACAGAATCCGCAAGATGGGTCCTTATACTGAATTTAAACAACTCAATCAGGATGCGAGGTAAAAGGCTATGAAAGAAATCATCGAAAAAGCAAAAGAGCTGCTCTCGCAGGGAACCGTTGACCTCGTAATCGGCTATGAACAATGCGGTGATAAGCAGTGTCGGCCATTGTTTGTCCAAAAGCCGGAAGAGGCGGATAAACTGGTATTCAACGAATTCTGTGTGCATAATCTGGCGACATACCTGACAAGACCCGAAGTTAAACAAACCAAACGGGTGGCGATTGTCGCGAAAGGTTGTGACATACGAGCCATTGTGAATTTAATTATAGAAAATCAGTCCACTCGGGAGCATGTCTACATTATCGGCATGAATTGTCCCGGTGTGGTCAGTGGGAAAGCACCGAATCCGACAAAACCTCATACAAAATGCCAAACCTGTAAAGTCAGAACGCCTCAAATGAGCGACGTCACACTTGGTCCCACTCCTCCTGAATCGATACCGATGGATAAAACTATCACTCACCCGGATGTGGAAGAATTGAAAAAGAAAACCCGCGAAGAAAAATGGGCTTTCTGGAGAGAACAACTTTCCAAATGTATCCGATGTTATGCCTGCCGTCAGGCTTGTCCTATGTGTTATTGCAACCGGTGTATCGTCGATTTGAATACTCCCCAATGGATTGACACCCGGTCTAATCTCAGAGGGAATCTGGATTGGAACATCGTTCGGGCTTACCATCTTTCAGGCAGGTGCATAGATTGTGGCGAATGCGAGAGAGTTTGTCCCGCCAATATCCCGCTGATGCTTCTTAACCGCACTCTGCAAGAAGAAGTCAAAGAGAAATTTGACTTTGAGTCAGGATATGACTTGGAAGCCTGTCCTCCGTTGACTGTGTTTGAAAAAGATGATCATGAAAACTTTATTCGATAAGGAGGTGTCCATTGGCTGAATTAATCATCAACCGAGATAAGTTAACCCAGTTATTGCACGAAATCGCCGGAGGCGAGACAGAGGTGTTCGCACCTGTCCTGAAGGAAGAAGCTACGTATATCACCAAGATAAGTCAGGACACCCCGATTCATTATGATTTCTTTATTTCCGTCAATTCTGTAAAAGAGGCTATCTTCCCCCGCTATGAGCCCATCCTGAAGTATAAAATCGATCAGGAGGGAGTTAAGCTCGAAGACATTCCTCCGATGAAACCGATCGTTCTGTTTGGGGGGCATCCCTGTGACGCCGCCTCCCTGATGGTGATGGAGAAGTTATTTGGGTGGGATTATAACGATCATTTTTATCAGGACAGGCGTAACAAAACGATCGTGATCACCCTGGCTTGCAATGAATTTGATAAAGACTGCTTCTGTACTTCTCTGGGGTATTCTCCCCATGGTGAGGTAGGCTCTGATATTGTACTGGAAAGCATCTCAAAAGAGGCTTGGAAAGCTAAAGCAGTCACAGACAGAGGAAAAGAATTCATTGAAAAACACAATACTTATTTTGCTGCCTCTGATAAACCGGATGCTTCCTTTAAAACAATCGGAGATAAAGACATTCCGGTTGGCTTTGACAAGGATGCTGTCAAACCTTGGATAAAAGAGAACTTTGAGAGTGAAGAGTGGCAGAAACTCACTTCAAAATGCTGGAGTTGTGCTGCTTGTACTTATGTTTGCCCCACTTGCCACTGTTTCGATATCACTGACGATGCTTCCATGTGGTCGGGATTACGAACTAAAAACTGGGACGCCTGTACGATGCCGATTTTTACGCTTCATGCCTCACAGCATAATCCCAGAGAGGCTTATTACCAGAGATATAGGCAGCGAATCGCCCATAAATACAGCTATTATGTGGACCTGTTTAAAGTCATTTCCTGCACGGGTTGCGGAAGATGCAGCCGTGTTTGCGGTGCCGGAATGAATATTCTGGAGATCCTGACTCGGATTTCAAGCCTGGCTAAAAAGGGAGGAAAGTAGATGAGTGAGAATATTTACAAACCTTATTTAATGAAAGTGGCAGAGGTTCGAGACGAAACCCCTGACATTAAAACTCTCAAGCTTGAATTCCAAAATCCTGCAGAAGGGGAAACGTTTTCGTTTAAAGCCGGACAGTTTGGCCTCTATTCTGCCTTTGGTGCCGGCGAATCCACGTTCTGTATCGCTTCGGCTCCTACCCGAAAAGGGTATATTGAGTGCACTTTTCGTGTTGCCGGCAGAGTCACTTCTCAGTTACGGGATGTCAATCCGGGGGACACGATAGGATTCAGGGGACCTTACGGCAATACCTTTCCTATCGAGGAGAAATTTTTTGGGAAAAGCATCACTTTTGTCGCCGGCGGAATCGCCTTACCCCCTGTCCGATGCGTCATCTGGAACGTGCTGGACCTTCGTGATAAATTCAAAGATATCAATATTGTCTACGGCGCGAAGACTTACCAAGACCTTGTGTATAAAGATGAGCTACAGCAGTGGCAGGATGCAAAGGATATTAACTTAATCAAAACCTTGGATCCCGGCGGAGACAAAGCGGAATATGGCTGTAACAACTGGGATGGTAAGATGGGATTTGTCCCAACCGTCTTGAAAGAGTCAGGGATTAATGGCAAGGGTGGCATCGCGGTTCTTTGCGGACCCCCGATCATGATTAAGCTCTCATTGCCGGTTCTGGTCGAGTTAGGTTTTGCCAAAGAAGATATCTATACCACGCTGGAAAATAAGATGAAATGCGGATTAGGAAAATGCGGACGCTGTAACGTTGGAAGCTTCTACGTCTGCAAGCATGGTCCTGTCTTAACCGCTGCCGATCTGGCAACGATGCCCGACGAATTCTAAATCATCTCAAAAAAAATACAACTGGGACTGTCCCAGTTGTATTTTTTTTGTTCAGGGGTGCAATTCCCCTGTACCAAAAATGGGTTAATCATTTAATGCAGTTTTTTCACCATTTTTGAGATCATTTTCCATTTTTTACGCCTGGCTTCAAGTTCCCAGTAATTCTCTCGTGAAGATTGGTATTGCAATTCTTTCTGCAGTTTATGGTAGCTGTCCAATCTCTCTTGAGGCAATTTTCCTTTTTCTATGGCATCCTTCACAGCACAGCCGGGTTCCGACTCATGTTGACAATTCTGAAACCGGCAGTCTTGAGAAAGCGATTCAATGTCCGCAAAAGTGCTTGATAAACCTGCTGTATCTCCCCAAAGCTGTATTTCCCTGAGTCCGGGTGTATCCAGAAGCAATCCCCCCTCAGGCAGTAAAAACAGCGACTTCCTGGTGGTAGTGTGACGGCCGTGTGAATCATCTTCCCGAATCGATTGCGTTGGTTGGATTGATTTCCCCAATAAAGCATTCGTTAAGGTTGATTTGCCAACACCCGAAGAGCCAATCAGGATAATGGTATTTCCGGTTTGACAGTAAGACCGGACAGATTCCAAACCGGTCAACTGTTTCGCAGAAATCATGTGAATCGGGGCGCCGATAGCCACCGCTTCCGCTTCGCGTAACCGATCTTCTGCTTCACCGCATAAATCCGCTTTATTGAGCAAAATCACCGGTTGAATATTGTTCTCCCAGGCGATCACCAGATAGCGCTCCAGTCTTCTGGGATTAAAATCATGATCCAGGGAAGTCACGATAAAGGCAAAGTCGATATTGGCACCCAGTAATTGAGCTTCCTGTTTTGTATTCTGCTTTCTCATCAGAGAATTAGCTCGTTGGCATAGGCTATGAATCACGGCATTAGAGCCGGAAGACGGCTGTAGAGCTACCCAATCTCCTGTTACAGGATAATCGGTTGAAGAAAGACTCTCATACCGCCATCTTCCTGAAATCTTACCATTCATTTCACCAAATTCAGTTATAATCTGGTATAGGTCAACTGACTGTGACAGAATTCTTCCCGGAATCCAGCCAGGTTGTGTGATGATAGAAAACTTATTCTGCCACTCATTATTCCATCCGTATTGATGTAAATCCAAAATATCCTCCAAAAAGTTTATGTCGTAATTTAGTTCATTAGGAAGGACATACCTGGCGTTTTACAGATTTAATTAAGATGGTGCTTGAGGATTAGTGTATACGGAAAAACAGCAGGTATGTCCATATAACCGATTTCATCATTATTTCTTTCATCAACACACCTCCTATTTTTCAGCTAACAAAAGTGTATAATCTTTTGCCTGCTTTGCAACACGTAAATTCTCAAGTGCAAAACTACGGAAATCGACTACAATTTCAAACATAATCGGTAGATAGCACTCAAGAAAAAAAGAGTACTTTTTAATCATAATGTGAAGAAAGTACGACAGCAATCTTAAAAAGAATCGGTCGTTAGTTTTCTCAATCAGAACGTGGGTCGACTAACTCCAGAGTGGTGGTCGACATCGTTCAGAATCATGGATGATTTAAATGAGAATCTGCAGTTTCAGTTACTCGATAGTGAAGGGGGGGAAGGAAAAAACACCAAAGTCGGGAAGGGGGGGGAAGGGAAAGAATAATGTAGTGGTACGTCACCGACCACTACTCGTAAATACCCATTAAATCAAGAGATTGCAAAATGAACTGTCAAAGTTGAGTTAAATAACATTTTTGGATAAAAGGAGGGAGGATGTTGTACATCTTCCATTGTAGAATTGAAATCAAAATTAGGTTGATTGGACAACCGATCTTTGAGAAATAGTGAATACTTGATGTAATATACAGCTTATCAATAGTGGTAGAGAAAAGAAAATAAAATATGCGAG
The DNA here is from genome assembly GCA_021372585.1 of bacterium. Taxonomy (GTDB): domain Bacteria; phylum Caldisericota; class Caldisericia; order UBA6126; family UBA6126; genus UBA6126. The sequence goes on from JAJFUD010000097.1 coordinate 11,821, forward strand.
GAATTCCTTTTGAAAAACAGAATAATAATAAGCAGTAATGAATACCGTATAAACCAAAAATATGAAGCTATATGCTCGAGATATATTTCTATACTGAAAAGCAAAAAATAATTCAACAAGGATAGTTAATAAGGTAACTGTTTGAACTCCAAAACCGAAATCAAAAAATAACTTGCTTAAAAGAAATATATTATGAAAGGTTTCTGAATTTCGAAAAAAAGAGAAGAATGTTTCCGCATTGATATAAGTAATCAAAAACACAGGCATTCCTATTAATAGGATTCTGCTGAACCAAACATTCAATCCAGGCAAAACTTGATTACATGAATTACCTGATCTTTCTTGATTATGCGCATCAGATCTTGAATATTCAAAAAGAAAAAGACCACCAAGGAACAGGTTAAAATAAACTATATAAAGTAAGTCAAATTTTTCAACATCAGTTAGACGAAGAGGAATCATCAATGCAAAAGCTTGTAAAATCAATAAAATGATAGAAAGTGTATGTATAATTGGCTTTTTAGATGGAAATAATCCACAAAAAAAGATTAAAAAAATTTCATATAGAATCACAAAGGGAAGGTAGAGGAATGCATAGATATTATCTAATATAAAAAATAGAGAGTCGTTATTCATGGGAATTATTAAGAGCAATCATATCAATCTCCATTTAGGGCAAACCAAATAAAAAAAATGTGTTGCAGGATCGCAATTATTAGTATTATCAACCCTATATATAAGAAATGCTTTTTTTCACTTATTATTATTCTTAAATAATTTCTCATAATTATTTTATCTTTGCTGCAGGATTGAAAATCAAAACTGGATTACAATAAGCTGTTGATATAATATCTTCAAAAAGTTTAGATTTTTTAAACTGAACTTCAACTCTAATATAATCATAATATGCAAACTTTTCTTTTGAGATTGTTGCTACTGTCTGTTCGTTTAAAGAGTAACCAGTCATATTAATTGGTTCAATGGCTTCAATTGCTTTCCAAGTATTATCTTCATATGGTCCTTCAATACCGCAGGGAATTTTTGGGCTATGAGAAGCATCTCCACAACAAGCATAGATTATAATTTTGTATATTGGTGCATACTCATCATCTAAATATGGAGATAATGCAGATACTTTGACTTTAAGGTTTGTATCTTGGGGATTAAATTCTAATCTTCCTCCAGAACTAACAGCTGAACCACTTGATGATTCTACTTGAAAAGTAGCCCATCCTCCACCAACGGATGCTGTAACTCCTTTGTTGCTGTATCCGCAAGACCTAAGAGCTTTCAAAAAAGCTCTATGATTATAAGCTGGATATATGGGTTGGTCATAATACACATATGTACAAGAATCTAGAAAAGGAACATAATTTGTTTCTGCCATTAAATACTCACCATCATCGAAGCCTTTAATTTTACGTTTATTATAATATGATATCGGAATAAAATCTCTTAAACAACTTTCTGCAGTTAAATCTTCTTGATAATTCCAAAAAGTTGAATGATCATCTGAATTATTCACACCAACAACAAAATTATTCCCATAACTATAAGATCCAAGATCACCTGGTGCATAATGGATATACTCATTTTGATAGTTACCATTGAAAAAATATGGTTCAAATTTCATTGCTGATGAATTACTGTCTTCATTAAATTTGCCATTTTCAACAATGCCTTGTTGGGTATCAGAAAACAAATATTGATCCCAAAGATTTACAGTTTTAGGTCCCACTTCCAATGCAAAAAATCCTTTTCCTTTATTTGTATTGCCTATGATACTTCTAGCAACACTTGGGCATTTATGTTTTAAATCACCGGATCTTGATGAACCGAAAGGATATAACCAATTTTGCTTGTAAGGTTTTGGGAAACACTGCCAAGAATAATATCCTTTCCAAGATCCTTTTGGATGCGCAATTACACCCCATCCATTCACACCATCTGGTTGTTTTACATCTTCATCACAATTTCGAGATTGTTTTTCACCTTTTGGTGGACAATCACATTCTAGATTTATTTCATCTCGAATGATTTGACATACATCGTCTATTTCTTGACTACCACCCCCTCCCCAAATATTGTCAGCGATTCGACCAGATTTTCTATTATATGGAGACGGGCCATTTTGTAAATTATAATTCAACATATGTCCCCCACCATCTCCAGATTCTTGTTTAATACAATCTTTATCGCTTTCTCGACAGATCTTTTTGATTGCTATCTCTTCCATAGGTATAACACCTATAGGAATTTCTGTTTCAGCTGATCGGCATTCCCAAATATAATTCTTAAACCACTGAGGATTACCTGGTTTCATTCCAGGATTAACTCTCTTACATGGATACGTTTTTTTTGTAAACAATAAAAAACTTCCCCCCCCTCCAGTTTGTCTTGGATCAAACAAGTAATTTGCATGATCTGCCATTATTATCCAATCAAGTTTCCCTTTGTAATATGCTTTATAAGCAATAGTCTCAGATGGAATTACAGAATTTAAACAATTATCAAAAAACATCAATTGACAATGTTGTCTTGTTTCATCTGGAGGATCTGGTCTTTCATAATCATTTTCTGGTTGACCGACATAATCATATATATATTTATGACCATCACTATAAAGCGAATGCACATGCCCATCCCCCTTTTTCCATTTTGCTATATCGGGAATTATAGATTGTATTGTTGGGTCTCTCCAAGCTATTGGTGGAGTATAATGAAAGGTTACAGTTCTTTCTAAATGTATTTGAGTTAAGTTTGGATATTCAAATACACCATCGAAAAGAAGAACATATTGCTTTCCATAAGACATATTTGTAAAAATTGTTGATAAATCTAAATAGACATGACTACCATCAGTATTAATATCACATGGTAAAGAAAAAAAACACTTTTCAAATATTGGAATATTATTATCATAAATATCAGTAGATGGATTAAATCCTTTTGCATACCCAATAGCTTCTTTTAAAGTTTCATTGTATGAGCGATAATATTCATTTGTTTCTGGATCCAAAACAGCATATGGTTCAGCGTATTGAATTTGCTTTTGTATTGAATCATAATCTAAATAATTATCGTTATAAGTAGTAGAAATACTCTTATTAACTGTTTTATAAGTAATAAATGTTTTTGTTCCATCCTCTTCAAGCTTGTAGATGTCAATGTTTTTAAATGTTGCATAATTATTATTTTGTGAGACTAAACCTGCAAGATAAGGGACGCTGACATTTGAATATCCTTGTACTTCAATCGCATTCCATGGTTCAAAAATAATATCATCACAATTGATAATAGCCTTGCATTGTTTTTCTATCTTGAATAAGCTACTAGAAAAAAAACAACATAAAATTAACAAAATAAACAATCGTTTTATAAATGTTTTCATTATTTTATTTTCTCCTTTATTGATAAGTAATTACGCCAGAGAATATATTACAAATACCAATATTATTATTTCTTGAATCTTCCCATAATACAGTGTTTCCGTCTATGTACTTACAAAATTGATCCCCTTCAGCTTCTGAGATTATGAAAGGAGTGTTGAAAGAAATACTATATCCTTTTAAATCAAATGATGAGGAATCAAAATGTGGTAAACTTGATTCACTCCAAACAATATAATCATTACTCATCAATAAGTTTCTTTTATATGTCGAGGAATTGAGAAACTCTGATACTATTCCAGTTGAAAGATCCTTTGATTTAATGATATCATTCCATCCAATTGTATAGTCATTTTCATCAACAAGTCGTTCTTTTTCAATCCAAGCAACTCGATTACCATAAACAACAGGATTTGTTTCTTCTTTATCTGACTCTGCTACAATAAAAATATCACCAGAAATCATATTTTTACCATAAATATCATAATTATCTGGATTTTCAGATGTGCAATTTCTTCCATCTTTCCAAACAACAAAGTTATTACCAAATATAGTCTGAAAATCTTGGCAATATGATAAAAATTGATCTCCTGGAGCTGATACAAAAGCAAATGTCAATCCAGAATTAAAATCATAAGCCCAGATATCATAATCTCCACTTCTATCATCAGACCAAAAAATATAACTATTATAAACAGCTAATCCTAACTTATTTGAAGAAAAATCGCAAATTGTTGTGATTCCGGAATTTGAAGTCCAGCACATGATTCGGTTATTATAAACCCCATTAATATTTCCTTTCTCTAAGAAAAGGAATTTTGATGATTCTAGCAAACCTTCAACTTCGATCGTACAGATCACATTTGCAAGTTCGGTATCAAAAACCTTAGTCCAGTTTCCACCTTGACCACATCCACTCCTTCCTATTGATTGAATATCACCTTCACTTTTAAAAACTGCTCCAACTTGATCATTTTTTAATGAACCTAAAATGACCTTTTCAAAACCGTTATATAGATTTGTTGTAATTTCCGTTGCTAAATCGTATATATACAAACCTTCTCCTTCGTTGCCTTCACCAATCCATAGTATTTTAGAACCATCAACATCTTGAATTGAATGATCACTAGAAGTGTTGGTTATTTGTGTTTCTGTGATTTGAAAATTAGTTAAATGATTAGCAGATAATGAGGTGTGAATTAACAAACACAAAACCAAGAATAGAATGAAGCAAATATTAGTAGCTATCTTTAACATAATTAGATTTCCTTTCCAATGAATATTAAGTTTATAAAAACGCAGATATCCAGCATTGTTCCGCCCCCAATCTTTGATCCAACATCAATGTTAGTCAATTCCAAATAATTGGTTAACTGAAATTTCATTCTACCGGATATCCTAAAGGTGTTTCTCTGCATAGTCAAGTTTTTTATCCTTGTTTTTTGATCCAACCCCTGCTTGATGCTATGACTCGATATTCAAGGATTTTTCGATGACCTTCATGGCTCTTTGCTCCCTGTCCTTTGAACTTTGAATCAGTTCTTTCATCTCCTGGCGTAGTGGTTGACTCGGAGGTTCCTGTTGTCTCGCTCCGGGATTAAAGGGCCATAATTCATGCATCTTGTGGAAATTTTCCGCAACCTGACGGAATAACAAAGCTGCTTCCTCGATTCCCGGATATTCTTTTGTAGAAGTGTGTATCCAATCCAGGAATTGGTGAAGTACCTGTTTTGATTCCTGGTAAACCGCTAGGATATAACCAAGGCCAAATCCATTTAGCTTCTGGCTGTCCATCGATTGCAGGAGAAAATCATAGGCTTTTCGTCCACAGGCATACTGGGGGTGAATATGGTTCTCTTTTCTCCATTCGGAAAGACCAAATTGCAAACTGTTCGTGATCGCTTTGTGGGTATCCATTGCGAGATGATCCAGTACATATTGGCAATATATAATAGGCACTTCGCTCATTCCCAGGTTGTCATACATAAGCGGGTCCGGATTCTGGTCATTGACTGCTTCTGCAAACAACAGCCGGTTATCATCGTCATATCCTTTGATGATGCCGAATTCCAGAACGGGTGTAGGCGCCCACACCAACACTGCTTTGCCCTGATCAATGCTCTGTTTGATTTTATCTGTGCAGTGTTGTTGCAGTAAGGAAAAAGTCTGGAGCTGTTTGCTGTAAAAAAGCTCATCACAAGAAGTAAAAACCCCAAGCCGATCCATGGCATGATAATGACCATTCACCCAGTCATAAACTGTGACAGAACTCGGACAGCACTCTTCGTGGACAATAAACTGAAAAGCCATTCCCGATAAACCGTATAGTTTCCAAAACTCATCCTTCCATATGCCGGCTGAATTCAGGACGCTGAAAATACCTCCTGCATAGCTGCACCAAGCGGGTGTCAAGTGTGCTTGATCCAATATTTTTTTCATAAGTCCTACCTCCTATTTTTCGTAATGCTTCAAATTCTATAGGGAAGCTACGACATATAATGTCCTGGTGGTTAAAAATCCATGTCTGAAAATCGTTTCAGGAACCGTCTGTATTGATCAATCAACCAGGATGGATCCAGGATTTTAAAAGGCTCCCCTAAGGGTCTGTCCAATAATTTATTCAACATTCACACTCCAATAAGTTAGTATAGTGCTGTTTTTAAAAAGAAACAATGAATTTTAGAAAAATAGCGTAGTTAAAAATAGCTTTTTGCTTGATTGGCATCCCCTATCGGAAC
>JAJFUD010000013.1 GCA_021372585.1 bacterium
GCTGTCAATGCCAGATCAAGAACCTCTCTTAATTGGCTGCTTTCCCCGATCAGATGCCGTTCTATCCGTGCTTCCAGGCTTTTGGATATCAGTGAATTTTTTTCTTCCATCCTGATTATCTTCCGCTGGAGGAGAAGAAACTTCTGCGTGCGTTCAATGGCGATACGGATATCGATGTGGCGGAACGGTTTACGAAGATAATCGATTGCTCCCAGCCGCATGGCTTTTATGACCGTATCCATGTCGCCATGGGCCGATACAATGATCACTTCGATATTGGGATATTTGCCCTTTACTTCCTTTAGTACATCCAAACCGTTTACCCTCGGGAGGCGTACGTCCAAAATGAAAAGATCGATTTCTTCTGTTTCCAATACTTTTTGACCCTGGGTCCAGGTATTGGATTCGAACGACCTGTATCCTGAACTTTGCAATAACTCCTGCAGCTCTTCAGTGAACGGTTTTTCATCGTCCAGAATGAGTACCCGGAGCTGATTCTCCGAAAACGCCCGTTCCCTTGATCTTCCATTTGAAAAGGTGGAGTTCATAAGATTACCATAAGGTAAATTAAATTTTTATAAACATAGAAAGAAATTAGATAGCTCCTAACCCAACAATCATACCACAGCTTCTTCTTTTATGACTATTCAATAATATATCTCAATAAATATTAAGATAACCCTATAGATACTGTTCCAAATGATGTTCTAAATATAATAAAAGAAATGCTAAAAATGTATTTGTAAATACCAGATACCGCATGAAGGGAACAGTAGTTAAGCCAGGAGATCTTAAAGGCCTCTATTCATTTTACCCGGACGGCATCAATTTACGGATTTGCTCCTTCGGGAAGAAAAAAAAATAAATGCAGGTTCACGAGACTTCTAAAAATGTGCTGACATATTTTTTTCTATTAGAAAAAACGCACAAGTGTGCGGTTTTGCCGACCGTGTATCTCAAACTTATTTGGGAAGTGATATCCGGACCAATGTCCCTCTTGATACTTCACTGCGAATGTCGATATTTCCTTTCATTTCCTTTATAATACCAAAAGAGATGGCAAGTCCCATACCGGTTCCTTTGCCTTCTTCCTTGGTAGAATAAAAAGGAAGCATAACATTACCAAGATCTTCTTTTTTGATTCCGATACCGTTGTCGGTCACCTCTACAAGAATGTGGTGCTCATCTTGAAAAGTCTGTATACGAATCTCTTTATCGAAGTTTTCCTGTAATTTTCTTTCCTCCAGTGCATCTTTAGCGTTGATCACCAAATTCAGAATCACCTGTTCGAATTTGAATGTATTCCCAAAAATAGAGGGCAGGTTATTGGATAAATGGGTGATCAGATCAATTCCTCGGTGTTTGCATTGAGCAGAGATCATGGATAACGCGTTTCGGATGCTCTCATTAATATCGAAAGCAGAAGGAATGTCATCATGGTCTCTGGAAAAAGCCCTGATATGATCGATAATTTTACTGATCCGGTAAATGCTCTCAAACATTTTATTAACCTTTCTGGTCAGGTAATTATTTTCAATTTTCTTATCGTCGGAAATTCGCAGAAGGATATTATCCAGGGTCATCGAAATCGTATTCAGCGGCTGATTGATCTCGTGAGCAATCCCGGTTGCCATTTCTCCTAATCCGGCCATACGTTCGGTATGGATCAGCTGTTTTTCTATTTCTTTTCGCTGTGAGATATCCCTGACAATGGCCATAAACGATCGGGGCATTCCGTTGGCCTCCTGGATCAGTGTGGTACTCACCTCTCCGACAAATTGCTTTCCGTCTATCTTGGTCAGGAAAAATTCGACATCCTGATCGAGCCCTTCAATCATTGTCTTTTCAATCACATTCCTTACTTTTCCCCGTGATTCTGCATGAACAAAACGAAGAAAATGTTTTTTGATGAGTTCCTGCTTACTTTCCGTTCCAAAGATCTCAGGCGTTATACCCGAGACTTCCGAAATATGCCCGCTCAGGTTGATGATCAGAATCCCTTCAGGAGAAGCATCCAATAAAGTCCGGTACATATTCTCAGACTCGATCAGCGCTTTTTCGACCTGTTTCAATCCGCTGATATCCTCGAAGATCTCCAGGATATACAACTCACCGTTATAAGGAATTCTCTTCGCATTCTTCAGGATTGGTTTATTTCGTCCGTCACTGCACTTGATTGCAGTATCCATTCCTCTGAATTCCTTCTGATGATGAACCCAAACCGGGCATTCTTTCGAAGCTGAGCCTTTAGGACAAACCTTGTCGCAAAGCTGCCCAACCAACTCTTCTTTACGGTAGCCGGTAATCTGACAAGTCACTTCATTGACATCTCTGATAATATAATCGTTACCTATGATCATAATTCCTCCGGGAATATTTTCATAAATGGCCTGCAATCGTTCTTTCGATTCACCAAGCCTTTTTTTGTTATCTATCAGTAAACGCCTCTGCTTATCCATGTTCAGAAATACTCTGATTTTACTTAACAGGATAGTCGGATCAACAGGTTTAAACAGATAATCAACTGCACCGGCCCCATAACCTTCAATAACATGAAAATTGTCAGAATAGTATGCGGTAAGAAAAATAAGGGGGAGTATCTGCCTTCCCTCCTTTTTCCGGATTTGCTTTGCCAGCTCAATTCCACTTGTTTGGGGCATTTGTACATCCAAAATAGCAAGCGCCAGCTCAATCCCTTCGATTTTATCCAATGCCTCTTCTGCCGAACCTGCTTTTATGATCCTGACATCCTGGGTATTCAGGATGGTTTCCAATACCATCAAGTCAACGGAGTTATCATCAACAAGAAGAATGTTTGATTTTGATAACGTGTTCATCTGATTGTTTTTTTACAAGCTTATATCGGTTCACTTACTCAGGAAAGCAGTGTTTCTTTGCCCCGTTGTAATTTCCGGAAGATATCCGTTTTCACGTAAAATGCTTCCAATAGTTTTTACATTTTCAAAGTTGTCGTCGACAATTAAAATTCTATAGCTTTCCTGTCGGTTCATACATCGGCCTTTAGTCATTGATCGCTCATCACATCAAAAACCCACGTGACCAGAGGATTATTGGCAAACAAATCCTGGAGATCCTTCATTTTGCTTATATTCCTCAAATTGTTCTCCATGGAAAATACTTCAGTAACAGTTGGAATGGGTAATCAAATCCTTCACCAGGCATGGTCATTCTGTTGGTCACATTGCCCTCAAATTTAATAAAATTATTTTATTTCAAAACTAAGACTTGTCGGTTTTGTTGCCATGTTCAATTTTTTGCCGAATGGAATCACAAGACAGCCATCGTGTCAATCCGGGGACCAATGCCACCGACATAGCAATCCGTCTGACAAAGTAACCATCCCTGATTTTCGGGAAACAGCCTGTGTATTCACCTTGAATTTCTGAAGTAAATATTTATTGATCCGGGGATTTTGACCATTCAGTATGGAACAAATTCTTCTCTGCGGGATGCCGGAGGCTTGTGAATGAATCTTTACGGAAAATCATCTCTTACGGAAAATAGTTATAATTTCGTGGTAAAATTATAGGAATAGAGATAGAAAGGACGGAATTATTAAATGTTGCCGTAGCTTTTGATTTTCAGATGATCATGTTCTTCATGCGGGATGGAAAAGGATGGATAATAATCGGTTTATAAAGGACTTAGTGCTTCGGATTGCCTGCGATAATGATGAAGATGCTTTTAAACAGCTTTTCGACTTATATGCAGACCGATTGTTCCGTTTTGCCAAATCGCTTCTGAAGGATAGATTTCTCGCAGAGGAAGCTGTTTCGGATGTATTCTATAAGGTTTGGCTCCACCGTTCCTCTCTGGAGAACCATACGACCATCAAAGCTTATCTTTTTAAAGCGACCTACAACACGAGCCTGAATTACCTGGACGAGGCCC
>JAJFUD010000068.1 GCA_021372585.1 bacterium
CCGAATGAGGTGTCTCTTCAGCAACAGTGGACGAATAAGATGCTGGACAGAGTGATCGTAGAGTTGGACTCTGAAGCGTACGACTATATTTCCACCGATTCCACCTTTAACGGAAACGATGAGCTAACCGGGTACACCCAGACCGTCCAGCGGGACAGCCAGAACGCTTTCACCGAAACCAACGGCATTTCTTACAATAGCAATCATCAGGTGGGTACCATTTCGTATAGTTCCAATAACCGAACCATCACTTACGGATACACCGCCGGACTGGATCAAGTCGTCGCCATTGCCTATTCCGATATTGCAGGTAATTTCAGCGTTTCCTACAGTGCTTTAACCAATAACCTCTCTTCCATTGCTTACCCTACCGGGCTGGGAAGCGGGTATGAAACCTATACGTATGAACCAGCCGGCAGAGGCAGACTAACCCAGATTACTTATCCCAACTTGGATACCTTGGCTTTCTCCTGGAATAACAAAGACCAGATTACCCAGATCACGTTTGACGACGGTACGACCGAAACCAGTTATGCGATCACCTACAACGGCATGAACAAGATAGCTTCTTACACCAAGAGCGAAGACAGCTATGAGGTGGAAGAATGGACCTATGTGTACGGTCCTTATGGATTGGAATATGCCCGGAAGTTTGTCAACGATGAAGAAGTCCTCACCCAGGATTTTACCACCGACCAAACCGGCATCCTCCTCTCCATGACCTATACCGAAGACGATGCCCAGGAAGGCGTGAACGGAGAATACTATTTCCATTACGATAACTTTGGCAATACGGTTCTGCTGACCGATGAAGACGGTGTCCCCCAATATACCGCCCTTTACGATATCAGCAACGGCAAACGAGTCCAGGAATGGAATCCGAACAGTCTTGACTTTGCCATCAAAAGTGAAGGACAGGAAGAGAAAATCTCCTATGAAATCAGTGATATCCAGCTAACGCTCCATTATGAACTGACAGTTAGGAAATATAGTGCCATTGGGATCATTGGTAATAAAGACTGGATTGACCTGACAGCAGAGAACTGGAGAGGGGGTAATACAATTAATCTATGTGGAGGATGCCCGTACGGAAAAACTCGACAATGTACTGCAAAATACAAATGTGTAGATGTTGTTAAAGAAGGTACATTATATCACCATACGGAAGAATATCATACAACAATTGAACCTTATCCATGCGGCTATTTAAAAGATGTAATTTCAGCTGATAGAGCAGAAAATTTACAGTGCTTCCTTCAATCGTGTTCAAACTGCAAATGTATTGATGGAAACATTCCCTTATAAAAGAAAGAGTAAAAAAAATGAAAAAGTATATGCTTCCTTTTTTAGTATTTTTTTTATGTTTTTTTGCAATAAGTTGTAATATACAAAAAACAAAAAATAGTAATATCACTGATAAAAATAATATAAAATTCGTAATTTCAAAAGAGTCTGATGTGATCGATAATATTGAAATACATTTTGTTGAAATAATACAGATACCAAACGATAATAACTTTCATTTTGAATATTTTTTATCAAATAGCAATAAAGAATCAATTAATATTAACGTTGATGAAGCTTTCAGCATCGAGACAGATAAAAAAGAGTTTTTAAAAATATCTAAGATAACTCAAAGTACTAAGGATATTGAAGTTTACCGCGATATTGAAAATAGAATAATAGAACTGAAACCGAATGATGTGATATACATTAGGATTACGATTACTAATGTTGATTTTAGAAATATCCGTTATCTTAATACGCATTTTATTAGCCCGATCTCAGGAAAAATAATAAAGTTTTCTTATAAAATTGAATAATCAATTAATATTTTATTTATGCTTTCTTTCCTGGTAATAGTACCTAGAAAACTAATAAAGAAAATTAAAGAAATGAATAAGGCTTTGAATGTTTATAAAAATAGCCTTTCCCCAAGGGGACGGTATTGTTGGATACACTTTCAAAACAGGGTTAATTATATGATTTAGGGATTGAAATAACCACACAAACGGTTCTTTTGTGTGGTTTTAACTGGAAGGAGGATAGATGAATCCGAAATTACAAATATTGGCTATTATCGGCAGTCTCAGAAAAGAGTCCTGGAATCGTGCTTTATACCAGAATATGATGGATCGGATACCGGCTTCATTACATTGTGAGGAAGCACCGATCGCTTCCATCCCCTTGTATGACGGCGATTTGGAAGAAGCTGCTTTCCCGGAGTCCGTCACCCAGCTAAAAGAAAAAATCCGGAAAGCAGACGGCATTCTGTTTGTGACCCCGGAATACAATTATTCTATCCCTGGTGTACTCAAAAATGTTCTGGACTGGACATCAAGACCACCCACAGAAATCCCTTACATCAATAAACCGGGTGCAATTGTTGGCGCTTCTACCAGTTATTTCGGTACGGTCCGTTCACAGCTTCATTTACGCCAGGTTTTACACGCACTTGGGATGATTATCATGAATACACCGGAAATTATGATTCCTAAATCGGAAACTTTCTTTGTGGATAGAAAAATAACGGATGAAAGAATGATCAAGAAGATTGATAAATTCTGGATTCAGTTTGAAAAATGGATTTTAAAAAACATTCAATCCATCGAGTAAAAACTTAATCCCCAATAAAATCAATGCGATGCCGCCAATCCATTCTGGTTTTGAGAAATAACGTTTCCCGATTTTGAATCCGATATGGGAGCCTGCATAGGACATGATAAAAGCCACTACTCCAATGATTAGGGAAGATGTCAACAAATCGAATTGTAAAAAAGCAAATGAAAAACCAACCGCCAGTGCATCGATACTCGTTGCCACAGAAGCAATCAGCAATGGAACGCCCCGGCTGATATCTGTAAATTTCTTTGGTTGGTCTTCTTTCTCCAGTCCTTCCCAGATCATTTTACAGCCAATCAACACTAACGCTGTCAACACGAGCCAATGGTCCCATTTGTCGACAAATGAGGCAACGGTGGAACCAATCCAATAGCCTACAATCGGCATGAGGAACTGAAAGAATCCAAAAGAAAAGGAAAGGCGTAATTTTGATTGGTTAGAACACTCTTTTTGGCACATACCAAAGGCTAATGAAACCGAGAAAGCGTCTAATCCGAGGCTTATAGCAATCACAAGGATAGTCAGAAAATAAGTCATCATCAATTGATCTTTACAGTGGGATTGGTTGGATAAAATACGTTTTCAGAATATCAAGCAAAGCCATACAATTCGCCTGGGTTGCTTTCAATTCCAGCTGGAATTTCCCGACTTGTACTGTTGATGCAAATCTCGATTTATCATTATAGGTCACAAAATCAAATGATTTTACGGATAGCTGAATAGGAAAAGCTTCTTTTGCTGGGATCGGGACCTGTTCAAATTCATAAACGGTCAAAAATTTATACGCAATCCAGATTTTCTGGTTAGAAAAGAGATAAAGATGCTTCCACTCTCTCTCCTCGCCAACAAGATAATCACTGATAAAATATCTTTCAGGTGTAAAGGAAGAGTCCAGCTTCTCGAACAATCCGATTAATAATTCGATTCGGCCTAGGCTCTCCTGAGGGAGGGACAATCGCTTTTGGTAAAAACCAGTGGATTCTTGTATCATTTTTTGGTTGATTCTTCCTGCACATCCTGATTTGAAGGTAATATCGTCCCCTTCGTCTGAAAGGTATATCCCCACCAGTGTGCATCGTAAGGAATAAACCCGTATTTTTTCATCAGGGAGCTAAGCAATGTCTTATAATACCTTTGTGAAACGGTACCACCAAAATAATCCAGGGCGGATGGATCGATGTTCTCCAGATATTCGGAACCCATATCGACATACTGCTGCGTTTTTTGATTAAATAACCCTACATCCACAGTGTATCCGGAACTGTAATAATTTTTCTGAAAAGGGACCCAGAAGGGTTGTTCAATTTGCATGGCTTGCACCAGCTGTAAGTAACTTTGTTCCGCATACCAGGGAATATAGGCTTGGTTTACTACTAAAGATAAACCGTCTTTCTGCAACTCCTCTTCCACTCTCGCCAGATTCTTTGCAGCCTCAGCATCCAAATAAGGGTTTTTCATAACGACTAGTGGTTGTTTCAATGGATTAATGGATGTGGAAAGTCTTAACATAGGTTGAATGGAGGGTTTTAACGATGTCACGGCGACCAGTTTTTTTTCCTGGAAAGAACGGTTTTTTGCAGCATCCTGATTGGTTTTTAAGGCGTTTTGCACGGTGCCTTCAGATAATACCGGGATTTCTTCTGTGGGAGCATACACTCTTGAAAACAGGTAGGTTCCTATTTTGCATACTGTTGCTCTATTCTTGTTGATAGCGGCAAAAATCACTGAATTGGAATCAAAAAGACGGTTATCAACGAATAAGTATTTATGTAATTCGATTTTTTTTAACTCATAATCTTTTGTTTGGTAGCGAAGTAACAGTTTGCCTTCTTTTTCCCAAAGAACGAACTTTTCTTTTTGTTCACTCTCTTTCAGCTCTTCATAAGCACCCACATACGCAACCCATTCATCCTGATGAAGATTAGTCGGTTTTTCCAAAGTGGTATTTTCGGATCCAGACGGATTAGCCTTATTTTGTTTACGGCAATCGGACAAAATAAAAGAATTCAGTAGGATAAATAGGAAAAGAACAATGATGATAGTCTTGGATTTCATTAAAAATGAAGGTTTTTCTGAATAGCTTGTTCGAAACCATATTGTGAAGCTAACCGATTCTTTTCGAGCTTTTCGTCGGAGAAAAAGTCCTGCAAAGCGATTTTAAAAGATTCTATCGTTAGAATCGGGTGAAGAATGCCAACCAGAAAACCGGAGATCATCATATTCATCAGGATCTTATGATGGAATTCCTTATCAGCCAAGCCAGTGAAAGGTAAGGCGATTACTTTCCAGTTTTCCTTTTCAGAAAAATCTTTAACCGAAAAGGAGTCAATGATCACTAACCGTGTTTTTACAAGATTGATTCCATATTTTTGATAGGCTTCCTGTGTGGTAACCAGCACGATATCCGGGCTCAACACTTCCGGAAAATAGATCTTTTCTGAGCTGAGGATGACTTCACTTTTAGTGGCGCCGCCTCTCGCTTCTGAGCCATAAGTCTGACTTTGCAGTGCATTATTCTTGTCCAATACAGCACATTTTGCGATCACCCTGGCAGCTGTGATTAATCCTTGTCCGCCGGATCCGGAAAACCGTATTTCAAGCTTCATTCAGTTATATCCTTTCTAATAGGGCTTTTCGCTTTTGAAGGTAGGATGGTGCATTCAAATTTACAAACTCACCGATTAATAATTTCTCGTCCATCCCTTCTATATTGCTCTGTGACAACCTATCTTTAAAAACTAAATTGTCTTTTTGCCACAAAAGCATATCCGAGGGAGTAGCCATTTTATTTAATCTTCCATAATAAACAGGGCATTGGGTAATCGCCTCGACAACGCCAAAACCTTCATGTTGTAAAGCAGTTTTGATGTACCGTGTCATCTGAGTAAAGAAATAAGTACCAATCCTGGCCAAATAGGTTGCTCCTGCGCCTTGTAATAGCTTCATGGCATCAAACTGGTTCTCAATATTACCAAACTGAGAAGTAGTCGCTCGTTTGCCGGAAGGAGTTAAGGGAGAAAATTGTCCGCCGGTCATCCCGTATATAGAGTTATTGAAAATGATAACGGTTAAGTCAATATTTCTTCTGGCAGCATGGATAATGTGGTTTCCTCCGATCGCCAAGGAATCTCCGTCTCCTGTCATGACAATCACTTTTTTATCCGGCCTGACCAGTTTAATGGCAGTAGCAATAGGAATCGCTCTCCCATGAAGCGTATGGATATTATCAAAAATGGTATAGGTAGAAGACCGTGAAGAGCATCCGATACCTGAAACAAAGATTACGTTATCCTTTGTATAATTTAATTCTTCCAATGCGGTTAACACGCTGTGTAATACAATGCCGTTACCACAACCGGGACACCAAATAGAGGGAATCCTGGACGGGTTGATAAATTTTTCGCCTTTCATGATTGACCCTCCTGAATAAAAGCCAGCATCTCATTTGGGGTAATCAGAGCTCCTCCGACTTTAGAGAGTAACTCTACTTGGGTAGAGGTACAGGCCAGGGCTTTTTTCGTTTCCATGAAAATTTGGCCTAAATTCATCTCCGCCACAATCACTCTCTCAGCGTTCTTAGTCGCTTGTATCAATTTGTTGTCAGATAACGGGAACAATGTTTTTAGTCTTACCAATCCTATCTCATCATGACCTTCCGCTATAATGGTTTTGGCGGTTCTGCTTGTGGCACCATACGTGACAATAATGGTTTTCGCATTAGGATTAATGATCTCTAATTCAAATAACTCATCTGAATGCTTCTCAATTTTTCTGCTCAATCGTTTTATCAAAGGCTCCCCGATTTTGGGTATGGGCGACTGGAATCCGTCTTCCCTGTGAGTCATTCCGGTAATACTGGTTCCAAATCCATCTCCCAGATTACCAATAATGGAAACATCATCATCAAAAGTGCCATACGGTAAATAAGGTTTATCAGCGGTAATCACAGGTTTTTTTCTTTCGATTAATTCTACTTTCTCGTTGAAATCAATCTCTACTTTCTCACGCATGTGAGTAATCGTTTCGTCGGTTAAAAGAATCACCGGGTTTCTATATTTTTCTGCTAAATTGAAAGCTTTAATCGTATCATAATACATTTCTTCCACAGAATCGGGACATATGACAATCATGGCATGGTCACCGTGTGTACCCCATCGTGCTTGCATGACATCACCCTGTGAACCTTTGGTGGGGTCGCCGGTCGAAGGTCCTCCCCTCATCACATCACAGATCACGATAGGCGCTTCTGTCATACAGGCATAACCGATCCCTTCCTGCATTAAAGAAAAACCGGGACCGGAAGTGGCTGTCATTGACTTAGCTCCGGCTAATGAAGCCCCGATAATACTGACGATACTGGCGATCTCGTCCTCCATCTGCATGAAGATCTTTTTGTCTTTTGTCAGTAAAATGGATAACATCTCTGCGATTTCAGTGGAAGGGGTGATGGGATACCCTGCGAAATAGGAAAGACCAGCTTTCATTGCTCCTTTAGCACATGCTTCAGCGCCTTGTAAAATATCAACCGTTTTACTCATTTTCTTTTTCTACCTCGATTGCAAAATCAGGACATACATTTTGGCACATCATACAAACAATACACTGATCCAGGTGATCAATCAGCACTTCATCCGCAGCATTTTGGGAATAAACATATTTTGGACAAATCGTAACGCACAATCCGCAACGTTTACATCTTTTTGTATTTATAACGATGTTTTTCGCTTTCAAAAAATATCTCCTTTAAAAAAATCCAAAATATAAAAATCAAACTCAATGTAATACAGAAAACCTTTTTTGTCAAATTGGTTGCGTTAAATGGAACTTTTTCAAAATTAATCGTATTGTTATTATCAATGTATTGACAAGCGCGAAACATCGTTAATCTTTACGACATGAACATTACTCTCAAAATAGTCTTTCAATTCATCCATATGGGTGATGACAATAATTTTTTTAAAATCATCCCGTATACGGTTAATACACTCAACAAATCGAAGTACGCTCTCGCCATCCTGTGTTCCAAATCCTTCATCAATAAATAACACAGACAACTCGAATCCTGAACGATTGGCTAAAATATGCGATATTGCTATTCGAATCGCGATGTCTACTTTAAACTTCTCCCCCCCGCTGAATAATTCATACGTTCTGATGTTACCTTCATTTGATATCTCAATATCAAGAGTTTCTCTGAACTGACCTTTCTTAGTAACCGAAAAAACCTTGAAGAATACTTGTAATTTGCCATCCGAGATAATATCCAGAATAGAGTTGGCTCTAATCTCAATTTCCGGAAGAGCGTTCTCAATAATAAAAGCCGGAATGCCATTTTTACTAAATATTTCACCGGACTTTTGCAGTAATTTTTCTTCATATATAAGCGATTCGTTCTCTTTCACTTTCTGGGCTAATTCAACATCCAGAGCATTCACGTTCGTTAGATTCTGGTTTAGTTTTGCATGCTGGATAACCAGCTGTTCCCGCTCTTCTTTTTTAGTCTCAATGATTGCGTTTGTATTGGTGATGCTCTCCTGAACCTTTTCCACCTCCTCGTCATCTACGGATATCTGGTTCAGCTCTTCCTGTAACCTCGTTACCTCCTGATTGGAATTAATAATTTTTTCGTTGATTTTGTTAATAGCAGAAGTGAGTAACTGCTTTTGGTTAATCTTCTCGCTTAACAGTTTCTTTTCACTTTCAAAGTACTGGAAATTCTCGATGTTTCTCTTAATCTCTTTGTGTAGAACAGGATCATAAGTAATATCGAACAGGTCTTTTTCCAATTCTTCCAGCTTTGTTCGCATTTCTGAGCAGTACTTTTTAGTTTCCAGGGTTCGGTTAATCTTAATTAAAGCAGCACTGATAAGAGGCAGTTTCTGCTCCGCTTCTATGGCTTTACCGAGCTGAGCATGTAATTCACCGAGTGAACGCAATACATTGGCTTCTGTGCTGACTCTTAAACAATAATCTGTATATTTTTTGTCTAAGGTCCGGATTTGGGATTTCAGATAGTCAATCTTTTCGTCGACTCGTTGTATCTCGCTGATTAATTGGGATTCATTGACTTTTATTGAGTAAATCTCCTCGTTTAAAGAGCGGATCTGTGCTTTGGCAGAGAGTAATACCGTCTTTTTCTCAGTAAATTCATTTTCCAGAAGAGCGTCATCTTCCATCTGTTTCTTTTTTTTGCCAAGATTTTCTATCTGTAATTTCACTTCATGGCTTTTTTCAAGATTCAGCTGAATCGACTCCTTTTTTTGATCGAGCTCTCTTCGATAGTTTAGGACAAGTTCCGACCCTCTGCCTAAAGTTAAGGGGGTACCGCACAGAGGACACCTTTTCGTACTATTTTCTTTAAGAAGAATCGCTAATTTTTCATCTAAATCCGTGATGATTTTTTTTGTTTCATCAATCTGGTTTTGGTAGATATCAATCTTGGACATCTCTTTACGCATCTCGTCGTTCAGTATTTCTAAACGAGCCTTACTCTCTTTGATTTTTTTTAACTGCGCATCAATTAGTGTCTCATCACGAATGATGCCTTCTAAATAATAGATCTTCTTGGATAATTCTTCCTTCTTTGATTTCACAGCGACCAAATTCAATCGCATTTCATTGACTTTATTCTCAAGAGTAGCTTTTTCGATCTGAGTTTCAGTTTTGATTTTTTCGGATTCATCCTTTAGGAATTTTGTTCGTTCCAGTTCTTTTTGTTCATTCTGCAATTTTTGTATGCTCAGGTTAATTTCTAAAAGGTTGCTTCTTTCAGATAAGTAAATACTCTCTTCTTTTTCCAACTCGACCTTCTGCAACTTTAATTTATGTTCTTCTTCAGCAATTTTCTCTCTGATTTCAACGACTCTTTTTTCAATTCTGGTTCTAGTTTCGAAGTCTTCATTCATCTTTTTGTCTTTGTTGAAATAAGCCATTAACCTTTGATAACCTGTTTCAATTTCATGCTGCATGATGATAATTTTTTGAGCTTCCTCTATCTGCTTCAAATAATCTTGTTTTTCACTGGTTAGTGAGGCTATATTAGTGTTTTCTCTCTCTAGCCTCTCCAAAAGATTTCTCTTTTTCTCTAAGGCAATCTCCATTTTTTTGATTTTGTCTCGTTTCGCTTTTGTAACACTATTCAACTCAGCCAGATCTTTGTCGTATTCTTTGATCTGATTTTGCAGAACCAGCAGATCATGCTCAATATTGGATTTCTGGGAAAGCTTCTCCTGATTAACATCAATAAAATGTCGTAAGAGATCCATCTCTTTTTGAACGGTTTTTTTTCTTTCCTGTGTTTTATCACGAAGCTTTTCATAGATATCCAACTGTAAAATCTCAGAGAGTAGTATTTTTCGCTCTGATGGATCTTTTTGGGTAAAGGCATCCGCTTTTCCCTGCATGATGAAAACAGAGGAGGTAAAGAGCTCATAATTGACTTTAATAATAGAATTGATTTTTTCCTGGGTTAATTTATTGGTGGATCCCATAATGGAAACCCATTTATCACCGAGATTGATATAAAGCTCAAGCTCTGTCAGCTCCTGCTTTTTATCCCGCTTTCGAATCACCTTATACAGCTGGTCATTCATCTCAAAATCCAGCTCTACTTTACAGAAAGATTCTCCTGAAAAAATTAGCCTGTCAGCATTATCTCCGCTTTTACTGGTACCCCTTGCCACGCCAAACAAAGAATAGGTAATCGCATCGAGTATTGACGATTTTCCCGCTCCATTAAGACCGGTTATCACCGCAACATGGAAAGAAGAAAAATCAACCGTGGTTTCTTCTCTATAGGACAGAAAATTTTGTAATTTTATACAAATAGGTATCATTCAGCTTCAATCTCCGACAAGAGTGATTCGGTTAACCTGATGATTTCTGTTTCATTGTCTTTCAGATACGGATCGTTTACATTTAAAATATACTTTTTTAAGGATTCCAAAGGAGTAATCTCGTTATTCAATTCCTGGATTCTTGATTTATTCACTCTTTTACGTTCATACTTAAACGAAGCAATAAAATACACATACAGAGAAACCTCTCTGCGTAATTTCTGTTCATCGAAATTGGATTCAGATTCAATAATAATTTTGACAATGTCTTTTTCATGCTGATTGTTCCCTAAGTGTTGTAATAATTTCTGGATACAGTCATTTTCATCTTTGGCTTCGATTTGTATGGTGACTAATTTTCTCTGACCGGGGATTTTATGAAAATTTGGTTTTACTTTTTTTTCGGTAATCTCTACTTCATAAAATCCATGTTCAAAATCTGCCTCTCCAAAATCCAACGAGTCGATGCTTCCGCTATAAGCAATAACAGGATAATCCGTCTCTGAAATCAATTGTGGTTTATGTATATGCCCTAAGGCAACATATTGAAAAGGCGTCTTGAAGAAAATCTCCTGATTGACGTAGATCTCATTCCCGATCATAGCGGGGTGCCAGTTTTGATACACAGCTTCGCGGAGAGTAAGGTGTGATAAGAGAATAGAAGGTATTTTCGGGTCAATCTGAGAGCTAAACTCTTGTATTAACCTTGAAAAAATAAAAGAAGCATATTCTTGTTTCGTTTTTTCCTGAATAGAATAATTCAGAAAGTATTCATTCAATACATTTTTTTCAAGATAGGGAAGACCTAATACCTGAACATCGCCACTTTTCGTAGGAATTGTAATTAACTTAGGTTCATCGAAAACAAAAATATTCGGCACTTTTAGTTCTTTAAATATCTGCAGAGACGAGATTCGCTTTAAAGCGAGCAATGAGTCATGATTACCAATTAATAAAGCGACAGGTATATCAGCTTCACTGAGCCGGGTTAAACGTTTCGCAAACTCATTTTGGACATAGATGCTCGGTTCTCTCTGGTGATATATATCGCCGGATATAATAAACAAATCTGCTTTTTCTTGGATAGCCCTCTGGACAATAAAATCCAAAGATCTGAAAAAATCCAACAATCTTGAATTAATCATTGTTTCAGAATCCTGCCTGCCGTAATTCTCTATGCCGATATGCAAATCAGCAGTATGTATGATTTTCATTCTACTTCATCTTCTGCCTTTGGCTTTTTTTGGAAATTAGCTGATAAGTTATAATTTTGCTGGTCTGCTTCTTCAATGGTAATCTGGATTTTTCGCTTATCAATATCTAAGAACTTGGAAACGATATTACCCAACTCTTTCTTCAAAACCCTGATGCTTCCAGATGATAGTAATTCTCTGTCCTTTGAAATAACATGTTTTAATCTCTGCGAAGCAATTTTTCCACTAGCCATTTTGATTCCTCATTTCTTAAGTGTAAAGGATTTTTTTACTTTATTCCATAAGGATTCAGCTTTATAGCTATCTTCCATCATGACCGGTTCTTCGCTGGACAGTTTTTTTGCGATATGCAAAAATAACTCCCCTAACTTCGATTGCGTTTGGTAAGCAAAAGGCTTTCCCTGATTGGCAGAAATGACCACAGCAGGATCTTCCGGAATCACCCCTAAGAGAGGTATATCGAGAATCTCCTGGATTTCTTCAGGAGAAATGATCTCTTTCTTTTTCAATAATTCTGTATTCACACGGTTAATAATCAGATATATCGGTTTGATTTTTTTTTGCTCTAGGATACTAATCACCCGGTCAGCATCACGAATGGAAGAGACTTCCGGATTCACCACTACTATTCCCTGGTTGGCATCTTTCGTGGACAACCTGAATCCATATTCTATTCCGGCGGGAGAATCTATTAGGACATATTGAAAACGTTCTTGTAAGGATTGAATCAGATCGGAGAAATCATCCTTTTGGATATCTTCCTTGAAATGTGACTGTGATGCCGGTAAAAGGCATAAAGGTGTCTTGCTTCTCGTATCTTTCACTAAAGCATCGTCTAATGTGCACAATCCTTTTGAAACATCCAGGATGTGGTATTTCACTTTCTTTTCGATGCCCATTACAAGATCCAGATTGCGCAAACCAATATCAGCATCTACCATGACCACGCTAAACCCGAGTTGACCTAACGAGATACCAAGATTAGCGGTAATCGTTGTTTTTCCGACTCCACCTTTTCCGGATGTGATTACAATTGTTTCTCCCATTTGTCCTCTTTCAATCGAAGAATGTTGATTGCATTTTGATTACAATAAACAATAGATGCATTAAGCATGTCCGATTCTATCAATATTGATCCAGAGAGATCAATTGAATTAATACTCAGGCGGTTAGGTTGTAAACCGGAAGAGTACACAAAAGCCCCTTCGCCTGCATTCTGAATGATCACGTCTCCTTTAATTTTCCCGGTAACAATAACCGGACCTGATGATTTGAGTATCGCACCGGGATTGATGTCCCCGTGAAGTATTACCGGTGAAGTGGTATTGATCTCTTCCCCGGCTCGGAGCGAATGATTGATGATTAAAAACGGTTGGGAAGAAAGCAATCCCTTATTCCTCGCCGGGGAAGTGGTTATGTCCGGAAGTTCCGGTTCTAATTGGGAAGCATTCAAAATAGAAAATTTCGTTTTATCACGAACCATTTTCCGAATCATCCCTAATTCATCCTGGTCTAAAAAACGGTCTTTCCCTTTGATAAATAAGTCCATATCACTAATAAACTTTTTTTCTTTTTTTAACTTTTGAATTAATTTTTTAATCAACTTTTCAAAGTCGAGATCCTGATTAATTAGAATCAAGATGCCTGATGAACATCCTTTAAACTGAATATCATCCTCTTGGATCACTTTTATTTGCATAGCCATCACTCCTGAGGTAGTTTTTTGTTCTGAAAATAAAACAAAATAGCTTCTTTTAAAACAGGAGATAGATCTCCGCCAAACTCAAGTTTTGATTTTTCATACATAACAACGGCTGCAATTTCAGGTTTGTCCGAAGGAGCAAAACCTGCCAACCATAAATCCTGGGTAGGTTTCCCCGTTTCATCCAGATCGTCTTCTGCCGTGCCGGTTTTTGCAGCAATCGGAATAAAGGTATTAGAAAGTAAAGGGGCAGTTCCGCCTGATTGTGTAACCTCATGCAAAGAATCATGTATAAAATCGTAATACTGGGCTTTAATGGCTGGTTTTTCAGCTGGCTTCCAGTCTTTTGCATAAGCTTTTCCCCCTTTTGTACTCAGGAAGAAATGAGGAATCGGCGTTTTTCCTCTGGAAGCAATATTCGCATATATATTCAACATCTGTATCGGTGTTACGGTTAAATAACCCTGCCCAATACCTAAATTCATTGAGTCTCCTTCAAACCACTCATAACCGACATGTTTCTTTTTCCAATCCGGATTACGGAGTTCACCAACATTTTCATAAGGCAAATCAACACCAGTTAACTGACTGATCCCTCCGTTTCGTTTCGCAAAATCCAAAAACTCCAGGATATCGAATTTTCTGATAAGCTCAAAAAAATAGATATCACAAGAATATTTTAACGCTTCTTTCATTGTAATCCAACCATGTTGGGAAGGATACACCCAACACCGGTACTTTCCTGCCAGCCCTTCCACATCAATTTTTCCCCCACAGTGAAGAGGTTCGGTCATTTTGATGTATCCCTTTTCAAGTCCAAACAACGAAACTAAAGGTTTAAAGATAGAACCAGGAGGGTATTCACCTTGGATAGCAATATTAAAAAAAGCTCTTTTAGCGGATAGTTCATTCCATATTTTATCCGAAAGCGGTTCAGAAAAAATATTCGGATCAAAACCGGGATTATTTGCGCATGCAAGAATCTCTCCGGTTTTACAGTCCATGATCATAAGAGTACTGACATGGTTCTGAATGAGGGATTCAACTTTTTTCTGTAAGGTGATATCAATAGTTAAATAGATATCATTCCCTTTTTGAATCGGTTTTTTTTCCACTTCATCAAGAATAGTGCCTAAAGCGTCAATTTTCTGAAGTATGGTACCTTTTTCTCCTTGTAATAAATTCTCATAATATCTCTCTATTCCTTGTTTCCCAACTCGGTCATTAAAATTTAAAGAGGGATTTTGGTTGACGATTTCCTGGTCTTTTTCTTTTTCTAGCAACCTTGTGTAACCAAGGACGTGAGATAACGTTTTTCCTTGCGGATAGAATCTTTTGAATCCTCTTTTTACATAAAATCCGGATAATTTCGCAGCATTTTCATTGAAAAGCGCATACTCTGTTTCATTCAAATTCTCTTTTAATATCACATCGGATTGATTCGTTTTGCTATCCTGTATGGTTTTCTTAATTACCTCTTCGCTGACAGAAAAAATTCTACTGATGAGGGTGATGGCTTCTTTTTCGCTCTGGTTGCCATTTTCTATCGAGATTGCCTGAAGCCATTTCTGGTAACTCACCAAAACATGAAAGGAGGGAATGTCTTCTGCTAAAACAATACCGTTTCGATCATAGATATTGCCCCGGGGAGCATCCAAATAGACAGTTCGCACATAATTCCTCTCAGAAAGACTGACGTAATAATCTTTCTTTCGCACCTGAAGTACAAATAATCGATACACCAAGAGACTGCTCAATAAAAAGACTAAAATAAGAATGACAACCGCTTTTATAACGGAAACATCAGTATTCGTGGCTTGCCACTCCCGGTATCCGGATCTTTTTCTCATAAAGAGGTTATATACCTGCTTCGATTAGTCGTGTGATATTGACGAAGTCGTTTTCTCAGGAGTAATAACAGAAAAAAGGAGGCGATTTCATATAGACTGCTGGTTATCAACACTCCCCAGGTGACATGGTATAACCACAACAGCTGACCGATAAAAACGAACTGAACCAGAAAAAAAGAAAGCCAGGATTCCCTTTGATAGAAGAATGGCTTTACAAAGTAATATAAACAATATAATACCGAGAGGGTAAAAATATACGGAAGAACAAGAGCATGCGACAAAAAAAGGGTTTTGATCAGTAACACCAATAAAAATGCATAAACTGATTCTTCTTCCTGAATATCCATACTGAATAAGATCCAAATCATAGCAATATCAATATAGAGAGAAAAATGAGTCAGGGAAGGAAAGAAAAAAAGGTCACCTATCACAAAAAAACAGCCAATCATGACAATTAAAAAGGTCATTGGAGAATCACACCTACCTGTGAAGGATAAAATATGTCAAAGGGAAGCTCCAGCACTACCTTATTATTAAAAGCTACTTCTTCTTCTGATTCAATATAGCCGATAATCAGACCTTTCGGAAACTGCGACATCTCATTGGTCACAATGACATCACCTTTTTTAATGTCTTTATCAAACCGGTAGGTGGTAAAAACCAACTTCTTTTGGTTAGCATCATACTCCACTAGTCCATTGACCTGGGTTCGCATATTTTTTGCGCTGATTTTAGAGTTTTTATCTAAAATCGAGAGCACATGCGCATTACTCACATTAGTTTGATCAATTCGTCCAATCAGACAAAGTTTTATCGCATCGCTTTCCTTCAATGAGAGATGCAATATGACAGGCAAACCATTCTTTATCTTATGAGACGATCCTTTGGAAATAACAAAATTGCTTTGCTGATCACGGTAAATGACATCAGCCAATTCGATCGTATAATCGCTCTCTTTAATCAAACCAAGCCAACTCCTGAGTTGTTGGTTCTCTGTTACCAGGTTGTCATTAATGGCATCCTGTACCTTATCTAAACGTATCTGATACTCTAATTCATCCAGTCTCTTCTGAATGGAAGACAGGTTAGAAATCATCGTCCATTGTCTCTGAATGGAAGAACCAGTCTTTTCAAAAAAAAGAATCACGGGTTGAAAAGTTCTGATGGCAAAGTTTTCAACCTTTAAAAAAGGTGAAAATCCAAGAGTTCGATACAAGCCGAATATACTTAAAAAAGAGATAAACAGAATCAAAAGTATCAAAAAAAGAGACCTTGGCAATTTTCTCTGATAGCGATTCATAGTTTTACTTTATTTATTAATAATACTTAACTCTTAGAAGCAGGGGCCATAACTTTTCAATATTCTCTGCAATCTTTCCTGCTCCTAAGGCAACACATAGAACCGGGTTATCTGAGTTGTTCACCAGGATTCCGGTACCTTCAGAGATATATTTATCCATCCCCCTGAGTAAAGATCCTCCTCCGGCAAGAAAAATGCCTCTGTCTATGATATCAGCAGCTAAATCCGGGGGGGTTTCCTCCAGGGTTGCTTTGACTGCATCCAAAATACTGATCATCACATCATTTAAAGCAATTCGTGTTTCTTCTGAAGTTACCGTGATCGTTCTTGGTAAGCCAGTAATCAAATCACGCCCTTTGATTTCAGCAATCATGATTTCATCAGAAGGGAAAGCAGAGCCAATTTCAATTTTAATCTCTTCCGCTGTGTAGATTCCAACGAGCAAGTTATATTGTCTCTTCAGGTATTGCAGAATGGCTTCATTCATCTCATCGCCGGCGATTCGTATGGAATTCTTACAAACCAT
Organism: bacterium; assembly: GCA_021372585.1. GTDB lineage: Bacteria > Caldisericota > Caldisericia > UBA6126 > UBA6126 > UBA6126. The sequence continues at coordinate 17,050 of JAJFUD010000068.1, forward strand.
ACCGTTTAAAGAAATGACAGCGACTTCGCAAGTGCCTCCGCCGACATCAACAATCATGTTGCCAATGGGCTCGGATATAGGAAGATCTGCTCCAATCGCAGCTGCCATTGGTTCCTGGATTAATCTCGCCTGACGGGCTCCCGCTTGAAGAGCAGCCTCAATAACTGCCCTCATTTCAACTTCGGTAATGCCTGATGGTATGCCAATAATCAATCTTGGTCGGTTAAAACCAAAAAACCCTTTTCTGCCACCAACCTTATTGATTAGATATTCAATCAGTTTTTGGGTAACTTCGAAATTCGCAATAACACCGTCTTTAAGCGGTCTCACGATCTGAATGGCATCCGGTACTCTGCCGGCCATCTTTTTTGCATCCACGCCAATAGCGATAATCTCTCCGGTTTCTTTCCTGATCGCGACAATTGACGGTTCACGAAGCATGATGCCTTTTCCGGCAACATATACTAAAGTATTTGCAGTACCTAAATCAATAGCGATATCTTTGCTGAATCTATCTATTAAACCCATACATGCCTCCAACAATGAACTCTGAACTAATCAATATATCAATATTATACTTTGTTTCCAAATAAAACACTCTTGTCTGTTCTGTTTAATACCCATTCCGTAATTTTTCCCGTTAAAAAACCCGCAATTGCACCTGTAATAATCAAAAAAGGAAGGTAAAAAATAAACAAGTTATAAAACAAATTAGAAAAAAATACTATAATAGCCATAATCTGACCGATATTGTGAAAGATACCCCCAATCACTGATATCAATAAAATATTGTTCTTAAACCTGCTTTTCACTAACAACATGCTAAAAATGCTGAAAAATGACCCTCCGATACTGATGAACCAGGTTAATGAATTAAAAGCGGGTTCATAAATAAATGAAAAACAGGATTTACAGATCGCAAAAAACAGAACCATCCAGAAATTCATTCTGAATAAAACCAATAAAATAACGATATTCGACAAACCGATTTTCAGATGGAATCCTCCGATAGGTATGATAAAAAAAGCTTCGATAAAATGAATAATGATTGCAACTGCCAATAAAAGCGCAATACGAATTAACTCGTTAAGTGTCATCTTCATCGAGTTTGGTCTTTGCTTAAGACGATCTTATTTTTTTGGATCACATAATAACCCGCTTCAGGAAAATTATCCTGCATATATTCGCTGATTTCCCCAACGGGTAATAGATACAGATAAGTGGATAGAAAATCAGAGAGGATCCCTGTATCTGAAACAACGGTGACGCTATCATTGGATGAAGCAGCAGACCCGGTTATGGGATTGATAATATGGCTATACCGGAGATCATTCTGGATAAAGTATTGCTCTCCATTTGAAGAAGTGGATACAAATCCTTTTTTAACAAGAATGGATGTGATAATATCACTACCGGATGGGTTTTTGATACCAATCGTCTCTTCTTTGTCTGATTGTATATAGAGGTTTCCGCCAAAATTCAGGGAAAACTCATGCATGCCTTCACTCTGAAGGTATTTTACGATTCTATCCAAGGCTATGCCTTTTATTAGGCCTGATAAGTTCAATTTCATACCGGGTTTCAGGAATTGAACTTCCTGTTTACCCTCATTGAGTTTGATATAAGCAAAATTAACAGATTTCTTGGTTTCTTCAATTTCCTGAGGGGTAGGAACCCGGTATTGTCCTTGTTCAAATCCGTATAAATCTTGTAAAGGCTGGAAGCTGATATCAAATAAGCCGTTTGAACTTGTCCCAAACTCAATCGCTTTTTTTATCGTGTTAAAAGTAACCTCGGATACTTTCACCGGTTCTTTGGATGCATTTTGGTTGATCATCGCTATTTCAGAATTTTGGTGATAAGCATTTAGCTGATCATCTATCAAGGCTAACTCCGTTTGAATTTGTTTCAGGACTTTATTCCAATTCACTATTTCATTCGATTGAATCTCAAAAAAGGTATCCATCGCAAAAAAGATATGCCTGTCAGTATTTTGGTTGGGTTGTTTTAAAAAATGATTACCAAAAACAAGAATGACCAACACTATCAAAAGCAAGACAATCAGGTAAGAGTATTTTTTCAATAAAACCTCTTTAATCTATTGAATTGAATTATGCTTCCACTCACTTACCGGAATGATACTGATACCAAGAATTTTCTGAGGTAAAGGGTAAGAAGAAATATAATACGCAATTTTCAATTTCTTACATAAAGCGATTGCTTTCGCAGATTCTTCCATGATGGGTAAAGAACGCATAAGGTTGGATATTCTTGTTTGATCCTGTAGATTGAGATCGATTTTTCGTAAGTATTCATGTACACCCTGGGGAAGTTTTTTTGCACTGCTGGATACCATATAAGCATTACTAAAACACTGAAGCTGAGATTCATAAAAAAGCCGGTTAGCAGATCCGGGATCCAATACCACATTAGATTGAATGGTATGCTTATCAGATGGACTCTGAACGACAGGTTGAATTTCAGTGATCTCATCAGTTGGCTTTTTCTCAGAGACTACACCGACATCTTCCTTCTCAGGTTTTTTGATGTCTGGCGTTGTACGATGAAATTCTGGGATTTCATCCACTTTATGTAAAGTAGGATATACAATGTTTTTATTAATGGTGTTCAAATCAGGTATCTGGTATTTAAACACCGGTTTTTCCTCATTTGTGATTGGCTTGGAAGCCTCCGATTCTTCTATCGCAGGAACCTCAGGTTGAACCTTTTCTTTTTGTTCTTCTATTGGTTTCATCGGCTCAATCTTTTTTTCCCGCTTTTCTCTGATGTGAGATTCCATTTTATTCAGAACAATCAAAAGAATAGCGGTAAAAATACCAATTAAACCAACAAAGAAAAAAGTTAACGGTAGGTAGGGAATATGAACCACATTCCTAAAAAATTCCTTGATTTTAAACCAGCTGATGATTCCCTGACCTTGATCAGGGATATCTTGAACAATACCCTCACCGAAAGATCCATTCGAACTAATGACAATCGTGTTATCTGATAAAGCAGGAATGTTATAAAATAATCCTTTATTAGTATAGTTATGAAGCTGGCAAACCATCATATCGGAACTGCTTTCAATGGCAATTTTCTCTAATGGTGTGCTGGATGGCACATCAAAATGAGTGTTTTTCTGAAGTGTAATCTTTTTATTCACTGCTCCGGAGATAACAACATCGGTATCATTCGTTAAGCCGATTAATTCAATTAAGTTTGTCTGTTCTTTAGAGAATTCCTTTGACACTCTTGTAGTAATAATCCGGAACTGTCTGTCATTGAAAGAGAGTGTATTTCCGGTGATATATTCTCCACCAAAGTTATTGCCTGAGGAAAAAGAACAAACCCTGACAGGATAGTTTGATTCTAGGCTAAAATACGTATATTCCGGCTGTTTAGGCAGAAACTCGTCGATTGGTTTAAAAGTTTCAAATTCAAAAACATCTTTAAACTGATGCTTCTGCTTTCCTTTTTTTTCCCAACTTATCTCTATAGTAGTGTTAGGTTGAAGTGACTGCACCAGCAAATCACCAAAAGCATACCCATGAATCTGGTTAAGCGGACCATGAATAAAAGAGAAATTTTCATCATCCAGATAACCAAACTGGATAGTGACGGGATGAGTGCTTATTATTTTATAGGGTCCAGGTGGCAGATGATCAAGATAATGTCCGCTGTTGGCTGACAGTTTCTTTGAAAATACATTTCTACCGTTCTCATCAAATAAATTTATCTCAGTTTCCTCATATGAAGAGATCCAAATATGCTTATGCACATAGATGAATCCGAAATTGGTATAAAGTGTTGTTGTATCGCTATCGCCTGCTTCAATCTTTGTATTGTCTTTCTGATAATTGATCGAGGAAGCATAGACATACAATGGTTTTTCAGATTTGATGTTTACTAATTGAGGGGATCCGGTTCGCAAAGTATAACTTTTTCCCTCGCCTAATACTAAAGGCACAGACTCCGGTGAAAATTGTTTTCCATCATTTGAAAAAAACCGGATTCGGTTGTCTGCTTCGGTGGAAATCAAGATCGCTTCTTTGTAATTTACAAACAAGAAATCCGTACCCGGTGCACTTGGAGAAACGATCTGATCTTGGATTTTGGATGTATCTCCTTTTTTGATGATGATTTTTTTTTCTTCAAGAGAAGCTAAAGAAATTTGAACAAGCAGTCTATCTCCAGATTCATTAGACTTACGTATAAAGGGCAATTTGACAGTATCGTTTGAATCGCTAAGCACAACACAGGGTTGATTTTTCCATTCAGGAGGTAAAACAATTTCAACCAGGGAATTAAATTTTGGCAATCCGGATTGATTAGTAATCACGAAATGTAGAAAAGTATTTTTGGATGTGGAAAAAGCAAGATATGGCACTATTGAAGTAAAAAATACAAGTGATACCAAAAAAAGAAATAACGATTTATTTTTCATTGATTAGTCGAATCGTTTTCATCGGGCAAACCTCCACACATATTCCGCAAAGATCGCATAAATTCCTATCCATTACAGGCAAATTATTCTCTATTCGAATCGCATTTTTAGGACATTTTTTCACACAAAGCATACAGGTGGTACACCCTGCTTTACAGACATCCTTGACTTCTTTCCCTTTTTTCTGATTGACGCATAAAGCCATAACCTGTTTTTCGAGGGGAGCCAGGACAATCACATTTCTCGGACAAATATCAACGCACATCCCACAACCGGTACAAAGCGAATGATTCACGACAGGCAATCCTTTTTTATCCATCGTAATCGCCTCAAAAGGACAAATATCGACGCAATCACCATACCCGATACAACTGTACAAACAAGCTTTATTAAATATCTTTAAGGTGGTGGCTAGCTTGCAACTTGATACATCTTTAACATACACTTGTTGTGTAGCATTATCAAGATTACCCTGGCATCGAATCACCGCTACTTTTTTGGAAAAATTACTGGAATCGATCTCAATACCAAGAATAGTGGCTATTTCTGAAGCTGCTCCATTCGATGTTTGCTTGCATTTTTCAATAGAAGCTTTTCCGGTAACCAGATTTTCTGCCAGGTTAGCACATCCAGTAAAACCACAAGCCCCACAATTAGCTCCGGGTAATAATTCTGCGATTTTGACAATTCTGGGATCTTCATGTACAGCTAATATCTTTGAAAAATAACCAAGCATCACACCAAACACAATTCCGATAACCAGTAAAATAACAGATGACCATAAGACAGTTACAATAAAAGGTGACATATTTTACCTCGCAATTCCTTGCAGACCGAGAAAAGCAATAGCGATAAATGACGCAGCAATAAAGATGATGGGATATCCTTGAAGAAATTTCGGGATGGTGATATATCTCATTTTTATTCTGATACCAGCCAACAGAATTAAAGCCAATGTATAACCAATTGACGCACCGATGCTAAATACAATCGCCATCATGAGGGAATATTGTTCGGTGATGTTTAATAAAGTAACTGCCAATATCATACAATTTGTGGCAATCAGAGGAAGGTAAATTCCCATCGCTCGATATAAAGTAGGAACAGCTTTTTTTAGATAAAGCTCTACCAATTGTACAAAAACAGCAATGGTCAGAATGAAAGTGATGGTCTGTAAATATTCCAAGTGTAATGGGACGAGTATAAAATAGTAAAGAGCATAACTAATCACAGAGGCCATCACAGTCACAAAGGAGACAGCGCCCCCCATACCGATGGAATTCTCCATACTGGTGGTCATACCAACAAAAGAACATAGCGCTAAGAAACGTATAAATACAAAATTCTGTGCAAAAATCGAATTGATAAGAACTGTAAAAATTTCTTTTAAAAATTCCATCTTATTTTCCTTTGTTCTTTGCTAATCTCTTATTAATAGCATTTATAATCGCTATTTCGATACCGATGATAAAAAAGGCACCGGGGGGTAAAACGAAAATGAGCATCGGTTTGATAAAAGATGGAAAAATAGGAAAACCAAATACGGTTCCACTACCAAGCAACTCTCTGATAAAAGCGATGCTGACAATCACCATCCCGTAACCAACACTCATTCCGAGCGAATCAATCAGAGATGCCAACATAGTGTTTTTTGAGGAGAAAGCCTCTACGCGTCCGATAATGATACAATTCACGACGATTAATGGGATAAAAATACCTAGCGACTTATCCAGAGAGGGGGAATAGGCTTTCACAAGCAGCTGGATAATTGTTGTAAAGGATCCTATGACAATAATAAAAATAGGAATGCGAAGCGTTTTCGGAATTACATTCCGTATCGCAGAGATGGTTAGTTCTGATCCAATCAAAACAAATGAGTAAGCAATAGTCATACCTATCGCATTGACAGTAGTGACGGATACAGCCAATACGGAACATAAGCCGATCATTAATATCAGAACAGGATTATCCTGCAAAACTCCCCGTAAAAAAACTTGTTTTAAGTTAGTCATTTACTTCACCTACTAATGAGGTTTTTGAAATATCAATTAAGGCTTTGATACCATTCGTGAGGGCTTTCGACGAAATAGTCGCGGCTGTGATTGCCTTTACATCCTTTTTAACCAAAAAATCATCGGAAATTTTTTTGTTGTTGAATTGTTCCAAAAAAGTTTTAGAGGTTACATTAGCGCCTAAACCCGGTGTTTCAGTATGTTCTGTCACCATAACTCTTTTTAGTGTCCCGTCTAAGGAAACGCCAATAATAAAAAGAATATTCCCTCCGTATCCTGGAGTAGTGGCAGAAACCAGGTACCCCATCTGCTGTTTATCCGGTCCGTTGACTATGAAAAAATCTTTTATCACAGTTGATCCGCTTACTTTCTCGATCATCTCTTCCTTTTGAAGGAACTCAGTTGCTTCAGGAAAAATTTCTTTTTGTGCTTTTTCTAATGCTAGTTTTATTTGCATAGTAATGACCGGTTTTGTCACTGAGTAGGTGATGCTTAAACCAAGTGCCGCTATCATGGAAACAATTCCCAAGGTCAAACCTAATATGATGATTTCTTTGGCTGATGATTTCATAATTTTTTCACCTCCTGAACGAATCCGACAGGTTTTTTGATGGATTGATCGAGTAGCGGGGTGATGATATTCATGATCAGGATGGCAAAAGTAGTTCCTTCCGGCATTCCTGAAAATCGACGGATGATCATATTAATAAAACCGACACCAAAACCAAAAATCAGTTGATTCTTTGGTAATAACGGGGAAGTAACGTAATCGGTTGCCATAAAAAAGGCACCAAAAACAATGCCACCGCTTAACAACATCACCACAACATCTAATTTAAAAAGGAGCGATAAAACGATCACTGTAACAAGATAAGAACAAGTGATTCTCCAGCTCACCACTTTCGTAAATAATAAAAAGAGAAAACCGATTAGCATCGCGGGGAAACATATTTCTCCGATACTCCCACCCCGTAATCCCAGCAAAAGAGACCGGTAAGCAAGCTGCAGCGTCCCCCCCAGTGATGCAACCACCTGATTTAATCCTTCACTCCCGAAGTTTGCCATTTTATACAGGTTTAATGGAGTGGCAGTAGTAACGTGGGAATAAGGCATTATCCATTGAGTAGATTCTATTGGGAATGAAAGTAATAAAGTGGCTCTTCCGATAAGTGCCGGATTAAAAGGATTCTGTCCCATACCCCCAAATACTTGCTTCGATAGGATAGCGACAAAACTACCGATCAAAGGCATCCACCATGGAGACATCGGGCTGATGGTTAACACCAGCAACAAACCTGTCAAGGCAGCACTTCCGTCTAGATAGGAAAAAGGAATATGAAGTATTTTCTGTAAAATAGCTTCAGATAGCACTGCTGTCAGCACTCCGATGACTAACAGCAACCCAATCTGCCACCATCCATAATAAGCCATCCCTATCACGGCCGAAGGCAATAATGCTGCACAGACAGAGAGCATAATATTTCTGGTGGTTATACCAGAGCGAATATGCGGAGAAGATGAAATGGATAACAGGTTCATTTTTGATTTCTCCTTTTCATTTGTTCTGCTTTGGCTAACCGAATATAATTCAGAATCGGAATACCAGCGGGACAATTGTAAGAACACACGCCACACTCAATACAGGATGTCACAAAGAGTTTTTCGTATTGGATGTATTCACCAATTTTTGCAGATTCGGTAATTTTTACTGGCATTAAACCGGTGGGACAATTTTCTATGCATTTTCCACATCGGATACATTGATTCTCCTGATAAGAAATATTTCCGTTTAAAACCAATACGCCGGAGGTTGCTTTCATAATGGGCGTTTCTAATGATCGTATGGCAACTCCCATCATAGGACCGCCAAAAACAACTTTTCCAGGGTTTTCTGTGTTTCCCTGACAATAAGCGATCAGTTCCTGTACCGGTGTACCAATCTTCACCCGTAAATTCTTTGGCTCTTTAATGCCATAACCAGTTACCGTTAATACCCTATCAATTAAAGGTTTTTTAAGATGTACCGCTTCATAGATCGCTATCACGGTTGCCACATTCTGAACGACTACACCGATATCAAAGGGCAGTTTACCAACTGGAACCGTGCGTTTGGTTAGCGCAAAAATGAGGTTTTTTTCTGCTCCTTGAGGATACTTTTCTTGCAATGCTTCTACTCTTACCTGGACAGAAAAAACTGCTTTTTCAATCTGTGTTTTTAATTGTTCGATCGCTTCCTTTTTGTTTTCCTCAATACCGATAATGACCTGTTTAACAGGAAGAAGCTCTAAAATTGTTCTAATCCCGTTCAACAAAGCATCCGATTGCTCCATCATTAAGCGAAAATCACAGGTCAGATAGGGTTCGCATTCTGCACCATTGATGATTAACGTGTCAACTGGATTCCTGGGATTCAGCTTGATATGTGCCGGAAAGGTCGCCCCGCCCATACCAACGATTCCGTTTTTTTTGATAATTTCCAGGAGTTCCTCCCGGGAGAAAAGACCATTTTCTTTTTTTACATTGGGCGTCTGATACCATTCCGACTGATGATCATTCTGAATAGTGACCGCCATGTCCTCGATCGAGACAGGATGAGGAGCGGGAGCTACTTTGATCACTTCACCGGAAATAGAAGCGTGTACATTGGCACTAAAATCTCCCTGAGCCTCCCCGATGAGCTGACCGATTTTAACTTTATCTCCCGCTTGAACAATAGGCTTTGCAGGCTTGCCTAAATGTTGAGACATCAAAATAACCACTACTTCAGGATCTTTGAACAATTCAATGGGGAGATCTCTGGTTCGTTCTTTGCTGTCTTTCAGGTGTATTCCCCCAGGAAAAAACGTCTTACTCATTCCTTTCACTCCCTTTGTCTTTTGAAGCTTTTTTCTTGCAATATGGACAAAGCACCCAATTCATATCAACTAGTTTTCCGCATTCCGGACATTTATTTTTCAATTCTTTAAAACAATTTGGACAGATCAAATAATCATCCTCAACCGGTAAACCGCAAACAGGACATATTTTACCATTTTTCACCAGAAAATACTCATAGTATTTCGTCTCCAGGTCTTTCATACGTTGATCCGCCTGAATGAGTTTAACCTCTTCCAATGTATATTCCGGTCGCAACAGAAGGTACAACAACCACACAATCACAGTGGTGAATAACCAAAGATAATTCACTTTACTGAAAAAGGAGAGTAAAAACGGTAACAGGGATACTATCAGAGCAAATCCCGGAAAAATCCACTTATTTTGCGTTCTTCTCATCGAATCATCAATCATCCAGACTAATAAAATAATACAGACAATGAGGAAAGGTATTTGCAAGCTTTGAAACAGAGTGGAATTTACAATCTCATCCAACATTTAAGCCTCCTTCGAAGTCTTATATCTCAATTTCTCTCCCGGAATTAGTTGCTGGCGAATCCAGCCAACTAAATACAGTGAACCTGTTACGATAAGGATATCACCAGGATCTGATTGCTGAATAAAGGTAGAAAGAACTGTCTCCTTGGAAGAATTCAAAGAAAAAATTATCTGCCCAAAAGTATTGAATTCCTCTGTGCTTGTCACTGAGTCATGTCCAGGAATAGGTGTCAACCAGATTTTAGAGGCGATTCCTGATAATATCTGAATATTTTCTGCGTATAATTTGGTTTTTAAACTACCAAATAGAACATTAAATTTTCTTTCAGGAAACCTTTCTGATAATGCCTCTTTTAGGGCTTGAAAGGATTCTGGATTATGAGCACCATCCAACAGGATGGTCCGGTTCTGGTAGGAGATCCTTTCCATTCGACCAGGAAGAAAAGCTTTTTTTAATCCTTCCCGAATTATTCTCTCGTCTACACAAAATCCTTTTTTAGCAAGAATTTCTGTAGCAGACAACGCAAGAGAAGCATTCTGCAGCTGGTGTTTTCCAATTAATGAAATCTCTAAGCCGGTATAAGCCATACCTGAAAGATAGGAAATAAGATTCATTTTTCCAGGTTCGAAACCATTTCCCTTTTCAAAGGAAATATCATAGTCCGTATAAATGGAGTAGTATTTACTATGGTGTCTGATAGCTGTTGTTTTGAGAATCTCTTCCACAGCAGGTAATTGACAAGCTGATAATACAGGTGTGTTTTGTCGGATAATGCCGGCTTTCTCTCTCGCAATCTCTTCGACGGTAAAACCAAGACGATCGGTATGATCCCTGCCAATCAAAGTGATAACACTTAAAAGCGGATTCTGGATTGCATTGGTAGCATCTAAGCGACCTCCCAATCCTGTTTCAATAATAGCAATATCGACATGGTTCTCTCGAAAAATAAGTAACGCTAATGCTGTCCAGTATTCAAAAAAACTGATGTCATGGATCGACAATCTCTGTAATACTTCATCCAAAATCCGGGAGGTTTTTTCAATATTTTCCTGGCTTATCGGATCCAATTGAAGCGAGATTCTTTCATTGGGAGAGCATAAATGAGGAGATAAGAACAAACCAACTTTATATTTTGCTTCTACCAGAATATTCGCTAAAAAAACACAGGTAGACCCTTTCCCTTTTGTACCGGCTACATGAACCCAACGAAAATCCGGATTCAGCAAATCAAGTTCGCTAAGAATAGTAGAGATTCTATCCAGATTTAACGGTAGAGAAAATCTTGGTAATCGCTCTATCTGTTCCAGTTTCATGAGAGTAGTGAGGTCAGCTCCGTAATTCGATCAAGTATCACTACTTCCTGATGTTTCATCTCACTTAACTGTTGCTGGTAACCGTCCACCAATTCACCGGGAGCATTGGCTTTAAAATCTGGATTATTCAACTTTTGTTCCATTTTCATGATTTCAGTTTTATTTTTCTCGAGTTTTAATTTCTTCATCTGTATCTCTTTTTGTATGTCAATATTAGCCTGGAGAGGTAAAAATACCTGGATCGTAGAGGAAGTCACTTGTTGTATTGACTTAGAAGCTCTTTCGTTGATAAAACTGATAGCCTCGATTCTGGCTAGTTTAATAATAGTATCCATCTCTTTTTCTAATAAAACCTTCTCATTGGTATCCGAACACCACACCTTTATCGATAACCCATCCGGTGATGAGAGTGAAAATTCACTTTTCAAATTTCTGATCGACCGGATCACATTCTGAACAAGGGTGACTTTTTCCTGGATATCATTTTCTTTTTTGACGGTTTCTTCAGGAAATTTTGACATCATAATGCTTTTCCCGTCATTCTCAGAAAAAGAAAGCCAAATATGTTCTGTCACGAAAGGAATAAAGGGGTGCAATATTTTCAGAATCTCTCCAAACATCTCTCTAAGTAATTCTTTGTTCGGGCGCAGCTTCGATACTTCCAGGTACCAATCGCAGAAATGATCCCAAAAAAATGAATATACTTCCTGAGCTGCTTCATTGAAACGGTAATGATCTAAGCAGTTGCGAAGAGAATTGACTGTTTCATGAAATTTCTCCTGAATCCATTTATCCCAGATAGTTATCTCTACTATAGATTTGCTTTCGAGAGGATCTTCCTGAATCAGATCTTTTATCAGTTTTGTAGCATTCCAGATTTTGTTTATAAAGTTACGGGAAGAGAGCATTTTGTTCTCATCAAAATGAATATCCTGCCCGGAAGAGCTACTCTGTTGTGTTAATGTAAAACGTAATGCGTCGGCTCCGTACTTTTCGATAATGGTTGCCGGGTCAACGACATTATTCAGGGATTTACTCATTTTTCTTCCTTGTTTATCCCGAATTAATCCATGGTAATAGACCTTCTCGAAAGGAATCCGGTTCATAAAATGGAGCGAGGAAAATATCATACGGGATACCCAGAAAAAAATAATATCAAAAGCGGTCACCAATAAAGAAGTGGGAAAATACCTTTTGATCTCATCATCTCTATCAGGCCAACCCATCACAGCGAATGGCCAAAGCGCTGACCCAAACCAGGTATCGAGAACATCAGGATCTTGAGTAAACTCAGATTTTCCACAATCGGGGCAATCCTTCGGAGGTTGAATAGAGGCAATCATCTTTCCGCATGGACAATACCAAATAGGAATCTGCACTCCCCACCATATCTGTCTGGAGATGCACCAATCCTGAATGTTTTCCATCCAATTTTTATATACCTTTACCCATCTGTCCGGGATAAATTCAATGTTACCCTCTAGTACATAGGGGAGGGCTTTTGTGGCCAAAGGGGGTGTTTTCAGATACCACTGATCAGAGATAATCGGCTCAATGGTCTTATTGCAACGGGAACAATGACCAACTGAGTGTTCGTATGGCTCAATCTTCTCGATAAGACCTTCCGCTTCTAAAGCTTCTACCACTTTTTTTCGAGCCTCGAAAACAGAGAGACCGGAGAAAGTTCCGGCATTTTCATTCATCTTCTTTCCTTTTTCGATGACTTCGATACTGGGAAGGTGATGACGAACACTGATCTCGTAATCGACCGGATCATGTGCCGGTGTCACCTTAACGGCACCGGTACCAAATTCCCTATCGACGCTTTCATCGAGGATAATTGGAATCACTCTATGGAGGAGCGGGAGAAGGATATTTTTGCCATGAAACGATCTGTACCGTTCATCTTCCGGATGCACTACAACAGCGGTATCGCCCAGCATTGTTTCCGGTCTTGTAGTAGCCACAACGATATATTGATCTGAATGCTCTAATGGGTACCGTATATAGAACAATTCTCCCTTTTCAGAGATGTTGTCGACTTCGATATCTGAAATAGCGGTATCACACCGTGGGCAATAGTTAACGATTCGTTTTCCTTTGTAAATAAGTCCTTCCTGGTAATATTGAATAAAAGCAGTTTGGATTGCCTTCTCATAGTCTTTATCTTTTGTAAATCTGATTTTGTCCCAGTCAGCAGATGCCCCTAACAACTTCATCTGTTCAATGATTCGGTTACCGTATTTTTGTTTCCATTCCCAGACTTTTTCGATGAATTTTTCCCTACCCAGGTCTTCTCGTTTTAAACCTTGTTTTTCCAACTCTCTCTCGACTACGTTATAAGTAGCGATCCCTGCCTGGTCGGTACCTGGAAACCAACAGACGTCATACCCATCCATTTTTTTATACCGGGCAATAATATCGGGGAGCGTTAGATCCATTGCATGACCTAAGTGTAAAACTCCGGTTATATTGGGTGGCGGCATCACCATCGAAAATACTTTGTTTTCCTGAGAAGGCTTACTGGAAAAACAATGATGCTCTTCCCAGAACTTGTAAATTCCTGATTCTATCTCTTTTGGTTCATAGGGCGCTTTTTTATCAGTTTCCATTTTGTTTTCCTTTTCTCGTTACAAATCTGTATTTAGGCATAAAGAAGATTTCTGATACTGTGTATTGCGATAGCGCCATCTGAAGTTGCCGTTACAATCTGTCTAAGCGCTTTCGACTGGATGTCACCGACTGCATAAACTCTCGGTTGACTCGTTTTCATCTCTGCGTCTGTTTTTATAAAACCCTGATCATCTAAAGCCAGAGGAAATGCAATAAAATCAGTTTTTGGTGTATAACCGGAAAAAATAAATACGCCGTTTACAACTAAAGTTTCTTGTTGGTTGGTTTGTTTGTTCTGTATGGTGATCGATTGAACAAACTGATCTCCTTGAATAGAAACCGGTAAGTATCCTTTATATAACTGAATAGAGGAATTCTCTTCCAACGCCTTGACCAAGGAAGGCACTCCCCTGAATTCCTCCCGGCGATGAATTAAATAGATTTTTGAAGCAAACTCGGAAAGGTAGTTTGTTTCCGCTAAAGCAGAATCGCCACCGCCCACCACTGCTATCGTTTTATTTTTAAAGAAAGGAGCATCACACGTAGCACAAGTGGAAATGCCTTTGCCAATAAACGCTTCCTCTCCAGGAATTCCCAGTTTTTTGCTTACTGTTCCCGTAGCAATGATAATAGTTTTACTTTGATACGTATCGCCTTTGCTGGTGGTGACTTCATAGCCATTCTGAATTTCGGTAATTTTTTCACATAAACCCTGAATTGGTTGAATACCCAGAACATGAAGATGTCGTTCCAGAACCTTAACTAAAGAAGATCCTTTTATGCCATCTGGATAACCGATGAAATTCTCGATCCAATGGGGATAATTGACTTTCCCCCCCACAATCGATTCTTTCTCCAGCATCTCGAAAGTAAGGTTATATCGTTTGGCATATACAGCTGCAGTGATCCCTGCAGGCCCGGCGCCGACAATAAAGGTATCCAGCATCATTTTTCCTCCTGTGAAGGTAATGGAATCTCATATTTAGTATATTTTTTGATCGAGACAGTATAACTGACTAAGCCTTCCCATCGGTCTCCCTTTTCAGTGATGATAGAAACTCTCCAGAATGTATTCTCCGGTCGTTCTGTAGGGACCAAGGATAAAGACTGAATAACGGCTTTTTCACCGAATTCCGTTTTCAACCAATCCGTAGTCTGGGTCAAAAAAACATCCTGCTTTCGACTACAGGACGTCAGTAATAATCCGAATAAACAGCAACTAACCAGTATAACTTTTTTTAGTTGGTCTCGACATCCCATTTTATTCTTGCATTTCCGGTGACAAAGTATAGTGTTGTAGCCTCAGATGGAATGACACCAATCAAACGGATGGTAGTATACTGGTTTCGTTCCATTTTAGCAGGATAAGCAATCGGAAGTATGGTATCGGACAAAATCGGATCAAATTCAAACTTAACCTTGTTCTCGTCCTCAAGCCAATATAATGAGGGGTCAAACGTAAGTTGCTTTGAATTAATGGGTTTATACGAAAAATTCACCATCACGAATAATTTCCCGGTATCTTTCGGATAAAGTTTTCCGGTTTGAATATCTAACAAATATCTAGAATTCGTCGCCATCGTTTTATTACTTTTCTCAACAATATAGCCGTTTTGATAAGTGGGGCTGTCCACTCCGTCTATTATAGTATCTACTGTCGAACCATCGTCTTTCACTTTGATGATTCGGTAATTCTTATCTGCTTTTTGATAGTATACAAATGGAAATTCCCGGACAGATTCCACGGAAAGCGGAATTTGATAAAAGGGAAAGGCGATCATATTCTGTATCACAATCTCCGTTTTATTGGGTAAGGTGACAGCTTCCCCCATATTGTACTCTTTCATCACGTCTTCGCTTGTTTTTTTGCAACCAGACAATAAAGGCACAAATAGTAAAAAAATCAATAAAAACAATAGCACATCGTTTCTTTTCATATTACCCTTCTTTTTCCCTATGGGTCAGATAGGGGATAAAATTTAGGATCCGGTATTTTTCAGATCATCTTCATCTTTTAGATGAATTTGCTCGTTTTTTTCGTTAATATAGCTTTTCCCTTTTTCGATAATCGTATTCGTTTCTTTTTTGATCCGATCAGTCAGTTTATTCAACTGTTCCTGAAGATCCTCGGCCGTATTCTGTACTTTTTTTCTGGTTTCTTCACCGGTTTGGGGAGCTAATAGTAAACCGACTACTGCTCCAACAAAAACCCCAAGTAACAATCCGTACCCAAATTTTCCAGAATGTGAATTATCCATTTTGCTTTTTTCCTCCTTTAAATTTTTTGACTAATTGCGTTACTTCAAAAATAACAGCGAAAATGCTACCAAAACCATAGGCAAATTTCGAGAATGAGGATGTTTTTTCCGATTCCTTCCTCTCGGGAAGTCGGTACGATTGCAGTAATTGAGAGGTTGAATCACCGATTAATTTCGTTTTATCATTCAGTGTTGTCACCATGGTGTTCAAATTCTTTGTGAATAAATTCATCTTTTTTAACAGAACCATCCCAAACACAATCGTGATAATCAACCATATTAAAATAGCAATCGCAATCACAATAATCGAAATTGAAACAGACAGGGCGATGGATTTTGGAATCAAGTACTGTTCAATATTGCCTGGCATTTTTTCACCCCACTTCTTCTTTATAGTAATGAATGTTTGTTCTCATTGTACCTTAAATCATTGAAAAAAAAACTCTTTTGCTATACCAGAAATAGATTTATTTCTCATCTTGAAAGAAACAACTAAAGATCTAAAATAGTTAACATTGAGATTTGTTAGTAAATGGAGGAGCATATGGCAAGAAGAAGTATTTCTATTGTATTGGCTTGTTTGCTTATGACAGCCAGTTCTTTATTCTTTCTCCCTGCGCAAGATGCAAAAGCATTGGATATTTTCCCTTTTGTCATTTTAGCAACAGGCAATGTTCGCGGACAGCTTGATCCAATCTCCAGTGGCCCAAACCAGGGAGAGGGCGGTATGACGAAAGCTGCCACCATCATTAATGAAATCCGTAAGGATATCACCAGCAAAGAAGGCTATCATATGCTTGTTGATGCTGGTAACACCATTGTGGGTTCCAGTCTTTCAAACTTTTTTACCAAAAAACCTTTATCCGGAAAAGCACATCCTATGATAGAGGTGATGAATACTTTACAATATGATGCAGCCGGATGGAGTTCGATTGATTTTTCTCTTCCTGCACAGCTTCGGGACGCAAGAAAACGTGAGAGCAAATTTACATGGGTATCTACCAATGCCATGCTTGGATCCAGCTTATACGCAGCAGATCATAGAATGTTAGTGTATGATGTGCCCAATTCTGCTCATGTTTTAAAAATAGCAGTAATTTCTTTACCTGATCCTACAAAAACTTCTTCTATCCCCTCTGATAGCATTAAAGGCATGGAGTTTTACGACCCCGGGGAAGAAGTAATGCGAGTCAGCGACCAACTGAAAGAATTAGAACGTGCGGATTTCATTGTTTTATTAACCGATATGGAGTGGGAAAGAGACCTTTCTAAACAAAAAAATTCTTATCTTTATAAGTTATTGGAAAGATCCCGTATCGACGTTTGCATTCCTGCCTCTGATGAACCAATAGCTGGAGAACAGATCTTATACCCCGACACAGAAGATTTTACTGCTCATGATGTTCTTATATCTTCACCGGGCAAATATGGTTTAGGTTTATCCAGGGTAGAATTGGTTCTTGAAAAATGCAAATGCCCAGTAAAACCATATGAGGTCATGAAGAAAGAAAACGGAGCCAGAAATATCACCGGCAAAGTGGTAAAAATTGGAAAAACGATTAAAGAAGATCCCACCATAAAACAAGTAGTGGATACCTACAAACAAACTGCCGATAACACATTTAATGATGTGGTTGGCACTGCCAACCAGACCATTTCTTCTTCCGGGGGAACCTACAGACAAACCAGCCTGGCCAATCTGGTATTATCCACCATGAAAGAGACCGCCAAATCTGATATCGCCATCATAAAACCTTCTGAAATCATGCACAACCTCAACAAAGGTCCTCTGACGTACGGTGATATTTATTCACTGATTTCAGCGGACGATATGATCTATTCCATCTCTTTGACCGGAAATCAGGTCAAGGCTATGCTGGAAGAGAGCGCAGATTATTTACAAAAAGGGTTGACAAGTTTTGGATTAAATACATTTAATATGTCTTATTCCCTAAACTTAACTTTACCGGTGAACAGCCGTGTGAAAGACCTGAAAATCAACGGTAAACCTTTCGTTGCCAGCACCACTTATAAAGTGGCAGTCATTGCTTCTAATTTAGCCAGCTCAGGTAGATTATCCACTTTATCAAATATTAAGATCCAGACAAACACCAGAAAAACTCTTCGGGATGCCTTGATTGATAAACTAAAAAAAGACAAGACGATCCAGCCTAACACAACTACCAATTGGACTTTAGTTCCTGATTTTCTGGATCATTGGGCCTTGGAATCCATTCAGTTCCTGCAGACGAAGAAAGTGATTGCAGGATACTCTGACGGGCGATTTTTACCCGATAAAACCATTACCCGTGCAGAATATACCAAAATTGCCACCAGTGCCTACGGCATAGCAGAAGTAAAACCATCTTCTCCAAGCTTTACGGATGTACTCAAAAAAGATTGGTTTTATGGTTTTGTTGAAGCAGCCAAACAAAAAGGGATGATCCCGTTTGCGGATTCTAATTTCTTCTTCCCGAATAAACAGATAACCCGCGAAGAAGCGATGATTGAATTAGTTGTTGCATTGCGTAATGACCCTAATCCACCCACTCTCACTGATGAAATGACCAATCGGTTTAAGCAAAGTGTCAAAGATATCGACCAAATCTCTTCCTTAGCCTTACCTTACATGATTTATGCTTCCAACGAGGGTTTAATTAAGGGATATGCAGATGGTACCATTAAACCGAAAAATCCAATTTCCAGAGCTGAAACCGCAACGATTATTTTCAGAGCTCATTACCCTACCGTCTTTGTCAATGCCACCGGCAATGTAGAAAGTAAAATCGAAACCACTGCCAAAGATCCTATTGAAGACAGGCCGATTGGCGGATTAGCGAGTATTGCTTCTTTTATGAATCTATACAAAAATACATACGCCAACAGAATCACGGTCGATGCGGGAAATTATGTGATGGGATCCTCAGTTTCTTTCTTTTCCAACGGAGAAGCGATTGGTGATATCTACCAAAAAATCGGGTACCAGTTCCTGAACGTATCTGATGAAGACTTTTTCTATGGCATCCCTGTGCTAGAGAATGTAGAAAAACGAGGACAGTTATCTATCCTCAACAATGACATTGTTTATAAATCAGATTCCAAGTCTCTGTTTACTCCTTATAAAACAGTAACAATGGCCGGTCTGGAGGTTGGCATCACCGGTAATGCCGGTTTTTCCATTGAAAAACCGCATTTACATGAAAATGTCAATTCCTTGATTCAGATTAACGACAGTATCAAATCCACCAACGATGTGCTGGCTAAAATGAAACAGGAAAACTTACCGATTCAAATCGTT
>JAJFUD010000076.1 GCA_021372585.1 bacterium
TGGCTGGCAAAAGAGACAGGGATCCAGGTGCCGCTCGATCGAATCTATCGGTTACTGGACGCTCTCTTCAAAAAAGAAACCCTCCTCCAGCAAATTGTTACGCAGCATACCCTAGATCTCTTCGGAGGCAAAATGGGCTTACTCCTCTATGATGTCACCACCCTTTACATGGAAAGCTTTACCGAAGATGACCTGAGAGAACAGGGATACTCCAAAGATAACAAATGGAAAGAAACCCAGATTGTGTTAGCGCTGGCAGTCACTCCGGAAGGATTACCGATGGGATACAAGCTTTTCTCCGGAGCGACGCATGAACAAAAAACACTTTCGGTACTGCTGACTGAATTGATGGATCTCATTCCGGCAGAGAGGGCTATATTGGTAGCCGATCAGGGACTCTTCAGTGATGATAACCTGACTTGGTTAGAGGAACACCATTATACCTATGTGGTAGGTGCTAAAATTCGTAGCATGAAAGGGCGTTGGAAAGACCGGATCCTGGAACCAAGTAATTATGCACCCTGGTCTACAGCGAATGGATCTGAGTTCCCCTTCCTCTGGGAAGAATTCGAAGAAGAGGAGAAAGAAGAAGAAGAGGAGGAGGAAGACAGAACCGGGGAGCAGGAGATAGACAAAGAAAAAACAGAGCCAATCCAATTTCCATTTCCTGATTTGGATATAGCGTCGCCCCCGCCATCAACCGTCAAGAAACCAAACCATATCTGGATTTATGATACTTCCTATGAAAAAGGAAGAAGGCTGATCCTGTCTTGGAACCGGAGCAGAGCACTCCATGATCACAAGAATCGGGAGAAACTGGTGCAGAGCATTTTACGAAAGCTGGAGAGAGCCTCGAAACAAGAACAACAGGAAGCAGAACAGCAAGCTCAAGCCATAGAACAGGTAAATACCGTACCCAAAAAGACAAAACAGGTCAAAGCCAAAAGCAAGCGCTTAATCCTGCAAGCAGCTATGCGTAAATATGTGAAACTCCTCGGGGAGGATGCTACCTATGAAATCAATGAGGAAGTGATCGAATCCGAACAAAGATGGGATGGGTTTAAAGGGATCATGACCAACGACCATTCCCTTGATCCTCTACCCTTGCTCTCGTTTTATCATTCTCTCTGGAAGGTAGAAGATTCTTTCCGGTTGAACAAACATGATTTATCCATACGACCGGTGTATGTCTGGACCAAAAAGCGAATTCATGCGCACATTGGGATTTGCTACCTTGCCTTTGCGATAGCCCGGGGGATGGAATACCGAATGGCGCTTCAGCAGGGAGAGCGGATGTCCTTTCGCTCAATGCGGGATGCCCTGCAACAGGTTGCCTCTTCCCTGATGGAAGATACCAAAACCGGTAAGCTGTATCGGGTACCCATGGAAATGAATCCTGAGGCGAAAAAGATTTATACCGTCCTTCATATGAAACGAAGTCAAACCCCTACCGAGATTACATCCGTTCATCGATACCTGCATCGAAATGATTACCCGTTTCGGTGAAGAGCACAAAGCGGTAGAACCATGAGGACGAAAAGAAAGATCAACAATCAACAAGAGGAAATTACTTTGTTGTGCCCACGGGTTAAAATTGGATCAGTCTGGATGAGGTTTCTTGAAAAAAAACGCCAAAGTCGGGATAAAAGAAATCAAAAAGCAATACATGTATATTTTATGCAATAGATAGCACAAACTTGATTTTTTACGGTTTTTATGCTATGTTTTTCTCGGAGGGAATCTATTTGATGTTAAAGCATGACACAGAACTACGAAGACGAGATCTATATCTTAATCGGTTGATCGCATTTCAGGACACCGATTCAGTGAAGATCATAACAGGAATACGACGCTGCGGAAAATCCAGTTTATTAAAACTCATGGTTCGACATCTACTTAATCATGGTATTACCGAGGATCAGATTATTGAGCTCAACTTTGAATCGATGAAATTCAGGGGAATGGATGTGGAAGCGTTGTACCAATATGTGAAAGAGCGTCTTCCGGAAAAAAAACGTGCTTATCTGTTTCTTGACGAGATTCAACGTGTTTACCAGTGGCAGGATGCCGTTAACTCCTTCCGTGTTGATTTTAACTGCGATATATATGTGACCGGTTCTAATGCCTACCTACTCTCATCGGAATATGCGACTTATCTCGCGGGAAGAAGTATTGAGATTAAAATGCTTCCTCTCTCTTTTTCTGAGTTTCTAGACTTTCATGGGTATATCGTTCATGAAAGAAAAAATCCATTAGGCGGTATCAAAAAGCACATTTATAATAAAAATGGAGAAAGCTATGATGCCAAGGAGCTACTAGAAACTTACCTATTATTTGGGGGTATGCCCGGAATCGCTGATATTGGATTAGAAATGGATAAAGCACTAATCCTATTGGATGGTATATACTCTACTGTGGTTGTGCGTGATATTCTAGAGCGAGAGAAACGCAAAGGATATCGGCAGATTACGGATCCTGATCTTCTGAGAAAGGTAATCATGTTCCTTGCCGATAACATAGGCAATATCACCTCTATTACATCGATCACCAATAAGCTTATTCATGAAAAGTTACTCGAAAAGAATCGTAACAGCAACCCGTCGGTTCATACTATTCAGGCTTATATTGGCGCTTTGCTCGAGTCCTTTGTTTTTTATGAAATTAAGCGTTACGACGTTAAAGGGAAAGAGTACTTGAAAACACTCGGAAAGTATTACATTGTGGATATTGGGCTGCGAAATTATCTGCTTGGTTTCCGCGATATGGACATGGGACATATCATTGAAAATGTCGTTTATTTCGAGCTTCTTCGCCGGGGCTATGATGTCTCTATCGGTAAATTTGGCGATAAGGAAGTGGATTTCATTGCCAGCACGGTGAATGAGAAAAAGTATATTCAAGTAACGGAATCTTTGAATGATCCAGCCACAAGGGAGAGAGAGTTTGCACCACTAATTGCTATACGGGATAACTACGAAAAGATAATGATTGCCAGTGATATTGATCACCCTGTTACTCAGAACGGAATAAAGATGGTTTGGTTAGTTGATTTTCTTTTAAATAACTGATCCCACAAAGGAAGATATCAGCAAAATGGTTTGTTTGTATATTCCGGTAACATCGGGACAGATACCGTGATTAATGTCAAGTTTTAAGTTTGCTTTTTTTCAAGGTACTTCCCCCTTTCTTCATAAGGTCTGTCCTCTTTGTATAATGCATGACTCAGGAGTAGTATTTTTCTCATGACTGCCACCAGGATCACC
>JAJFUD010000089.1 GCA_021372585.1 bacterium
AGGCTGCATTTCTTGAACTGATTGAAGAAAAAGGATATGAGTACATTACGGTCAAAGATATCGCGGAAAAGGCTTTTATTAATCGAAAGACTTTTTATTTTCATTTTGAGAACAAAACGGCCTTATTCAATGAAATAATCAGGGACGCCCTGGATCTTATGCTGGCTAATACACAGTATAAGAAGATAACAGCCGAAAACATCTCTTTTCCTATTGATCTAGGTATTGATATCCGGCATGTTTTCCACAATATATCTGAAAACCAAAGGTTGTTCAGCATACTCTTCAGCGATACTTCAAACTATGAGGTAAGCGTGCAGACGAAATCCCTGCTGCAAAGTATGATTGTCAATAACCTGATCGATGGAGCCCCTAAATCGCTTTTAATTCCAAAGGATCTTTTGTCTGAATCTATCACATCTTTAATTTGGGTAGTATTCACTTGGTGGAATAATCAGAACACCTATTCTGAAGAAGAAGCTATACAGATTCTATCAAGATTGTTAACGACAGGATTGCTTGATTCAATCGGATTAGATACAGTCTAAGGATTATTGACGGTACTTTGCGAAAGAGATGGTACCCGATTAAGGAATTTGCGAAAGATTATTGACGATCCCCCCCTACCATTTTTTTAAGGAAATCGCTTAGAAAAATGCTGAATAAACTTGATTTGGCGGTGAAAAATGTTCGCAATATTAAAAAAATCTTTTCGAGCAAAAATTGTTTTGTCCATGATTCTTTTTTTAGCGTTATTAAATGGGTTAGTTTATGTAACGAAGGTTTATGCAGTTAGTGATACACCATGGCATCTTGTAGATTTATGGTGGAATATTTCAGGTGAAGTGAATAATATTGAAAAAATTACTATGGATGTTTTTATTAGTGATGAAATTCCCCAAAATATTGACTTGTATATAGCACCTATTGGTTTAGGAAAATTTAATGGAGTTTCATTTTATGGGGGATTACAGACCAATACTGGAGGATTTGTATCAAAAACAGACCAACGATATAAAAACTGGGGTAGAGGCTTGTTGTTTTCAAGATGGGATGAAAGAAGTCTTGATGCGGTTAGTCTCGCGGATGGGGGCTTTTGTCAGAGCGCGGGCTATGAAGGAGATTTCGTCGGTGTCAGAAATACATACAAATGGAGCAAAGGATTATATAATATTGAACTCAGGGTATTGAAGCCGGAACAGTTAAATTTGCCGGAAGATAAGAATAATACATGGATTGGAATGTTTGTTTACTCTTATGAACATTCAGATTGGAAATACGTTGGAGCACTTAGGTTTCCAGGCAAAAAACTGACACTGGATAGAAGGTTCGCATCGTTTGTAGAAATATATGGGAAAACCATTAAAGAAGGGGATATACCTTCGTTTACCGTAGCTTTCAGCAATTTTAAAATTAACGGTAAGCAAGCTATTTCGTCTGGCAATATAACTGCCATTTATCCGAATGAGGTGCCGGATAGAGCCCAAACTGTTTTTGCCGACGGGGAAGTTCAGGTAATTGTAGGTCCGAAGGTTGATAGAGGAGAAAGGATAGATGGTGTTTACATTTCAAAAATCAAGTACAGTGTTAACACACCAAATAAAATTTTCTTATATCCTGGAAATTCAAAAATGACAGTAAATGGTATTGCCAAACCAATTGATAATGAAGGAACAACCCCTTTAATAATAGAAGGTTCTGCCCTTATACCAATTAGAGCTTTAGTTGAAGAGTTGGGTGGAATTGTGGAATGGGACGGCGAAAAAAGAGGAATAAATATTGCCTTACGAGACCAAAAAATTGAGCTTTGGATTGATGGCAACAAAGCCAGGGTGAATGATACAGAAAAAGAGTTGACAGTACCTCTGAAGATTATTAATTCAAAGACCATGGTACCTTTAAGATTTGTTGCAGAAAATTTGGGCTATGCCATTGACTGGAATGATAATGAAAAAAGAATTGAGATTACATACTGATTATTTGGAGTCAAGGGGACGGTTCTTTTGACTCAATGGAGTCAAGGGGACGGTTCTTTTGACTCAAAAGAAGCCTTCTGATAGAATAAAAATATCAGGAGGGATATAAGATGCCTAGACATCAGAGAAAGCTAAGCAAGACATCAATTTATCACATTATGCTTAGGGGAAATGAACGA
>JAJFUD010000095.1 GCA_021372585.1 bacterium
TTTCTTTTATTTGTATGGTATCTGTATGGGTATAGGCTAATTACCCATGATAAAAATGTCAAGAATTTTTTAATAATAATTTTCACAGAAATAATAAAGTACGACAAGAAGGATATTGTACCAGTACTATCTTCCTATTCTGAGATGAAAAGCTACAAAAAATGCTTCTTTGCGATTTGTATTCGTCTATTCAATTCGGTTATCTTTCCGAAATATTCATCTACAACTCAAGGGGACTGATGAATCCCTTCAACGGTTTGTTACCACCAATCGAAGCGGATCTGTTCTGGATGTCGTGCTGGATTTGACGGGAGTAGGCATTGGTCTGTTGCTTCTATATAGAGCGAAAAAATATAAATAATCCCTAAATTTGCTCTTATTTCTCTCCGGTTTCAGTGTTCCACAGTCGGTATTGGTCTATCTTTTTTTTGTGTATCAACTCCTTGTGCTTTTCCCATATTGGAGAGCATCTCGTAGGGAAATTCTGTACATTCCCCACACCCCAAAACGGGACAGTCATCTGCAAAGACCCTTTGCATCGAACCGCCTCTTTTGGTTCACAGCACTCACAAACACACCCCGCATCTGGATTCAAACATCTCAGAATTCTCCTTCTTGAAACAAATCCAACACAAGAGAACTGTACTTCAAAAGACTCGTAACATCATCAACAAAGTTCCATACAATGAGAGTGCCCAACAACCCCGTCCCCTTGGGTATTGGGTATTTATTTCTGTAGCTGGATCTCCAAGCCTTGCAGGATTGTTTTTGTTTCCATGTCTTGCACAAACAGGATGATGGATAACTCTTTTTTGTATAAATCTGCATTCAAATGAAAAGGAAGATCAGTCTTGTAAATGTCTCCGGTCTTGTTTAAGGTTATCGGGATGCCAATTGTATCTTTGATCTCGGATGGTTTGATCCACTCCCGGAATACATGGTTATGGATTTTATCGCCATTAATAGCTTCGAATTCAATATTGCTCTCCACTAAAGCCATATTGAGCATCAAGGAAGAATAGGAAATCTCATCTAATGCTTTCACAGAGAGGGATATCGTATAATTATCAGCGGAATCTTTCTGTTTACAGGTTGCCCAGATTTGTAAGGATGGTACGATGGCATTATGTTTTTCCATCATTCCTATATATGATTTCTTCATTGCTGCCATTTTTCCTTCATAACTATCATCATCCATGTTAGGCACGCTTTTTAAATAGTCTGTTCCATTAAAGAAGGCGGTTGGTATACCCTTATCACTCATGCACCACTTCATTCTTTCCCACGATTCTTGGCATGACAAACGAGGATAAGGATGATCAGCGGTAGAATCTACATAATACTCTATCGCGACAAACTTGTCTCTGCCATATTCTTTATAGATTTCATCGATGGCAGAATGGCTGATTGTACATCCGAGACACCATATAGCCGTAAAAAGCTCCGTCACGGTAACCGTATTCCCGGATGGCGACATACACCCTGAGCTCGAAAACATAACAAGAGAAACGAGCAAGAACCATATAACCAACTTTTTCTTCATGTCTCTATCTCTCACCTCTCGCACGCAATTCTGTTTTTATTATTATAATCCTCAAACTGAAAACTTAATGTTTTGTTTTGTTTATTCTTAGTACTTTACCAATATTCTGAGGTGAATAACAAACAAGAATGCTTCTTTGCGATTTGTATTCGTCTATTCGATTCGGTTATCTTTCCGAAATAAATATCCAACTGGTTTTAATTGTGCTTCCCTATGAGCCAAAAAGATTGTGCAGTTGGTGTAGTGGATGTTTCATTCCTATAAAGCCTCTTTGGATCTTTGCGAAGAGTTCGGAATGAGGGTAATTATCCCGTTGATTGTATCCAGTTTTGCCTGGTCACCCGTTTGGAGAGAATCGAATATGTCAGGGCTGACATTTGCCAGGAAAGGGATATGGGAAAGGATCGCTCCTTCCGCTAAGTTGTAATCTGGCATTTTAACGGTGACGATGCCAACGGGAGAGAGTTGTTTCTTGACCAGGGTCAATAACACCACGCATCCGCCGGAAGATCCTTTGGACTCGGTAAAAATCAGAATTTTATTCTTAAGGGGTATCCCCTTATTCTCTCCTGCCAGTATGGTGCCCAGGTTCATCTCCACGTCCCCCAGGAAGGAAAATGAATGCGGTATGATGACGACTTCAGCGGTGACAACACCTTTGACTACTCCCTTGCCATGAAACTCTTTTACCATACCAGGTACCGTCCTTCCAAGGCTGATTGAAAGACTTTTTCAGTGGTGGTGAGTCCGACCTTACACCCAATAAGGTCCTTGGTATAACGTGCCATTTTGAAGCTATCGGTGACCAAAGCCTGAATCTGGGGGATCGGTAAATGATATTCCTGGCAGGTGGAGATTCTCATATGGCTTTCCACCGGACAAGTATCCGCGATCACTTTGGTGCCGGACTCCTCAATCGTCTTGATGTATCCTGAGGACTGAGCCATAGAGCGAACCATTCTGCTCGTACAGATCCAGAAACGAACAGAGGCATCTATCTTTTTGCCTTGCAGCCATGCTGCAGCCAAACGCAACTGTTCTAAAGAATAGTGAGGACACCCCAGACAGACAAAGTCAATCTTTTCGTTGGAGGAGAGGTTGGTCATTTGTTCTATGGCAGATACCAGCTCTTTCTTACCAATAGTCCGAGTAGAATTCGGTTTCTTTCCCTGAAACGCCATATCCAAGGTATGCGCTTCCGGTGTGTGCCCGACTGCATGAAACAGACTCACCGATCCGGAGGTAGCCATCGCTGCTCCCAAGGTAATCCATCTCTCGATCGGAGCTACTGGCAAATCACACACGACCGGCACGTCGCTACCGACATGAGATCCGACGACAAAACCGAGCGCTGACCACCACAAAGAATTCTCCATCGGGTTGACCGGAAAATCCTCCACTTGGAATTGGTGTTGTCCGGCACGATTCTCCTCCAGCATATACCCCATTTTGGGATATTTTCCCGTGACGGCGGAGAATTTGGTGAACAATCCTCCCCGATTCGCTCTGGCGCCTAATAGGGAATTAAAGAAGATGATGGCACTGCTCTCCACCGAGGCAATTGGTGTGCCGAAGGCAGGGACAGCGCCATTTAACTGAGGGGTGCAGGTATAGGTCGGCTGAATCCCGAGTTTACGGTGTGCTATGCAGGCTTTTGACTGGTTTTGTGCCAATGCCAGGGGAATGCCCGTTTTCTCCGGACACTGCATATCAGCGCAAAGCGTGGAGCTTGTCGTGGGAATAGCGACGACGTTTTGTTCTGCTGCAAATTCCTGCAATTCTTCGATACTGCCTTCATAAATCGCCATCTCAGCAGGATAATGGCAATACCGGATATCTTCTAACTGTTCCGCATCAAAGGCTTCACCAAACTGAACAATATACTGCAGGCTTTTTGCCAATGCCTCCCCGAACTGCCCCTCGAGCATCCGCTTTTCTGTCTCTGTTAACCTCATAGGTTGATCGCATGTTCCTGTATGACATTGGCAGGAATGGTCTGTATCTCCAAATAGCTTTCCCTGCCGACTTGGTGAAAAACTCTTTGACGGGCTTTTTTCCATTCCACTGCTTCCGATTGGATTTCCTTCGTATTGTGGTGAGGATAAAATTTGGGTACCGCACTGCTGGAAACCTCTATCCTGATTCGATGTCCCTTTTTGAAACAAATCCCGGTCGCCCATAAATCAATCCTGATTGGATAGACTTGGTCCGGTGATAGCCAGTCCGGATTCTCCAATTGATTTCGAAACTCTGCTCTCTGGATACCGTCATTGATCTGTATCGCCTCTCCGGTTGGCCAAACATCGACCAATTTTCCGGTAAAGTCTGTTCCCGGGGCATCGGTTTGAATCCACATCTGCAAAAATAACCGACCGCAGATTACCAGATCCTCCTTTAATGGAGGGGTGGTATAGACCAATACATCCTCTCTTTGTTCCATCTCCGTTTGGTCAAAAGCTTCACCCAGTTGAAGCGTATTCGGATCGGTCAGATACGGCACCGGATTGGCCGGATCAAACAGAAAAGTATCGGATTCTTCCTCTTGAGGGGGATCGAACGAGAGCCATCCGTCCCCGTGCAATGAGTTGGCGGAACCGTGACTGTGCAGATACAACTTTCTGGATTGAGAGCCTTCGATCGGCCAATCCTCTGTACCGATCCACTGGTTGTCACCCATAATAAATAGCCTGCAGCGTGAAGTGATGGGAACGTCTTGATCGTTCACCAAGTGCTTCCAAAAGAATTGGGCAATCGGCTTGTTTAAGTCGATCAAACAAGTCGGTCCAAAATCCACTTGACCGATTTTCTGATTTTTATTGATTTTATGAGGCCAAGCCCCGATGAGCAGTTCCTGCTGATTCCTGGTTTCCGGATCCGGGTTCTGCCTCATGGCGGGATAGTTGGTAAAGGTAGCGATCCCGTCGTCGTCATACCAACCGGAGATATGCAAAACCGGAATACGAACCTGATGAAGAAGAGGCTGATAGCAAACTTTCTTCCACCAATCGTCTTTCATCGTATGCGTCATCCAATTTTCCCAGGTTTTATCCTGAAATCCTGTCTTTTCTGTCATCTCTTTGAGAGGGGTTGTCAGGTAAAATTTTGGCCAGTCCACCATCGAGACTTCCTGATTCGTCCTGCCGTGCACCATTAATCCCCACACAATCATATTCCAAAAAAAAGCCCCGTTTTGATAAGGCACATTGACGACCGGATCCGGCAGTGGAACTAATGGAATCATCGCTTTTAGAGAAGGTGGCGATTGGACAGCTGCCATCCAACAGCAATATCCTTCATAGCTGCCCCCCATCATCCCGATATGGCCATTGCAAAAAGGTTGACTCGCAATCCACTCAAGCGTATCAAATCCATCCTCAGCTTCAAACCGGAAAGGCTCCCACTCTCCCTCACTATCATGGCGCCCTCTGCAATCCTGAAACACCACCGCAAAACCACGTTTCGCCAACCAGATTTTTTGCTCTAACCTTGCTTTATCGTGGTTACCATAGGGGGTCCGAATGAGAATCACCGGAAAAGGTCCTTTTTTGTCCGGTAACAATAGATCGGCCGATAAACGGATGCCATCCCTCATAACAACGGATTCGTTAAAATGCACGCTGATTGGGTTCTGTTCCCTGTCAAAATCCATCATCTTTTTTTCCTTTAGGTGTTTTTCTTTTCATCATATCGAATTCTTCCTGAAAAGTAAACAGAAAAAAGAGGAAAAACATTCATTCAAAGGAGAAAAGAAGGTATAATACTTTCATCACTTTAGAAGGAGAATAAGATGAGAAGATTAACAGGTATGGAGGCAATACAGAAAGCATTAGAAAACATGGAAAAAGAATCGTCTGAAAAAGAGATGGAGAATGCAATCAGTGAATTAGCCGGACATTTTGAAAATCCGGTGGCTGTCACCCTGAAAGATTATATGGAGGGTGTATACGAGATTGCTGAAGAAGAAGTCAAAGATTGGATTGACTATATTGATTTCGCCAGGTATCTGAATGACTTTAGCGGAGAAGAGAGTGAAGACCTTCTGATAGCGGAAACCGACTCCGGTTATTGCGTGATATACGAAGATTTACCAGATGAAGAGCTGGATGAAGATTATGTGGATGAAGAAGAATGCTGTGATGAAGAAGAGGAATGTCCACACTGTAAAAAATAATCTATTTGGTTAACGTAGGGTATTCACCGTTCAAACAAGCTAAACATAAATTATCCTTATCTAAGCCGATGGCTTCAGATAGGGATTCTATATCCATAAACGTGACAGAGTCAGCATCAATAAATTCCGCTAGCTCTTCAGCATTTTTACTGGAGCTGATCAGTTCCTGTTTCGTAGGGAAATCCACTCCGTAGAAACAGGGGTATTGGATCGGAGGGCAAGTAGAGAAAATATGAATCTCCTTGGCTCCTTTTTTTCTGATTTTATCCACAATCCCTTGCGAAGTAGTACCGCGTACGATTGAATCATCCACCAGAAGCACAATTTTGTTCTGTACTACCTCTTCTATCGCTTTCAGGTTAGTGGCGACCTCATGCCTTCGGAGAGATTCTGAAGGTTTAATAAAAATTCTCCCCACGAAGCGATTCTTTTCCAATACATCTTTGTATTCATACCCCGTATGACGGGCAAACACAACACTAGCCGGTCTGGCAGTTTCAGGAACAGCGGCCACAATCACTTTTTCGGGAGTCTGTTTTAATCTTTCGTACAACGGGCTTTTTAGATAGATTTCCGCTAATTTTTTCCCCAGGTTTCCCCTGACGCGGTTAACGCTTTTTCCCTGTAACTTCGATGTGGCACGGGAAAAATAAACCCATTCAAACATACAATGTTTTGGTTGTTCTTGTAATAATATCTTTCTGGTGACTTTCATGGACATATCAATATAAATAGCCTCGCCATGTTTGACATCTTCAATCTCATCCACTATGCTCTCCAAGGCAACCGATTCAGAAGCAAAAGCATAGGCTATCGGCTCTCCCAATTCATTTCGTTTTACTCCCCACAGTAATGGCCTGATGCCGCGCGGATCCCGGAATGCAAAAAAACCTTCTCCCCGTATGACAGCAATGGTTGAATATGAGCCGTTCAGATCTCTCATGGATTGTTCCGCAGATTCAAAACATCTTTCCATGATAGGTTTGTCCGAGCTCATGAAATAATGGGTTAATAATTTCAGGATGGTCTCCGCATCACAATCGGAATCGCAGTATAATCTTTTTTCCTGCAGACTGGCTCTGACTTCCTCATCATTATAAATATTGCCGTTATGCGCCAGGCAAATACCGCCACAATCCTCATAAAAAGGCTGTGCATCAACTTTCCCTTTGGTTGTCGGGTAGCGTACTTGTGCAATACCCATACGCCCTAACAGCGAATTGACAGTTTTCTCGTCAAACACTTTGGCAACCAAACCGGATCCTTTGTGTATAAAGACTTTATCCTGGTTGAGTGTGATCATACCGCAAGTATCCTGACCGCGATGCTGTAGGTCCAGTAATCCGTTGTACAGGTCAAAACTAACTTGCTGGTTGATGGATATTATCCCAATTACTCCGCACATAGTCTCCCCTTTATTGAGAATCCACTTCATTATAGCAGATTCTGATTAAAATGGTTGTTTTATACAAAAAAAACACAGAAGTCAATTTATTTAAAGTAGATATTAATTTTATTAAGCGCTTTCTGCGCATGATTGAAATAAGATGATTAATCAATATAATTCTCAATAATGAAGAAAGTTTGGCGTTATATCATTGAAAATAAGTTTGCCTATTTGTGGATTGCTCTATTGTTATCAATCGTCAATGTCGGACAGCTTATTTTGCCGATGATCGTTGAAAGAACCATCGCGTATATTAAGGTTTTTACAACCACTATCCACATCAATACGAACCTGTTTATCGAACAGCCATACTCCTCAATATCACCCTTATATATCAATACCGG
Source organism: bacterium (assembly GCA_021372585.1). Lineage (GTDB taxonomy): Bacteria > Caldisericota > Caldisericia > UBA6126 > UBA6126 > UBA6126. The sequence goes on from JAJFUD010000095.1 coordinate 7,506, forward strand.
GTATTTTATCAAGGATTGGATCCCTTCCCTCCCTGGCTGGTATTTTAAGTCTCTTTACATTGCTTACAAACCTGCTTTCGATACTAGTTTTTTACTAAGATATGCCGGCTATTATTTTTTAATTGCTCTAGTCATCGTATCGGTTCGTTTCTGGTACAGCTCTCTGATTCGTAAAAAAGCGTTGGCTTTTGTATACAAAGTCCAGACAGATTTGTTTGACCAGTACCTGGAATTACCGGATTCTTTTTTTCAGACGCATGAGATAGGGGATTTAATGGCGAGAGCTAATAATGACACGATCTCTGTCAGAAGATTTTTGGTCATGGGTTTGGTAGCGGCGTTTGACATCGTCTTTATGGGTGGTTGTTCCTTAGTGATCATGTTTTTGAAAAGCCCTGAGCTAACTATGACAGTCACCATCCCCCTCCTGATCCTTATCTTTGTCTCACGCGTGATGGGAAGGAAAATTCACGAACTGTATAAAAAAATACAAAATGCATTTGGTGAAATCACCACCCGTATCCGGGAAACCCTGATCGGAATGAATGTTATTAAAACTTTTGTCAGAGAGTCCTATTATAAGCAATTGTTTGTGAATGCCTGCACAGAATACAAATTCATGAATATCTCCTTAGCGAAACTGATGGGTTTGTTCGGCCCCGCTATCAATCTTGTTGTCACGCTTTCCGTGATCCTGGTGTATGTCTATGGCGGTTACCTGGTCATTCAAAAGAAACTTACCATTGAGGCTTTAGTGGCCTATTCGATGTATATTTCCATGCTTTCCTGGCCTATGATGGCATTCGGTTTTGTCGTGAACATGTACCAACGTGCTTTGATTTCCAGCAACCGTATTGATGAAATTATGTATATACCCACCGTGAAAAAAAGCCAAAAACTTTCATTAACCCCGCAATTAGAAAAGATCCAGCTCGAGATTAAGCATTTAGACTACACGTATCCAGATGTCGAAAACAGCCGTCAGGTATTACAAAACATCAGTCTCAAAATATCTCCCAATACTATCACCGGTATCACCGGACCTACCGGATCCGGTAAAACAACCCTGATCAATTTGTTGTTAAGAATCTGGGAACCGCGAATGAATCAGATCTTTTTGAATGACTATGATATAACCACACTGGATCTGGACTTTTTGCATAAACAATTTGCTTATGTTCCACAAATTTCTTTCTTGTTTTCCAATACGATCAAAGAAAATCTGTTATTCAGCAATCCGTCCATCTCAAACGAAAAGATGAGGGCCTATTGTCAGATTGCCGGTTTAATAAAGGATATCGAACAATTTCCCAATCAGTTTGAGACATTGATCGGTGAGAGGGGAATCACGCTTTCCGGCGGACAGAAACAGAGAATGGCGATCGCCAGAGCATTGATCGCAGAAAGACCGATTCTCATATTGGATGATTGTTTTTCGGCTGTCGATCCGGAAACAGAAGAACAGATGATTAACCAGCTTAAGGAGCATCTTACTATCTCAAAACAGTCCTGTATCATGGTTTCCCACCGTGTCAGCGCTCTATCCTGGTGCCACCAGATTGCGGTGATTAGGAAGGGAACCGTGTCCGAACTGGGAACTCACCAATCTTTGATTGAGAATAAACAATCTTATTACTACCGGTTATATCAAAAACAATATTTAGAAGGCATGCAGAGGTTAAACAATGGAAGCGTATGAATTCTCAGAATCCAGAACAGCTGATTTACACGTCCTGAAACATCTGATTCCCTATATCAAGCGGTTCAAGTGGCTGGTGGTTTTATCTTTGTTCACCTCTTTGACAGCTACGTTCGTCACAGCCATTCAACCCAAGTTAATGAAAACAGCCATTGATGTGTACATTCTGAATAATGATTTCCCGGGATTATTACGCTTAGGCTATCTGTTAATTGGTTTATTAGTTTTATCTTTTTCTTTTAACTTCCTTCGGACTTATACCACCTATCTGTTAGCGCAAAATACCATTCTTGGTTTACGCAGTGACATCTATCAGCAGTTATTGCTACTGTCTGATGCGTATTTATCAAAGACTCCCTTAGGTGTTTTGATCACCAGAACTGCCAACGATACAGAAAACTTGTCCGAATTGATGAGCGCAGGCGCTATTGAACTGATTAATGATTTTATCTTATTATCCATCTCTGTGATTATTCTTTTCACCATCAACTGGCAACTCACCATTATCGCTCTTTTTTTCTCTCCCTTCGTTGTGGTGACCATCTTCTACTTCTCCAGGATTTTACGAGAAGCGTATAACAAAGCGAGAAACAACCTGACCTGGCTGAATATTTTTCTTCAGGAAAACCTGTCCGGTATCTCTCTGATTAAGCTATACAGCCGAAAGACCTTAAGCAGCGATGATTTTAAACACATCTCCAACGAATATAAAACCTCCGTCCTGTCCGCTCTCTCAAAAGATATCCTGTTCAACCAGATCATCAACTTTTCCAGTTTTCTTTCCAGGTTGCTGGTGATATTTGTCGGGGGATGGATGATTCTGAATGATAAGATTTCCTTAGGCTCTTTACCGGCTTTCCTGATGTATGTCGAGTACTTTTATAATCCGTTACGAAACCTCGGTGAACGATTCAATATTATACAGGATGCCGCAGTCTCCATGACCAAGATTAACACGGTTCTAAACCAGAAAGAGATCATTCCGGAACCGCTTACTCCCAATAATCAGCAGATCATAGGCAATATTGAATTCGATCATGTTGGATTCGGTTATGTGGAACAAGAAGTGCTTCATAAAATCAGCCTCTCTATCAAGCAAGGTCAGCGTATCGCTATCGTTGGTCCAACCGGTTCGGGAAAAACCACCATCATGAATCTGATCCTTCGGCTGTATGACGTCAAAGATGGTTCAATACGGCTGGATGGCGTTGATATTCGTGACTATTCACTCTCCTATCTGAGAAGCCATATCGCTATCGTTTTACAAGATGTCTTTATTTTTAAAGGTACAGTATTGGAGAATATTACATTAGGCCGAACCGATATCTCTGAAGATGAAATCATAAACGCTGCTAAATACCTGAATGCTCATGATTTTATCTTACAGCTTCCGAGAGGATACCGAACAGAAATTAACACAGAAGGGTCCAACCTGTCTTTAGGGCAAAAGCAGTTGATATCGTTTATCCGTGCTTTGGTCATTAAACCTAAGATATTATTATTAGACGAAGCCACTTCCAGCGTGGACACTCAAACGGAAAGACTGATCCAGGAAGGCATCGAAAAACTCATGCAGGGAAGAACTTCTATCGCTATTGCCCATCGTCTTTCCACGATCATTCACAGCGACAGGATTATCGTGTTAAAAGACGGCAATATCATCGAGGAAGGCTCACACGACCAGTTGATAGACCTTCATGGTTTCTATTGGAAACTCTATACTACCCAGTTCTCAAAAGAGTTGACTTAACTCCCTTTTAACTCATGTAAATCAGCGGTTAAAAACTGCTTTTCTTCCGCATCCTGTACTTTTTCTGCGTATTCAAATCCTTTTTGCAGAGATTCTTCCATCTTCTCCTGATGCTTGATCAATTGATACGCTCTGGCTAATGCTTCGTAAGCATATCCAAATGAAAAGGCATTCAGCTCATTCTCCCGGTTATACTCTACACATTTCTGGGCATAGAGTAACGATTGAGTTGTATTTTTAGCGACTGCATATGCCCTGGAAAGCATCCAATAACCAGTTGCGATGTTAGAAGGTTGGGCTTTCGGATTTTGAGACCAGTGCCAAAAAGAAGCATGTGCCAGATGTAAAATAGTCTCTAAATCTTTTGGCTCTTTAACCGGTTTATCCAAAATCGTCCAGATCTGATTAAAACACTCCACGGCAAAATAATTGTTCGCTTTTTCCAGTTTTTCTTTTTCTTCTTCAGTCATTTCGGCTCCTTTTTAAGATTCGGGCAAGGTGTGACCTTCCCTGAGTAAAAAACCTTTTTTGGATTCGATTAAGCGGTTGATTACATCATCTTCTTTGTTGTAGATCGTCTTGATATTCTTTTTGGCTTTTAATAAATCCGAATATGTCAGGGTTTTGGTGTAATCATGGTCTTTAAAAGTCAATCCATTGCTTTCCGGGAAAACCGCATACCACAAATCTCCTTTGAATCGGTAATTATTGTCAGTACGAATCCACTGTTTTTCTGTCAGGTGAATCCCTTCCAGGATCTGTTCCGCCAGGTGCAGAAATTCATCATTCTGGGTAGAAAGGTATAGTTCAAACAGGTAGTTCAATTCAGATAGAATATGGTTGAGCGATGCATGCGTTTTCAATTCCTGGTCGGGGTAATAATAATCATAAAAGAAGAACCCCTGGCCTTGTATGGAAATTCCTTGAGCAGCTTTGGATTTATCAATTAAAAACTGCCCAAATTCTTCACCAGCTTTGATGGCTGCTTGTATGTGAAATTCATTGTAGGCATTCAGGAGGAAAAATCCCGCGTCCGTACAATACCGGGTATCGATATACCCTTCTTTGACCCGGTATTGATTCCAAAGATATAAACTTCGGACATTGGATTTCCAATACCCGTAACGATTAACTCCTTTGATTGTGGTAAAAAGAGCATTCATGAACATATCATAATAAAATGTCTCTTCAGGTTGGGATTTGTACAGCTCCATGAACCGTCTGCCTTCCCACATCGCGTAATTGTAATAATAATCATAAGTAATATCTGTCGCTCCCTGATAAAACTGGGAGGTGGCGATATGGTAGATTCCATCAAAAGAAAGACGCTTTCTTATGTTTAAATCAGCAGACAGCATATTGGTCTTGGTATTCTCATTCTGATAATCCAGTAATTGTTTAGTACTGTAAAAAAACCAGCTTTCAGCACGCTGATAGGCTTTCAAGTCAAATGAAAATAGGATCGAAGCAGATTGATTGGATACATTGTTTAACACCGGTTGGAATTTTGTATTGACCAATTCTACAAGGTTGATCTCCTTCTCTTTATACACACCCATAGGACCAAGTAAACAGCTCTGTAACGGCTTATTCTCTGCATCTGAAAATTCCATATATTGTAAAGAGGCAGGAAGCACGTGAATACCAGATTTTCTGGTATAGGCAATCATATCTGCTTCTGTCGCCATCATTTCTGTTGGCTTCATATTGGTGCCGTATTGGAAAGACCAGATATTGGTTTTATCCGCTAAGGAAGGGGGAAACGAAATTTCAAGTTGAATCGGGGACGGAAGGTCTTCCGTAGAGAATAACCGGTAAATGACAAACATGTCTCCGTTTAAAAAATACCTAGCTGTTATCTTCAGGTTAATCTCCTGCTTGGAATCCTCGTACAACAAGTTGCCTAAAATTGAGAATTCGTGTACAAACCGTTCCTCGGACAATGGTAGCGTTGAATCTTCTATAATAGTGTGCGAAATAAAGCGATATTCCGGATTTGTCCGAATACATAATGGCTTGCTATAAGAGTCTACAGGTATAAAGCTAATAGTTTGCTGACTGGTATCAAAATAGATACCGGTTCCCCGATGCTGCCGTGGATAGGTATCGATAGTGATAATAACCACCATGGTAATGATAAAGACCAGTAAGGTTAGCAGTATTTTTTTCATGATCGCTGTTTTTCCTTATATGAACGAATAAATCTGCCAAACGCTTCTTTGTAAGCTGGATGTGTCTTGTCGACCATTTGCTTAATCCACATCTCATCATCAGCGCTTAATTCTACAACTCTTTTTCGTTTCTTTTTCGGGAAGGCGCCAACATTCCCGATGATTAAAACAATTTCCGAAATCTTATCCTGATTCAAATGAGGTTGCAATTTTTCCAATATCGTATCCTTGAAATTCTCCAGCTCCCGCTTCCAAATTGAATTTCTACAGCTGATGATTATTTTTCCATCGTGTATACTCACGATTCGAGTATTATTAGCGATAGTGCTCCCTACGATTTCATGATAATGCAGCATAACCAGGTACCATTTTTTGAGTTTTTTCTTTTTGAGAAGGTAATTATCCAGGATCGAGCTTATGGCAAGCATATGGTGTTTTCTTCCCTGGTGAGTGGAATGACTTTATCAGCTTCTATCAATCTCCCCGTTAAATCGGTGAAAATGGTTTGTGATACAGAAGAAACATATTTAAACAGAAGTTGAGCCCTGTCTTCATCCAGTTCAGAAAACAGGTCGTCAATCAGGCATACCGGTGAATTCTTGGTTTTTACCTGTATTAAGTCAAATTCGCACAGTTTCAAGCAAAATGAAATTAGTTTTTGCTCTCCTTCTGATGAAAAATCTCTTACACTGGCATCGCCGTGAAAGATTTCAATTTGGTCTAAATGAGCCCCAATCAAAGTTCCTCCCCGTTTTATTTCTTCTTTTGCCAGCAGAGAAGGATCCTCCATCATTCTAGAGTGATAATACTTTAATTCAATACTGGAGAACATCGGTAGATCCATCTTAGAAACCGTTGGGGAGATAACCGCATTAATCATTTTGATCAAATCCTGGCGACCTTTTCGAATCAAAGAGGAGAGCGAAACCAGATTAGTGGTTAATAAATCATAGAGGTCATAATCCTCTTTCTGTATCAGCTTACGTTTTATCAATGCATTTCGGTTTCGAAGAGTTTGCTGATAAGAATAGAGAATGGAAGTAAACTCCCTGTCTACACGAACCAGGATTCTGTCAAGCCATTTTCTCCTAACCGAGGGCAGTCCCTTTACCAATTGTGATGTGGATGGTGAAAAAACAATCACAGAGCTTTCTCGAAAAAGAACGCTAAATTTTTCAGGAATATTATTCAAAAGAACTTTTTTTTCTTTGTTCGAATTGAATGAAACGACAACGGTTTTATCGACTCCATCTCTCTGGAATTCAATCTGAGTCCTTAAATAGGATTCCTTCCAATGTAACAGATTCATATCTTCGCTGGTTTTAAAGCTTCTAGAGAATAAAGCATAATAGATTAATTCAATCAGATTCGATTTTCCACTGCCGTTGGAACCGGTAATTAGATTCGTGTGCTTGGCAAAAGACAACTGTACAGTGGAGAAATTTCTAAAATTCTCAGCCTGAAGTCCCACCAGATGCATGGTTTATTTCGGTCTTAAGCTAACCAGCACATAGGTGTATTTTTCGGAGTCAACCTCTTTAATAATTAATGGATGCATGGTGCCATTGGACTCTAATGCTACTTTATCCCCTTCCACCCCGTCAATGCCATCCATCAGCTTCTTGGCATCCAGCATGAGCTCAAACTCTCCGCCCTGAGATTCTACAGCGACCGTTTCTTCGCCTGAACCGATTTCTTGTTCGTTTCCAAGTATATTCATAGTTTGATTAGAGACTTTCAGGTTAATCTTCTTTGAATTATCCTTAACCATAAGATAAACCCGACCTAATGCAGCTTTTAACTCTGATTTATCTGCCAGGATCTGGTAGGAGTGTGATGTTGGGATCACTCTTGTGTAATCAGGAAAAGCACCCTCAATTCTTCTGGAAATGAGTAATTTATTCCCTATGGCAAAAGAAACTTCTCTGTCAGACACCGTAAAAACAATCTCACCGGGTTGTTTTTGGGATATTTTATGGATGACATTCAGGGCTTTTGGTGGAACCAGGATTTTTAACGAGCTTAAATCAGCGGTTTCCCAATATTTGGCAACAATCAGCCTCTGTCCGTCAGTCGTTACCAATCGAAGCTCATTGGCTATCGTTTCTATTAAGACACTGGAGAAAGCAATATTGCCCTCCCCTTTGGGAGAGACGGCAGGGATAACTTTCTGGAAAAGAGAAATAAAATCTTGAGATTTAATATGATACTGGTTGCCATTCACTTGGGTAAGAGCAGGAAATTCAGCTGGATCATAGCAATTGATAAAAAATCGGTTTTTCTCTCCATGGAGGGATAGCTTGAGCTCTTCCAATTCGAACTGAAGATCTTCTTCCTTCATACTCTTAACCAAATCCGCCAATAATTTAGCCGGAATGGCCACAACGACATCACTCTCGCTTTCACATGGCAGTTTTTCGATTAAAGAAATTTCCATGTCCGTAGCTTGTAAAGTCATTTGATTGTTATGGATTTCAACATGAACATTATTCAACATGGGAATCATCGAACTAGATGGAATAACAGACAAAATTTCTTGTAAAGCTTCACTAAAATCTAATCGGTGGCATTTAATATTCATTTTTCACCTCTTCACTTGGTTACGATTTAATAAACAACTGTATAGTTTGTTTTATAGGATTCCATTGAGTCTTTGCTCCTAAAGGTTCAGTAATGAATCGCAAAGGAACCATAGTTCTATTATTCTCTAAAAATGGTGCCGATTCAAGTTCTATCAATGTATTATTTAGCTTAGCCTGTTTTTTACCGATCCATAAAACAATATGATTAGATTCTTTTATAATATCAATTCGCCGTTCTTTTTCTTCCCATTCTACCTGGGCACCAACCACTTCGCTGATAAAACGTAATGGTACAAATGTCCGGTTGTTTCGTATCACCGGCGGCGCTTCTAACCGGAATGGCCACGTTTTTTCGTTCACCAATACAATCGAGGAGCCGATGGTGAGTTCAATTTTCAATGTCGAAGTAATGAATTCAATCTCCAAGGCAGTTTGTTGTGCTTTTCCTTCTGTATCAATGGCAATAAACACTAATTTATTCCTTCCTAAATTGACTCCAACAGCCATACTAAAATGACCATCTGTTTCAACCTGCACAGGATAATTCTGGTAAAAAACTTTCGCTTTGGGATCCGCCTGCCCTAAAACGTTAAAAACAGGCTCATAAAGAAGAGTAGTGGTTGGGTAGGTAATTTTAATCAATAATGGTTCGGGAATAATTGTAGCCTCCACTGAGAAATCACTGACTTGATCTGTATCTGTTTTGTATTGAATGTAATAGTAATATGTTTTATGATTGACTACCGTATCATCCTGATAAAAGAAAATGGTGGGCGGTAAAGTAGCAATCAGGTTAAGCTCATCGTTCTTGACGATAGAACGATAAACCAAGTACTCTTTTACATTTTCGTTAGATTCCCATTTGAGAAGTACTCTTGTATCAGAGGCTTCAATGGCGGATATTTTTGGTAAAGGCAACAGTTTTTCATTCTCTTCTAAAACATGAAGGGAGACCGGCAAAGCGACATAATCAGTCTCCAATTTCTCATCTGTGTAGAGACATTGCAAAAATCCAAGATACTCGCCCGGAAGCAGATCTCTGGTAGATAGCTGAAGACGTATTGTAGAAGCTCTGGATGGATTCAGGGTTCCGCCGGTGGGATCAAATGAAAGCCAGATAGGATCACTAGATTCTTCCGGCTTGACCGAAATCATATTCGAATTCGTACTTTCATTCCCAAAAGTATCATATGACCTGACTAAATAATGATAAAACTGATTGTTCTTCAAGGCATAATCTTGAAATTGATTGACAATACCAATCGAGGCAATAAAAGAGAATTCGATCTCATCCGCAGGTTTTCGATAGATATGGTATCCTGCAAAATCAGGAGTCTGCTTGGCATGTCTCCAAAACAAGGTAACCATTTTATCTCCTGGAATAGCTTTCACCTGATCAGGCGGCTCTGGAGGAATTACATTCTCCCATTCCCTGCCGTAGGCGTATAGATTCTGTATGGCATCAGTGATGTACACAAATCCTTTCGCAATCACCAGAGGGTTATAAATAGGAAATTGTGTATTCGTCTGCCAAACCAAGTACCCTGTCTCTAAACTGAGTGCAAATAGCCGGCCTACATTCGAACCGATATACACGTGGTTGGCAGCAATAACCGGAGGAATATGTACTTTACTTTGATTTTTATATGTCCAGACCTCTTTTCCGGTTATCCTATCAAAACAGAGGACATTGCCTGATATGGTCGTCACAACAACGTAAGATGTATGAACCGCTATATAATTGACATCCGGGTAAAAAACAGGTTGCTTCCAAATCTGCGATCCATCTATTTGAAGAGCGGTTAAAAATGCTTGCTCCCCTTCCCGCTGGATTATAAAGACCTGTTTATTCATCTCCGCAGGAAGGTCTAACAGAGTTATTCCTTCATTGGTCCAAGCTGTTTTACCAGTTGATGCCTCAAAAGCGATCATTCGGGTTTCACTGGAAGAAACCACCAGATTGTCCGCTAATAATAATTGGTTGTCTTGATTGGCAATTTTCCAGTTTTCATTACCGGTTGCAATGTTGGCAGATATCAGGTAGGTTCCGGTCAGAAAATAGATAGTTTTTTCCTGAATGATTACACTGGCTATATTAGAGGCGAAAAATGGTTTTCGCCACAAAAATACCTGACTGCTGCAGTTATATAAGACAATCTCATTCGTAGTGACGATGGCAAGATAAGCTCCTTGGAGATGAAGAGAAACAATGGGATCATCTAAGCTGATTCGGCTTCTATAAATGCCTGTCCTGGCGTCAATCACATAAATAGTGCCATCTACTGAAGGTATAAGCAGCGAATCTCCGGATAATACAGGAGAGAGAAGAGGACGATTCCCTTGATACGTCCATTTGAGAGCATAGGGAGGAATAGCTGATTCCACGGGATTAAATCCTTGCCTTTGATAGCTTCCTTTATACGTAGCCCAGGATGAACCGAACTCTTCAGTGAATAAAGAGATTTCAGAGTTCGAGTGCAAGTTGGTTTTTTGTTCAGCGGACTTGAAGAGGGAAAAATGAATTAAGCCAGTGGAATCGTTGATTAGTTGGACATTCTCTTCATTTTTCTGGTTCGTCCGCATCGTAATACTAACCGTGGCAGGGTCAAAATGTAAAACCGGGTTAACAGCGTCACTGTCTTCATGAAAGCAGAAGGATACGATTATACAAGAGAAAAGGAGATAAACTAAGACACCATTGGTTTTTCTTTTTATCATCCAGTTATTTATTCTTCTCCATTAAACGTAATTTTAATTCTAATAATAGCAAAACACTGAATAAAACAAGAAAGATGCCAGAGAAAATAACAACAGCCTGAAATTTTCCTGCGAATTCAGATTTGATGATCATCAATACAAGACAAAAACATGCCAGAACGAAAAATAAGGATGTCCCCATTATGGTAGTTTTTTTCATATCAGCTCTCCTTGCCAATTATCTTTTGTATCAATATATCATACCATTTAAAGTGCTTCTTTAGCGTTTGATTCATCGAATCATCATAATAGCTGTAAACAAAGAAAAGCGCGCCAAACAAAATAACAAATATCAACAGAAACAAAAGAAAAATTAAAAATGATGGCCATTCAAAACCATACTTTATTAATCTTTTCCCTAAATCAAAAGCAAAATTTACCACTAGGATTAGGATGAACAATAAAACAAATGCAATCCAGACCCTATTTTTTATGAACCATGGTTCCTTTTTTTGCTTCATTTTTATAAACCTTCCTTTGCCACAATCCAAAGACAAGAATCACTAAAATATAAGCTCCAATCAGATAAGGAGTATCTTTCTGCAACACAACGTTGTCCGAAATAATCGCACTTCGATAGGAGGTCACTATAAATACAATCACTCCCAACGCACCTAAAGCAATCCAAAGCGGTCTTTTTCTGGCTGTTTTATAGGGATTTCTCTCAATCCAGGGCATTAAAACAATAAAAACCAACAGTAAAACAAGGAAAAAAGTCCAAACAGCAAAGGAATCTAAGGATAGATGAATCGCCGAGATATTGATTTTGGGGAAAATTTTCAGGAAGTAATAGACAAACAAGAAGTACCAATCAGGAAGAATATGAGCCGGTGGGCTTTCCGGTGTAGCAGGGGCTTCTGAAGCTGCGGGGATAAAATAATTCAACACAAGCACCAAAAAAGAAAAAACCACCACTGCAATAGCGGGTAAATTAAGTCTCCGCTTCCGTTTAAAATAAAAATAAGCTTCTGCAGCCAGCCAAACCAGTATCGGTAAGATATAGTGAAGCGCATAAAAACGCAGAAAAGTGTTTTGGTTTAAAACCGTTCCACCACGAGCAATAAACTGGATAAAGGAACCAAGTTTCAGATTTCCAAGAAATGGAACATAGTCGATGGCAGTTGGCATGGTAGTCCCAATCGTAGTAGCCCAGTAACCCCTCTGGTCCATCGGAAGTACATATCCGCTAAACCCAAAAACGGTGGTTATGATCGCAAAAATGATTGTATTGATCCACGATAGTTCATTGGGTTTCTTATAATCCGCAGTGAAATAAAAGCGTAAAAATCTCAGCATAGCCAAGATAATGAGGGCATCTGCCGTATACCGGTGAATCCCGCGTAACCACATACCAATCGGAAATCCGAACCATTTCCAGGACTCCGTGATAAAGGTTACGCTTTTATAGGCGCTATCGATAGTGGGAATATACTGAGTAGCCAGAATCGATCCTACCAGAATCTGGATAACAAGGGTGATGTACATCAGAGAACCCATGTAATAAAAAGGATTCTTTTTATGTTTTGGTTCTAATGTTTCGTCAAATATATCCAATCTTCTGAAACGATCTTTCCACCAAAAACTGATATTTTGCCAAACTGTTGTTCGTCCGTTCATTTTTCCCTCCATTAATATTCTTTTGGTAGAGACTTCATTTCCAACCAGGAAAAGATTGGACCATCCAAACAAACATATTTTTCACCGCAATTACAATGCCCGCATTTACCAATGCCGCATTTCATATGGTTTTCCAAAGACAAGAATACTTGCTTGTCCGGAAACTCTATTTTTTCCAGAGCTTTAAACACATTCTTATACATGACCGGTGGTCCTACTACAAGAACGACAGTATTCTTAAAGGAAGGATCTATATTGTATAACACTTCGCTATGATCTGGACATTTGTCCTGAAGGAAGTTGGTGACAAACCCGACATTACCGTTCCAATCTTTTTCGGGATTATCAATCGTTACTTTAATTGTGGTATCAGGTTTTAAACGCCACTGTTTTATCTCTTCCCGGTAGATAAAATCTGCTGTTGATTTGGCTCCGAACAAAACTTCCATATAGTTAAAATATCCTTGATTCATTAGAGAATAGTGAATAATGCTCCTTAAGGGTACCAAACCAATTCCACCCGCCACCACCACAATGTTTTTTCCTTTTAAGGCTGCAATCGGAAATCCATTGCCATAAGGTCCTCGGATACCGATCTCATCACCAGGCTGCATTTCATGAATCTTTGCTGTGATAGCGCCTGTATTGGCTATACAAAACAGAAGTGTCTTTTTATTATAATCAATTTCAGAGATAGAAATAGGGACCTCCCCATATCCCAGCGCAGATAACTGAAAAAACTGACCTGGAACAACCTGTGCTGTTTGCATGGAATCAGGAGCTGATACTACAAAACTTTTAATCAGTGTATTCTCTTGATTGATTTCAAGTATTTTTCCGAATGAAGGCAGATAATGATTTGGCTGATTACTCATGCAAAGCCTCCTTAATGTCTTTTAAAATGCTTCTGGTATTAATTCCCACCGGACATACGCGAACACAACGACCACAGCCTGTACATGACCAGGTTTGCATGTTAGTTACGGTATAATGGTATTTGTGCATGATTCTTTGTCGAAGCCTGTCCATTTTTGTATTTCTTGGATTATGCCCTGAAGCATGGAGTGTAAAGGAAGCAAAGGAGCAAGAATCCCAGGCACGGTAGCGGTAACCTGTTTTTTTCGATTCCATCACATCCCGCATATCAAAACAGGTGCAGGTCGGACAGTCAAAAGTACACCCTCCGCATGCCACACAAACATCGCTGTATTTTTTCCATAAGGGTTTATCATATGCCTTATTGATTTGTCCTTTGATTGAGTTAATCTCAATTTTCTCCAGTAACTTCTTAGAAGTTTCGGTTTCGATGTTCTGCTTCCATTGAACATCGGTTGCTTCAGATGATTTCAAGACTTCTGAAAAAGCAGACTGGAGAGACTTTCCTTTCTCGGTAAGGAATTCAATCACAAAAAAATTCTCTGTGGGGGTAAGAAATACATCTGCTCCTGTTGAGGAGATGGGTGAGATATCCATCGTTGTACAAAAACAAGCATTCGAAGGATGTTCACAAGCAATCCCGATGATGATGGTATTTTCCAGGTAGCGAAGAATTGGCTGGTCCGGAAAATGCCCGTCATAGAATTTTTTCAGATACTCAATCGCATGCACATCACAAGGACGAAGACCAAACAAAACCTTTTTCTCGGAAGACTCCGGAGAGGTTTCAGGGGTGATTTGATATTTTTCATCCTGCTTTGCATAAGAAAATACTTTTTCCGTGGGGGGAAATAAAAAGGATTTTACCGGTTGAAGCGGTGTAATCTCATCCAGAGCTAATTCCTGAAAAGAAGAAACCTTCTTAAATACCAATCTCTGTTTTTCATCAAATCCTTGACCGATAACGGATATATTGAGTTTCTTTAAGGCAGAAAACACTTGGACCATATCTTTTTTATAAATTCTATTAGTATCCATATTCCCTCCCTATACGAGATCTTCGCCAAAGCGATACGATAACAACTTTTGTCTATCGCTGTCAGAAGAACCGGATTCATCGCCAAATAAGTGTTTATTCATACGGTGCAAGTATTTGTAAAAAATACTCAAAGAAATTCCCTGCGGACAGATTCTTTCGCACTCCCCGCATGCGGTACAATTCGGAGCGACATGGTAGAAACGAATCAAATGGTACTGGAATATTTGATCCAGCGTGATCTCTTTGGTGATATAAGGGACACTTAGCTTTGGTTTGTCCATAACGCAACGATCCGAGCAGAAACACGCCGGACAGATGTTACGGCATGCATTGCATCGAATACACTTGCTCAGTTCCGCAGAGACTTTTTCAAAGCACTCTTCCTGGGTCAGGGTATCTTGAATGATAGCAGTGTTTTTAGCAGTACCGGAAAATTCAAATCGTTCTCGTTCCCCAATAAAAGTGAACTCGTTCACTGCAGGAATGGAACAGATTTCCCTGTCAGAGCATTTTACTTGATATAGCCCGCTCAAATCAGCTGTCAATTCTTCATTCAAGAGAGTCTCCGCCTTAGCTTGATGGTCATTAAAATCAACTTTCCGGATTTCACTCTTAAACAGCTCCTTCAGATTTTTATTGGTAACGGTTCCATCGCAATCGAAAACGATCAATTCAATGTGCTCTTTTAGGATTTGCTCATCTGCCATCATTTGTATAACGCTTCGAACGTCACAGGGTTTAACGGTGATATACCATTTTCCTTTCACCGGCTTACCGGTTTGAATATCATTTTGAAAAAATTCTGAAAGGTACACTGCCAGGTTCTGGGTGCAAATCGGATTCAGGATGATGGAGTCGATATCCTCCGCTTTCCTGATCACTACCGGAGTCATCATCCCGGGCGTATGAGAATCAGTGTAAGACAGAATCAAGTCATCAGATTGAAAGACTTGCTTTAAGTAATGTCTGGTTGCATCAGTGATTTTTGTCCAATTAACCATATTAGCCCTCCTTCTTCTGAGTCGTTTTCAAATTGATGACAGGTAAGGAGGCGATATCCAGCAGGAATTTCTTGATATCATGCAATATCTGTTTGTCTTTTCCGGGATTATACCAAATAGCTTGCAGTCTGGATTCTTGGATGCCAAAAGCGTGAAGAGTCTCTTTTGCCACGGCTATTCTTCGCTCTGAAATCAGATTGCCTTCCCTGTAATGGCAGTCTCCAGGATCGCAACCAAGCAGCAGTACACCTTTTGCCCCTGCAGTGATCATCTTGAAGGCCAGTATTGGATTAAACCTTCCGATACAAGGGATATCAATAACCTTTATCGATGGAAAATCATTTTCTATAATCTTGATTAACCGCTTTCGTTTTAAAGATTTGCATAAAAAAAGAAAAACTAATTCGTTTGAAGCCATGCTTGGTATACCTCCTCAACCAATATATTGTCTTCTGAACCTTCCAGCTGAATGGAGGCATTTCTGCAGGCGCCAGCACACACGCCGCACCCCTGGCATTTTCTTGCAATGACAAAAGCGATTCCCGTTTTTTGTCCGGAGACAATTTTCTCCTTCAGCTCAATCGCTTTCTTCGGGCAAACATCAGCACAGTACATACAGCCGGTGCAACGGCTCTCATCCACAATGGCAACGGGAGCTGGTCTTTTTAAAAACATCGGCAGAAAAGACAAGAGAAGTAAAATGACAGCCAGAACAGCTATAATAATGACCCAAGTCATTAAAGGCACTGGTAGAGTAGCAGGCACATTTGCTTTTGCAGCCATCTCAGAAATCGGGAATAAACCCGTTACCGTCATTAACACTCCCAATGTGAATAAACTGAGAGCCAAGGGAGGAAAAATTTTGGGTCTGGCAATTCGTGAAAAATGGATGATTAAAAATATAAATACCACTGTGGGCAAGAAAATATGAAAACCAAACATAAAGGAAAGCACTTTTTGATATTCTCTTTTTCCGATTTCGAATAAAACGGCGATAGCATTCATATAAGCTTGAGGCATTCCGTCATATGAAGTTAATATACCCGATAAAGTAGTCGCAATGGTAACGAATAAAAGCACCACTCCAGTGATCCATCCGACATGTCTCGGTTTAGTGATGCGGTTGGTAGTGACCATTCTGATCATATGAAGCAGGCACATAATGATCATCCCTATTGCAGCATAACGATGACAAGTTCTGACATAAACGCCATAAGGAAGTATATTGGTGATGTATAAGAGTGAGTTATAGGCTTTTTGAACCGTGGGGATAAAATTCATGTACAAAAAAACACCTGTAAACAATTGAACCACGAAGAACAGGAACGTTAATCCGCCAAAGAAATAGGCGGGATTCATCTGATAAAACGGATCTTTGTTCTGAATGTCCGACATTATGCACCACCTATATCCAATAAGAATACATCATCTTCCCTGGTTTCTATTACAAATCTTGTTAATGGCTTTGGAGGAGGACCTGCAGTCACATTTCCCGTTTTAGGATTAAAAGCACCATTATGGCAATTGCACCAAAGTTTTTGATCATCTACCTTCTCTTCTTCCCATTTTACAGAACAGTTTAAATGCGGACAAACAGTGCTGTAAGCCTTGATCTCTCCATTGTCATTGACAATAATCCCGTAAATATTTTGACGTACTTTTTCCGGTCCGGAATAGGGAAGATCCAGGACGACTTTAAAGCTCTTGGCAGTAAGGATCTGGTCTGTTTTTAACTCCACTTCATGTACTGAAGCAATTTTGATCGGATCAAACGTGGATCTAAATTCATACCCAAAAAACTTATAAGGTTTTGCTTCGGAATAAAACAGTCTAACGACCGGGGACAAGCTGGCAAAGCCAAAAAGAAGGAAGAGTAAAACCGTAAAAATCATCACGATACGGCTTCCAGATAACTTTTGCATAATCATCCTCCCGACACAGCAATAATACTATCCAATACTATTACATACCTAATATTTCATTATAGCAAGAATTTATCTTTCTAGTACCCCATTTTTCTTAAGGATGAATAAAGTGTACTTTTCCTATTCTAGTCCTACCGGTAACAGGTTTAACAATGATTGCCAATGCTCTTTTTGTGTTACGAATCATCAACACAACATGTCCACCCTGGCTTGGCGTTCCGGTAGAGTCAAACACCAGCGTACCATAAGAATCGGAGGAGGTGGTGCCAAAGTTGATGGAACCTGTTTTGGTGGTTCCGTTTTCATCCACATAACTCACAGAATTAATAGAAAAATAATAGGGGAATCCTACTTTTGAGTTGAAGTTTCTTTCAATATATTGACCGATTTTTCCCATTCCACCCTGAGATATCTCAAAACGATATCGATTCTGCGACCCAAACCATTCCATTTTTAACTTTTCAGATTGAAGCCGGGATAAGCTCCGAACAAAGTCAATATCCTGAGTAACTGTTTGTGCTTCTTGTATCAGGTATGTCTGATCGATCAATGCTAAAACCGGATTTAAAAGCAACCAAAATAAGATTGTAACCATGCCACACCAGATGATTACTTCAATGAGAGAAAAACTCTTCAGTTTCATTGAACGATACAAAAATCACAGATAATGATCATAAAATAACTCATACATAGAAACGGAAGGAAGGGAAGGGGAGATTTCCGGTCGATTCGGTTAAAAATTAACATCACTACTGCAAATACGCTTGCAAGAACAAAACTAAAATTGATCATTTCAATCATATCCTTTTGTCTTAACGTCAGTAGCAAACCTGCTATCACGATGAAGTCTCCCCACCCCATCCATTTTTTAAAACATAAGAAGCCAATACAAACACATATCACGAGATACGTAGCCAATGTACCAGGTAGCCAAAATAACTCAAACCATCCTTGTAACTGCCCAATACCCCTTATGAACATAGCAACCACCAAAAAAACCATGACACTGACATGATCAATAGACAAAGATATCAAATCCTGATAGACAAACCACACAGAAAACAATAATACTACCGCTACAATCCACCATTGACTTGAAAAATGGATGGTTATCATTCGATATTATGTAGAATGGCTATCTTTTTATAAGATGAGATAGAGTATGTAGAAGGCATAATTCGATACAACAGCCCTATTTTAGGAGAGATACAAAACCGGTTTGGAAGAACTTTGATCTTTTTACTCATATTTGTCTCAAGAGGGATGGTAGTGATGGGAAAGACAGAAATTCCCCAATATTCAGGTTTTACAAGATAATGACAAACACCAATTTCAGCTGCTGATCCATTCATGCCAAAATAAGTAAGTAAATAAAATGAATCAAAAGTGCCATCACCGTTAAGGTCTCCATTTATTGCTGAATTTTCATTGACCCAACTCAAAAAAGCTGTCCAGGATTTTTCGCTCAGTTTGGCTTCCAGAATGGTTTTTATATACTGTTGAGCATCTCTGTTTAGTTGAAAATGGATCGTTTTATCAGTATTTAGTAATAAGAGCTGAGTTTGCTTTACTGAAGTGGTTACAATGATTAAACATAAACATACGATCAGCAAAACATAGGGGTACACAAATCCTTTAGAATGGAATTTTTTTGGTGATTTTTCTTTGGTATACATATCCTTCCTTATCCTGTATAGTAATTAATATGCACATATAGTTCGGATAATCAGTTCGTCTTACCTGAAAAAGTTGGATGATTTTAGGAGTGATCGCATTGTATCCAACATAGTTGAAATCCTTAACTAGTTCTTCTCCCACTTTATAATAACGAATAATCTTCCCATCTGTGTGCCTGAATAATAACAAGTTGGAATCCATCAGATTTTTTGGTTGAAAATCGCTCTCTACAAAAGTAATATTGTTTAGCTCTTCCTGTATAGAATTTAAAACAAACTTGATGTTGAGTGAATTTTCTGATTTTAATCTTACAGCGTTTATCGTATGAAAAGTTTGATTCGTTAAAAGGTAAAATGGAAAAATAAGCAATACTAACAAACCAGCAGAAATCATTGTTTCTATCAGCGTAAAAGCCGATAGATTAATTTTCAGTCTGACAAAATGTGGAATATCCATAATTAATCTCGCTACCCTGATTTTGATAGATATAGAGTATGTATTGAAAAACAATCTTGCTGGTGAGTGTTATCTCCTTTTTTGCGCAAATTACTTGTAAAGATGTGTCTTCGCTGCCAAATTCGTCCGAATCAATTAAAAACAAACTGTAAAAATCTTCAAGATTGATTGGATAAGTACATTCAAGATCATTTTGAAACTGAAAAGGGGAAAGATTATCTTGATGAAATAATGCGCCATAATCACTTTCCAGAGAAAAAACCATTATCGACTGAGATAAATTCTCTGCAATGGAAAATAACCTCTCTCTTACCTGAGCTTTTGTAATTTGCCTGGTAAAAACTGTATGACAATACGACATTGATTGAATCATAATAGCAATTACTAACAGAGTAAAGGATACTTCAATATAGGTAAAAGCTTTGTAACTAGGGTTGTACGATAATATCATCAGTGTCTTTGGCGGGTAAGTCGAATAGTTTAGTTTCAGTATTGTAAGCAGGAGTAGTTAATCCTGTGTGATTTGGACCGTTACTCCACATCACAAAAGCATCTTTGCTTGTGTTGACAGCATAAGAATAAGCTTGAGGGGTGTTTTGACCTATAAAAATATCTGATGGTATGATTTTCATATATTCAATGGGACCTTCTAAGCCGTTAATAGTAAATTTGGCGGCGGCATTGACTGTGTTGGTTGAATCAATGGTCAGTTCATCTAATGTTGCGGGATACTCACCCCAATCATGAAAAAAAGCTAATAATGATGTCTTCACATTATTCATATCCATTTGAGCACGCGTCATTTTTGTTCGATTGATATAGCTTAAAACTTGTGGGGTGGAAACACCAATTAAAATAATAATAATACCGATCGTGATCAAGAGCTCGATTAAAGTAAAAGCGGCATACCTCTTTTTTTTGTGATTTTCTTTTTTCAAACCAACCTCCTTATGGTGGGAAAATGAAAAAAATCCAATACAAAATTGGATAAATAGAAAAACATAAGAAATGTATAAATGAAAGGGTTAAGATCGTAAGAAACAGGAATTTCGAAAAATCTGATCTAAAGAAATAAAAAAATAGATCTTTCGTTTGAAGATCTTGTGAATTATCTATATGTAGGTTTAATTAATAAAGGCTGGCAGCTTCCTACTCTCCCAGCAGCTTTCGCACACTAGTACCATCGGCCTTTACGGGCTTAACTTCCGTGTTCGGAATGGGAACGGGTGTGGCCCCGTAGGTATCGCCACCAGCCAAAATCATAAAC
>JAJFUD010000096.1 GCA_021372585.1 bacterium
AGAGGAATATGTGGAAAGTATTGATGAGCAGGACAAAGAGACTCAACAAATGTTTACTCTGCTATTTCCCCAAGAATCCTGCCCGATATCCCCTCCCTTGGAATGAATCAGTTGGTGTATACACTGACAAGTGATTCAAAAACCCATTCCATCAAATCAAAGAGGGGTAAATATGCACTTCTCTTAGTAAAGTCCCGCGAGGTTTGTATTTCCTCCCAATCCGCCTCCTCCTGTAAAAGAACCGGGACAGACCGAAGAACAGAGAAAAATACCAAGAGGTTCCTTTGGCAGGGCAGAAGTGTTGATAGTCAACGAAGCGTTTGATTTGCTATTCCCCGATAACAGCAGACTTTTTATTCGGGAATACAATGATCTGATGGAGATAACGGCTCAATTAAAAAAGCAACCTGTGAATCTGAATAATGAAGAAATCATGAGGATGCGCGTGTCTGATAGAGAGTATTATTTTATCTCATTAAAAATCGCTGGAAAACAGAATAACGAGCAAACTTATTTGCTTTACTGCATTGATATGACTTCCATCACCAATTTTTCTCACAGAATTAATATTGTATTACTGTTAGTCTTATTATTAGCCCTTGTTTTGTCGATTGGATTGGCCATTCTGCTTTCAGTCATTATCACCAAACCAATCAAAGAACTTACCAGTTTCGCTGACCGAATAGGGCATGGGAACTTTCAAACCAGTGAAGCCAGTTATCAAGATCTTGAATTATCCACTTTATCCGATAGTATGAATACAGCAGCCAAGCAGCTGGCTCAATATGACCACGAACAGAAAGTCTTCTTTCAGAATGTTTCCCATGAGCTCAGAACGCCTTTGCAATCTATAAAAAGCAATGCAGAAGCGATCGAATACCAAGTGATGGATAATGCCAAAGCCAGCCGGATTATTATTTCTGAAACCGATCGACTCAGTGAGATGGTGGACGGTTTGTTATACTTTTCTTATCTGGACAGCACAAAAGCTCAGATATCACTAGAAGCGCATGATATCAGGGAGTTTTTATCCAATTGCATTGAAAGGCAACGTACGATCGCTAATAATCAAAACATTCAGTTTATTTGTTCTTTCGACAAGAAACCTTTGATGATGCTTTGCGATGAAAAGAGATTGAGCAGAGCTTTTTCGAATGTGCTATCCAATGCTATTCGATATGCTAAGCAGACGATTCATGTCACTTGTTTACATTCTGATAAAACCATTCAAGTAACCATTCAGGATGATGGAGAAGGCATCACGCCGGAAGAGCTTCCTCATATATTTGATAGGTTCTTCAAAGGTCATAGAGGTAACCATGGTATTGGTCTTTCCATTGTGAAGACTATAGTAGACCAGCATCAGGGAACCATTGAGGTCCATAGTTCGTCCGAAGGTTCAGCATTCACCTTTTATTTTACAGCCGCATAGAGATGTTGTTATTTTGCCGCAATGTTGCCACAATTTTGTAAGAGAACTCTGGCATGAAAAGCATATAATTTCAATAGGAAAAAGAACAGAAAAAACTGACTAGGAGAAGAATAAATGGTAAAACAACAGAAACGTAACAGCCGACTCAGGTGGGTGAGCCTTGTAGCCGTACTGGCTATCATTCAATCGGTGTGTCACCTTCCTCTCGTTGTTTCATCCGTGCAGGCGAAAAATACACAAACAAACCTCATGGCTGTTATGCATTGGTATCCCGTTGGCCAAGACTATGACGGATCAGCTCTGAAAAGAGACAGGCAATTTCCTTGGCAAGCGACTGATGAAACCTGTTGGGGAAGAGCTGACTATCCCATGACAAAAACTTTAAACGGATCAGCAACCAGCCCTGTTTTTTACACCATCGTGTATGTTACTGTCAATGCTGATGATGGCGGATCTGATAACCAAGAGAAGCTGTATTTTGTATTGGACAGTTTAGGTTGTATATGGGCAGATCCCGACGGAAGGTTTCATAATCCCCATTATGATGCGTCACAGGATCCAACCAATCCGCTCTTTATTACTGGAAATTGCCAGCAAGCTAACCAACTGGAAGGCAGGACCCGTTTTTCTGTGGATCCCTTTACCGGCAATAACACGCAAGGACCTTATTCTTTGCAGGACTTACTCTCTGACAGCACCATTGTGTTGCAATATCACGGAAGGCGGTTTTTATTGGGTTGGCTGGACCGGGAGGATTTTTTGGAGAACTCTTTGGTTCAGGAGGGTGATTGGGATCTTGGATTGCCATTAATCTCGTTTCTGTCTTCAGAAAAATATGTCGAGAGTAGTATGGTGAATGGCCGGTTTGATGCTTTTGAATGGGTATATCGAACCAGTCTTCCCCATTCAACCGTAGAAGCAGGCGACACAAGGCTAAGTCCTGTGATCATACCGGGCACGGATACCGGTTATGCTCCAAACACAGTGGTGCAGGCAGGAGATAAAGATATCGGGTATCATCTGAACGGGTTTCAATCAAACGAACAACATTATGACTTTTTCCCTTTTGATGGTGTTTATACGAATACACGCAGGCTTGGAATGGAATTTGAACCGGAATTTATTTACCGAACGGATCATACGGAAGCGATAGTTCATCCTGGCGTTATCCGTTTGACGCCCGTCAATGGTAAGGTAATCCCGAAGAACGGTTTACCCAAAGATTTTGGCTTCTCTACTCAGGATGCGCTTATCCTGACAGAATTAGCCTTCACCAAAACCAACCGGCATTACGCACTGGAAACCAACTACCATGAGTTGGTGCATGACCTGAATCTAAGTGTGACTGCTTCCTCCGCTTCCGTAGGCATGAAAACCGCATCCACCTCTCTGGCACAAGGTGTGGTAGTGGACGAAAAGCCGTATATTCAGATCAGTTATATTCAGAATGTTACCCCTTTATGGGCTGGATATCTCGGTTTCGAATGGTTTCTGGATAATGGCGTGAATAACAAAATGGCAAACCAAACTTACCGTACCGCAATTCCGCGTAATCTCTCCGATGATTATTTGTTGAATGGAGAGTCGGAAGAGATTTGGGGGCAATACAGCCAAAGCGGTGACCTGGATTGCAATTTAACCTTAACCACCCTGCCGAATAGGGTTCGCTATTATGATCTAAATGGTACAGGCATCGGAGTAAATTCACCTCTCTACCGTGATCTGGATGACACCATGTCTGTCAGCGAGGGGGATGAAAGGTTAACCGATGTGCAGGTGACCGATGTGCTGAATATTGCCTACCTGAAAGGCACTGTTGTCTCTGCCGGAGACGCTGATGTGCTGTTTCCTCTCCTGAATTGTCCACCGGACGTTCGTTTCATCGACCGGCACCTTACGAATTCTGATTTATCCAACAACCATGACCTGGATATCGGGGAGCCTCTTTATAAAAAGGGAACGTTGTCCGTGCACCCAGGCTGGGTGGAAGCGAATGATTTTCGCCTGACTGATGTGATGCTGGAAAGTATTCAATACTCTAAAGGCACGGTGGTCTCTCCCTGCTCTTTTTATTACCGACAATCAAAAGTGTGGGGATTATCTCATCATTTGAGCGGTAATTTCCGTAACCTTGACACACCGGTATTAAAAGGCATTACTCCGGTAACCATTACAAAAAGTTCTCCATTAAAAGTAGAGTTGACCACTACCCTGACTATTCAATTTGAAGAGCCTATTCTGAAAGGTCAAAGAGTCTGGTTAGTGATTGACGGTCCTGCGAAACGGTCAGATGAGACCCAACATACCTTATTCCGACAGGAAATGAATGGACCTTACCAGAACAGCGTTACAGTTAGCCTGACTCCTTATCTGGGAAGCTATTCCGAAAAAGGAGCAGAGTTTCCGCTGAGTATTCTGGTTTGGAAGGACGAAGGCGGTTATGCACTTCAACTGCCGATTTTAGAAGACGAGGTCATGAAAAGTTATTTTTATGAGCCGTTTTATGATAGCAGAGAAAAGAAATATTCATCTATATTGCCAAAAGACTACTTTCCAGATGCCTTTACGCTTATGGAAGAGAATGTCTATCCCGAAGATCTGTTGATTCAGCCTTCCAAAAAATGTATCTCTACTTTCGATTCACGATTTCCTAATATATGGGCGAAATGCATAGATTTTGATAATCCTGATGATGTGAACGATCCGTACAGCGTGTTGGCTTCTTATCCCGGTAACGAACTGGTTGCGAATTATAATGCTCATGGAGCTGGAATCGAATATTATGCGACCACTTCTGGGTACCTTAGCACTCAACCGAATGTGTTGCAGCATTTTATCATTCAGGTGAATTCTGACCGCACGTATTTTATCTTTTTATGGAATGACAAAGCGCCTCAAGGCATCCTGAATTTTGGTGATACCATTGCCAATCAGCCTATTGTGATGAATGAAATACCGATCTGGAAAAACCTGGATTGCTCTGAAAAATTTTACCTGGACCAGGATGACTGGCTCGGTTATAACTGGATAACCCGAAATGACGCCTTAGGGTGTTTTGATAACGCCTCCCATGTCATTTCTGAAAACCCACCAGTGACGCTTCTGGAAGGAGTAGTGGAGACATTTGGCGTCAATGTGATGCTCTCTTCTTATGATTCACTGAGCGAGGGTGACCCGGGCGGGGATTTTCCGATGCTGCTGCTGCCTTTGGTTGGGGAACAGACTATCTCTTTCAGGTTGATTATGACCTCCGTGCAGTACGATTATAATCATACGGTTCAACACCCCCCTGATTTCATTGGCGCGCCCTACGGTTCCATTCAATACCGAGGATTTTATCGGTTCAAAACTCCCAAAATCGAGGATGTCAATTTTACGAACTTAGCCATTGTAGACCATGCTTTACAGTATTCAGAGGTCAACTATACCGCCGGAGACGATCCCTTATCTTCTTTGGATTCCCCGATTCTGGCTTCTCCCTATAATCCGATTCTGATGGATTTTGAGCGGGATTTTATCGCCTACCCGGCCGGTCAGGCGAATGTCGGCAGAACCGGTTTTCGCGGAGGGGGTAACCAGTTGTTTCGAAGAAGCGGTATGATGGGGTATAACGCCTATCCCTCCATTACAGCCGTGACAGATCCCTTCTCCGCTTTTCGAAAATTGGGGTCAGAAAATAGCCCGATGACCGATTATAGTTTTTATTTTACCCTACAGAACAAAAGCGGGGAGTATTACCGGTTTGATGAGGAAGCACCAAGTTATTTGCGTGTCGATAAGATTATCGTGGAAGGACCGATGAAAACGACGAAAATCATCAAATTTGAGGATGGTTCTGTAGTACCGGAAACCGGTTACCCCATTACCTATGATTATTCCGGAAAAGTAGTGATTGACCGTGGTATTTCTAAATGGTACCAGAGCATCGGAGAAGATTGGACAGGGCGGATCGGTTTTGGCAGGAACGAGATGTTTTTCAGCCCCCTTGATTATAATCCACTGCTGGTAAGAACCAGGATCCTTGATTTTACGGGTTTTCCTTATGTCTTTAAAATTCCGGAAATAATCCCAACCGGTGGAGGGCGCCTGCATATTGTGATACATCTGGCTGACGGTACACAGGTTGAATTAGGAGACTGTTGCGCCAGCACCCCTGAACCAGGAATACGGGTACATGGACTGAGTGTGGAGAATGTTCCCAATGCAATCGAGATGAATACGGATCATTCGTTAAAACCTGTCCTGAGAGAATACGAAGACCCACAGGATTCAACCTATTGTAACAGCGCTTTTGTCTATCTCTGGCAGGACAGGGGTATCCGCATGTACGCTTCTATGCTCATGGATCCGATCGAGATGGGTGCCGGTGATGGCAGAATCAATATGAATAACAATGAGTTTTCTGATCTGGATTTGGACGGGAAGATCTCCTTCGGTGATTTTGAGACAGAGATCATCGGTACGTATGACCTGGCGACCAATACTTGGAAAGGCGGTATTTATGATGCCAGAACCTTCAATGTGGACAATGGTGTTTATCCGTTAGAGCTGACAGCTGCGTCCAATACGCAGGTCACTCAATTCGGCTCCGATTTCGGCAGGAGGACCGGAAAAAGTTTCGGTCGCGGTTCGGATCACATTATCTCCAGTGATGAAGAGTGCCCTGTGTATATCACCGCGTATAAATTTTACGATGACAATAACGACCGGGCTTTCACCCCTTTGTACAGACGGCAGTCACACGAGGTGTACCTGGCTGGGGAGAAAAGAATTCTGATGCAGCCAAGTGAGGATTTACTCGTGGACACCTACCCTTCCCCTCTCACCGCCGGCTGTATTCCGGAACTGATCGATAAAACGACCCCGCTGACCTTTACTGTTCTGGATTCCACAGGGAAGCCGATGGATTTCCAGTTCGGTGTCATGGATCCACAGGGGGAATCGAATGTGTACACTGAAGATATTCACCAGCACCTGTTTAATGATTCCCCAATCGAGCCGCTGCCACAGTATTACTGGACCAGAACGGATTTACACAACGTTGACCTGGGGTATGACAACAATACCGATATGTATTCCAAAGCAAGGAAGAATTTTGCTCCGATTCAGGTGGATTTTTCCAAAAGCTCTGAAGGGAAATACAGCTTTAAGAATTTCTGCGCCAATGATGAGGGGCTTTTTGAAGTCAGAGTCTATTCGCCGGATCATTTGCATATGGGGAGAACCTGGGTACGGGTAGTCAATCCCTCTGTGGAATTTCAGATTTCTCCTATGGACATTCAAGGGAATCGAATGCTGGGAATGATGAGTATCAGTGATCCGGATTTTGTTATGACCGCCGGTGTGAACAGGATCTATGTCATGCAGATAAAAGCGTATAACGCCCAAGGTCAATTGATCAAGGGAGTCGATATTAAGAATCCCTACCGAAATCCTGATGAGAAAGACGAGATCGTCCACTCCGGTCATTTTACACCCTACACCTCCAAACCGGGTAGTTTTGACTTGTCGTTAGAGTTTAAAGAGATACCCTCTCCCTATTACCTGCATTTGATGTACCCAGGCACCCAGGAGAGAATAGAATTGTCTTACTCGCTGATTTTTTCTGTCGCCGGATTTGGCCCTGAAAAAGAGATTTTTTATAACACCACCAATATCCAGTATGAAGATGGTTTATTCTCCAAAACCGGGAAGATTGAACCGAACCCGACATTACTGTTACGGAACGGTTGGGGATTCGGCAGTATCTATAACTCTCCCCGGGAAGGCGTGTATTTGTTTCCAGACATCAACGATGATAAAAAACTGACCCGGGAGGACTCCCTGCAAATTGGCCCGGATGGTATCGCCCGGGTGATTCTGTTTGCAGAGGATGTCTGTCATTTCGGGGTGCTGGTCGGAGGAAATTATTTTACCGACAGTGAAATCACGGGTGATATAGTAGGCTCTCCACCCGGTTACGCAGATGACCCCCTGACTATCAGGAGACGGTATCGAAAAGTGTGGGATAATCTGACCGGGTATGGTCTTTCAGATGGTGTCTTCTGTCTGGATTGGGATGCTTTTCCCGAGATTGACAGGGTGATCTCTCCCCCCAGGCTGACCATACAAGACTCTGAAACGAAGTTTGCCTTCAGGAGAGACTTGTTAAGCGCGATGAATTATGATTTGGTTTACGCTGTTCCGAATTCAATACATTTTATCATCCAACCGGCTGACAACCGCGATTTGCCTATAACAAAAGGGTATATCCGGTTACAGGGCAACACTTCGGAGTCTTATGTGTATGGTGCGATTGGATCGTATGGAGTTGAAAATTCTACGGATATTGTATTCACCCCTACCGGTGTCGGGGAGAGTATTGCCCACCTTTTATATACGAGTGATAATCAACTATATGACCGTAAAGAACCTTTGTTCGACGGACCCGGTCAATATGCGATCGACCTGGCTACTTCGTTTGATTCGGTCAGGGCGTTACAGATCACTTTTCCAGCTGGGAATAAGCTATTGGCGGGGTATAACAATGAACTTATCATCCAAGTAACAGAAAAAGGGACGAATGCGCCGGTTCAGGATGCAACTGTCTCGGTAAGCTATTCCGATTATGCAAAGACTTTTATCACCAATGCCCGTGGCGAGGTAACCATCAATATCTCTCCAAAAGAAAATGACTCCGTCAGGTTTTATGTCATTTACAAGGATGCATTGGAACAGGAAGTCTTTTTAAAGGCGGTCTCACCATGAAAAAAATTCTTCTTAGCCTCCTCTGTTTTTTCATCATAGTAACCTGGATACCGGGCAACCCAATGAAAGCCGCCGGTTCCGAGACGGGTTGGCATGGATATAAGGGCAACCCCGGTCATACAGGATTTGTTGACCAGAAAATGGATCGAACCTTAGGCATGCAGTGGCGCTACTTTTTTGGCGGAGATTATATCGAGCCCATCCAAGTTTGGGGAGAAAACCTTTATTTTCTTGACAGGACTGGCATGTTGTACTCTTTAAAACGGACGGATAGTGCTCTCAATTATAAGGTACAGGTAGCCAAAAATCGGAATGTCATTGGAATGGATTCTTCCGAAACGATGGTTTTTATTTCTTCAGGACCTACCTTTACAAGATCCCGCGGGGAAGCCAGGGATATGAGCACGTTGTTAACCGCGTTGGATTTGCAGACGGGAAAAAAGGTCTGGGAAACTAAATACACGACCATGATGATGACGGCGCCAGTGGTATTCTTAGACAGAGTGTATGTGGCTATCGGATTGTTCGACACCAATTTCACGAAAACCCAGGGAGGTCATCTCTATTGCCTGAACACTGCTGATGGAACGGTGGTATTCGATGCACAGACGGAGGAGTACGCTTTTGGTATGACCAGTGCGTATATCACGATGGATCAAGACGTTGTGCTTCTGACTGGAATGAAGATGGATCGTAATGCACAAGTGCAGATGGCACCCAAATTATTTGCGTTTGATCCCGTAAAAGGTTCGCAGATCTGGACGGAATCGCCCACAGATGAGAACCGTACATTCGGTACCCCGGCTATAAAGGATGGTTACATTTATATCATGGAAAATCCCGGGATGCGTATGGGCGGTGGAGGACCTCCAGGGGGAGGCGGCGGACCACCCGGAGGGGGCGGGGGAAGACCACCGGGAGGGGGCGGTCCCGGTTCCGGAGCCAATAAACCGGAAGCCTGGTTACTAAAAATCCTGGCAAAAACCGGAAAAGTAGAGAAAACCATGCACATTGAGAATGAGAACTTTGGCTCCTTCTCGCCAACGCTTGCTCAGGATGCAATCTATATCAATTCGTTTACCGGAAAGATATTTTGCATTGATTATTTGATGGAGAAAATCTATTGGACCAAAACCTACGATCGGTTTTCTTTCTATACAGAACTCACCGCCACCCGAAACTACCTTTTCACCTGTTTATACGATGGCATGCTGTTGTGTATCTCCAAGGAGGACGGTTCTATCCAGTATCGGTACAAGATTGGTAACTATGGGGGCATACCGGTGGTATCAGGCAGGGAAGTATTTGTTTCCGGAGATGTCCTCTACTGTTTTTCTCTTGATGCGAAACCTTTGTTACTCACCGAACCTTCTTCGCTCAATTTTCAAACCCTTGAGAAGGGAGTAAAGAAACAAGCCTCGTTTCGTGTGCTGTACACCGGCCTGGAGACATTAACCGGTACCATTACCAGCGATGCCGGATGGCTTACCCCGAAACCTGATCTGATTCAGGGGAATTTTCAAACTTTTTTTGCTATTCTCGACACAACAAGTATGGAAGATGGGAAACATGACGCAAATCTAATCATAGAGACGAACTTTGGTCGAAAGATCATTGATGTCACTGTCATGATTCAGTCGCCTCCCCCTCTGCCCCTCACACTTAACCTGAAAGATCCCGTATGGATTACCAACCAGAACCGATTTACATTCATTGGAAGCAGTGATCCTTTAGTCAGTGTTTTTATTAATGGGCTGGAGATTCTGACCGACAGCAGAGGCGGTTTCAGGCATGGGGTTAAGTTACGCGAAGAAGCTAACCAATTCTCCATTATCGCAAAATCGAAAGATGGACGGATTAGCTCTCTTGAGAGAACCATTATGTTGGATACGATCCCGCCTGATTTAGAAGCTTTCATGGAACAGAATCCCGATAATCCTGCAGAATGGCTCATCACCGGTAAAACAGAACCCGGTGTTCAGCTGACACTGCTCGATAAAACCTATACACCTGATGCAAACGGTACGTTTCAAATTGTCTTGATTCCGGAAGTGGATATAGAAACTGTTATTCTGGCAAGTATTGATAAGGCAGGCAACAGTACGAAAAAAATCCTGAGTTTTGCGAGATAAAACTCAGTAAGGAGAATGATAAAATCAGAATTAGCAAGAAAATAGGTATTCTGTTCCTGTTATGTTGCCTTGGGTATTCGGGCATGGTGGTTCATGGAGAGACACCCACACCCGAAAAAGAAGAGTTATTTAAGGGATGGAAAATAGTGATCACGCTATACGATTCTGCCATGCAGAAGGAACTCACCAAAACCATCCAATAAAAACAACACAAGGATTCCCAACCACCGCATTCCCATGGAAATGCGGTGGTTGGGAATGAAGGATGAACTTTATCAATGAATAACACCTCGTAGCTTTAGATGAGTTGGTTGGTCAATATCATCCCCTCTAAGAAGCTTATTTAACAACATAACTAAAGTGCACACTCTCATCTGATAAAGGGCTTTTAAAGCTTACTTTCAATGAGTCAAAGTCATTATAATCGATCTTTTCTATTGTGATTCTAATATAAATAGCACCGTTTGCGGTTAATTCGATTGCTTGATCATTAAACTCTTGATAGTTTTCTTCTTCTCGAGGACTAATGCTAATTAACGAGATGGGTAGCTCTACATTTTTATTTGTCATAACCTGAAAAGCTTCTCTTGGACTAATCTTTACCTCGGTATTTGTAAAGTTGGATAGTAAATACTGAAAATGGACAGTTTGTTGTTTTTGATTATTAATAATCTTATGTGGTTCGATCTGAATAGGATCATCAGTATAAAAATCTTCAAGTTTATCTGGTATTAAAGTTTTGTTTGTTTGATTCGATACATTTCTTGAGCTATTACTACAATTACTTATTGTTATTAGACATAAAAACACTACTAATATTTCAATAAATCTATTTCTCATTTTATTCCTCTCTCAATACTTATTATTAAAAAGGTGTACTTTTTGGTTTACATTCACATTCAGCTCTATATCTACAATCAAGTCCATCTTGGTTAGGTTTGCGAGTACACCCACCAACTTCTTGTTCAGTTGTTTGCGACTTAATAGTATATTTAACTGTGATTATACCAGTATTTTCATCTACTGTAGTTGTTACTTCATAGCATGTATAAGTACATGTACATAGTAGCATTTCATTATCATCACATAGAATCATAAAACATGGATTGATTAATGATCCCCCTCTCCAGTTGCTTACTGTCAAATCAATCCAGTCTTTATTACCAATGATCGCGATGGCACTATATTTTCTGACCGTCAGTTCATAATGGAGCGTTAGCTGGATATCACTGATTTCATAGGAGATTTTCTCTTCCTGTCCTTCACTTTTGATGGCAAAGTCAAGACTGTTCGGATTCCATTCCTGGACGCGTTTCCCATTGCTGATATCGTAGAGAGCGGTGTATTGGGGGACACCGTCTTCATCGGTCAGCAGCACCGTATTGCCAAGGTTGTCGTAATGGAAATAGTATTCTCCGTTCACGCCTGAGTGTGTAAACATTTTTAAAACTGTTAATTCTAAAAAAAATGAATACCCTCCTCAAAAAAATTTTTTACCATGAACACAGGAAACCAAACATGAAAACAATGAAAAAAAACAAAAGAAGACAAACAAACTAACTAACTAACTAACAAAGAAAACTACTGCAACAAACTGTGAATAAGCATAGAATGATATTTCTGATGGTTGGAATTCTCTATTCTGTTTTCAAGGTACTATGGATAGAATAGGGAAAGTGTGTATTATGGATTCTGGTGCTGTTCGGTTCTGATTCTGTACCATTCTTTTTCTTTTATTTGTATGGTATCTGTATAAGTATAAGAATATCCAAAAAAAAATGAATGTCAACGCATGCTTAGAAAATGATTGAAATAATTTATTTTTCATTTCATTCGGTAAAAACAGCATCCATTCTTTACAATAGCCGTCTTACATTGACAGGGTTTAGGAAAATACAAATTTATCTTCATTCTATTACCGTTATGTATAATTTATGGACATAGAATCTCCCCTATGGATACATTTTCAAATTTTGCAGATATACCGTATTCTTGAAAAATAGCCAAGCAAATAAACGCAAAAAAACAGGGGTAAAAATTTTCT